>CAILUI010000038.1 GCA_903837355.1 uncultured Victivallales bacterium
CGTGGCGCTTACGCCACGCGGTATAATGCTGCGCCACAACAACGTGTGGCGCTTTGGAGTGCTGTGGCTTGACACAGCTTTGGCACCGCGCGGAGCGCGGTAAGTTAGCGCCTATGGGCATACGCCCCCGTGGAGCTTCGCCCTCCAGTGCCGCAGGCGGTTCGCTATCGCTTCCTTGGCGAATCCTGCTGTCCAGCAGGACCTGCGTGCAGGCGGTGAGCCGTCCCCGGCGATGGCCGCAAGGTGCGGCCGCGGCTCAGCGGGGCATACGCCCCCGTGGAGCTTCGCCCTCCACGGGTCCGAGCCGGCTTGACTGAGGCATTGCGGACCCGCGGTTTTCGGGCTTGGGTTTCGGGCGCACGAGGGTATATTTCCGGTTCCTGCCTTACCGGGCCTGCGGCGCTCCCCGGGGGAGGTGCTGTTGAACGCACGGGCACAAGCGGATAAGGAATCGGCATGGCGACGCAGTTATGGCTGGGTGACGAGGCGCTGGCGCAGGGGGCACTGGACGCCGGCCTGAGTGGCTGTTACGCCTATCCGGGGACGCCCTCCACCGAGATCATGGAGTACCTCCAGGCCTCTGCCGAGGCGGCGCAGCGCGGCGTGCACCGGCAATGGTCCGCCAATGAGAAGTGCGCCATGGAGGAGGCCATCGGCATGTCCTATGCCGGCCGGCGGGCCATGGTCTGCATGAAGCACGTGGGACTGAACGTGGCCGCGGACGGTTTCATCAACGCTGCCATCACCGGGACCCACGGTGGCCTGCTGGTGGTGGCCGCCGACGACCCCGGCATGCATTCCAGCCAGAACGAGCAGGACTCGCGCTTCTATGGCCAATTCGCGCTGATCCCCTGTCTGGAGCCGGCCAACCAGCAGGAGGCCTACGATATGGCCCGCTCCGGACTGGACCTGTCCGAGAGCCTGCAACTTCCGGTGCTGCTGCGGTTGACCACCCGTCTGGCACACTCGCGGGCGGACATCCAGCCGGCGCCGGTACGGGCCGAGAACAGCACCTCGCTGCCGGCCCAGCGGCAGCGCTTCGTCCTGTTGCCGGCCATCGCCCGCGCCAACTACGAGCGCCTGGTGGCGCGTCAGGACGACTTCGTCGCGCGCAGCGATGCCTCCCCGTATAACCGTCTGCTCGAGGGCCGCGATACCGCGCTGGGAATCATCGCCTGCGGCATCGCCTTCAACTACCTCATGGAGACCTTCGGATCGGCGGAGGCCTGCCCCTATCCGGTCCTCAAGCTCTCCCAGTATCCGATACCTAAACAGTTGCTGCGTAGTCTATTAGAACGCTGCGAGCAGGTTCTTGTCTTGGAGGATGGCGCGCCCTTGGTCGAGCAGCAATTGCACGGTCCACTGGGCCCTGCGGGGAACGTCCGCGGGCGCCTGACCGGTCACCTGCCACGCACCGGCGAACTGAACCCCGCCCTGGTGGCGGCGGCCCTGGGCCGGGCGCCGGCGCCCACGCCGCCGCCCTCGCCGCTGCTGCGCCAGCGGCCGCCGCGCCTGTGTGATGGCTGTCCGCACATCTTCTCGTACAAGGCCCTCCTGGAGGTCATGGCGGAGGTAGGTGAAGGGCGCGTCTTCGGCGACATCGGCTGTTACACGCTCGGCGCCCTGCCACCCTTCAAGGCGATCGATTCGTGCGTCGACATGGGGGCCTCGGTGAGCATGGCCAAAGGCGCGGCGGATGCCGGTCTGGGGCCGACCGTGGCCGTCATCGGCGACTCGACCTTCACGCACTCCGGCATCACGCCCCTGCTGGATGCGGTGTGGGAGAACAGCAACCTCACCGTGTTCATCCTTGACAACGACACCACGGGTATGACCGGTGGCCAGGACTCGGTCGGCATGGGCAAGATCGAGCAGATCTGCCTGGGCCTCGGCGTGCCCCGCGAGCACCTCCGTGTCATCATCCCGCTGCCGAAGAACCATGACGAGAATGTGCGCGTCCTGCGGGCCGAGATCCTCGGCCACAGCGGCGTCTCGGTGGTCATCGCCCAACGCGAGTGCATTCAGACGCAGCGCCGCAAACCGCACTGATCCCGGAAAGCGCGGCGCGTAAGCTACGGAAGAGCGAGCTGCATGAAGAACGATATCATCCTGGCGGGGGTCGGCGGCCAGGGCATCCTGACCATCGCCACCATCGTCGGCCAGGCGGCCGTCAGCCGCGGCCTCCACGTCAAACAGAGCGAGGTCCACGGCATGGCGCAACGCGGCGGGGCCGTGGTCGCGCATCTGCGCCTGTCCTCCGCCTTGATCTACTCCGACCTCATCGCGCCCGGCAGTGCCGATGTCGTCCTCTCCGTCGAGCCCATGGAGGCCCTGCGCCAGGCCCACAACCTGCGCCCGGATGGCGTGCTGCTGGCCAACACCGAAGCCGTCCGCAATATCGCCGACTACCCCGACGAGGCGGCGCTGCTCGCAGAACTGCGCAGCCGCCCCAACAGCCTGGTCATCGACGCCGGGGCCATGGCCAAGGAATGCGGCTCGGCCAAGGCCATGAACATCGTGATGTTGGGCGCCCTGAGCCCCTTCCTGGACCTGCCGGAGGAGGCCCTGACCGGAACTATCCAACAGGCCTTTGCACGCAAGGGCGACGAGGTGGTAACCGCGAACCTCCGGGCCTTCGCCGCTGGCCGCGCCGCCGCCGCGGCGGTCCTCTGAGATCGCTACGGGAGATGCCAGGCATGGATATGCGCAAGACCCTCGACCAGGCCTTCCGCACCGCCTTTGGGGCAGCGCCGGAGGTCATGACGCGCGCCCCGGGGCGCCTGGAGATCCTGGGCAACCATACGGACTACAACCAGGGGACCGTGCTCAGCGTCGCCGTCGATCGTGCCACCTTCGTGGCCGCCGCGCCGTCGGGGAGCACGCAGTGTCGGGTCGTGGATGGCGTTAACCGCTCCGAGTGCAGCTTCGATGTGGCCGCCCTCGGCGCGCCCAACAAGGGCGACTGGGCCAACTACATCAAGGGCCTGGTGGTCGAGCTGGAGAAGCGCGGGATCCGCGTCCCCGGCTTCCATGCGGTCCTGGGCAGCACGGTGCCCATGTCGGCCGGCATGAGCAGTTCCGCGGCCCTCGAGATGTCGATGCTGCTGGCGCTGTTGCGGCTGGCGCGGCGGGAGCTGGACTGGCGTGAACAGGCCAAGATCGGCCAGGCCTGTGAGAATCTCTACGTGGGCGCCAAGACGGGGCTGCTCGACCAGTTCAGCTCGCTCAAGGGCGAGGCCGGGCACCTGGTCTACAGTGACTTCCGTTCACTCGCGGTACGCACCGTGCCCTTGCCGGCCGGAACCGCCCTGGTGGTGGCCAATAGCATGGTCAAGCACAACCTGACCAACGAGTACAACGAGCGGCGTGAGGCCTGCGAACAGGCCGTGCGGGTTCTGCAGCGCCGCACCCCGGCCATCGCCGCCCTGCGCGATGTCTCGCTGGCGCAGCTTGAAGCCGCCCGCGCCGACCTGGATCCGGTGGTGTACCGGCGGGCCCTGCATGTGGTGGGCGAGATCACCCGCGTCGAGGCCGGCGTCAGCGCCCTGCAGGCCGGCGAGATCGGGCGCTTCGGCGAGCTTATGTTCGAGTCGCAACACAGCTCAACGCATTACTTTGAGAACAGCACCGCGGAGCTGGATACGCTGGTGGCCTGCGGCCGCAGTCTGCCCGGAGCCATCGGCGCCCGCCTCAGCGGCGGCGGCTTTGGCGGCATCACGGTGCACTTGGTTCAGGCGGCACAGGCCGCGGCCTACGCCAGCGCTCTCGGCCAGCTCTACCGTGAACGCACCGGACTGGTTTCGGACATCATGATCTGTACGGCCGCCGACGGCGCCCTGGTCTACTGAGCCGGTGGCGCCCGGCACAAGGAAGCACACGACACCATGTTCGAACGACTGACAGACCGTTTCAAGAACGCCTTCCGCAGCCTGGTGGGCCGTGGCCGCCTGACCGAAACCAACATCAGCGACGCTATGAACGAGATCCGGCGGGCGCTGCTGGAGGCCGACGTCAACTACCACGTCGCCAAGGACTTCATCAGCGAGGTCCGCCTGGCCTGCATGGGCGAAGCCGTGATGAAGAGCATCACGCCTGGTCAGCAGGCCGTGAAGATCGTGCACGACCACCTGGTGCAGTTGCTGGGCGAGAGCACGGCGCCCCTTGACCTGGGCGGCAAGCCGGCCGTGATCATGCTCTGCGGTCTGCATGGCTCCGGCAAGACGACCACCAGCGCCAAGCTGGCCCTGCTGTTGCGTGACAAGGCCGGCCGCAAACCGCTGCTGGCAGCCTGCGACCTGCAACGCCCCGCCGCCATCGACCAGTTGGAGATCCTCGGCCGCGAACTCGGCGTTCCCGTCTACACGGACCGGCAGGCCAAGGACGTGGCCCAGGTGGCCGTTGACGCCCGCAAGCGGGCCGTCGAACTGGGCTGCGACGTGTTGCTGCTCGACACCGCCGGCCGCCTGGAGATCGACGCGGAGCTGATCCAGGAACTCGTCGAGGTCAAGCGCCGGGCCCAGCCGCAGGAGATCCTGCTGGTCGCCGATGCCGCGCTCGGCCAGGAGGCCGTCTCGGTGGCCCGGCACTTCGATGAGGCCCTTGGCATTTCGGGCATCGTGCTGACCAAGCTCGATGGCGATGCCCGCGGCGGCGCGGCGCTCTCCATGCGCAAAGTCACCGGCAAGCCCATCAAGTTCGTCGGCGTCGGCGAACGCACGCAGGACCTGGAGCCCTTCTATCCCGACCGCATGGCCGGTCGTATCCTGGGCATGGGCGACGTCGTCAGCCTGGTGGAGAAGGCGGCCGAGCAGTACGAGGCCACGGAGGCGGCGGAACTGCAGGAAAAGCTGCGTGGTGCCACCTTCAACTTCGAGGACTTCATCGGGCAACTGGGCAAGATCCGCAAGATGGGCGGCGTCATGTCGCTGATGAAGATGCTGCCTGGGGCCAGCGGCCTGGCCGATGGCATGGATGTCGACGAGGCGGAGTTTGGCCGTATCGAGGGCATCATCAATTCGATGACGCGGCAGGAACGCCGGCAGCCCGAGATCCTCGGCACCAACCGCCGTCTGCGCATCGCCCGCGGCAGTGGCGTCACCGTGGTCGAGGTCAACCAGCTCATCAAGCAGTTCACCATGATGCGCACGGTGATGGCCAAGCTCGGCCGCGGCGGCGCCGCCGGTATGCTGGGCGGCCTCGGCGGCCTGATGGGCGGCGGTGGGCTCGGCGGGATGACGGGGGGTGTGCCCGGCATGGGTGCTGCCATGGCCGCCGCCGGCGGCGCACGCTCGGCCGGACCGTCCGCCACCAAGGCCAAGAAGGGCCCGCGTAAGAAGCGTATCAGTCCCGCCGCCATGCGCCGTAAGCGCGGCCGCTGAGGCGTGGGATCCCCGTAGCCGCCGAGCTCACGCCAAGGCCAGCGGGTCACACCTCTGGATGGGCTGGAAGCTGAACGGCTGTCGGAAGAGCTGGATGATGCTGGTCGGGTGCGTGTTGCGCGCTACCCTGGGGGGCTGGGCCTCGGTCCCGCGCAGGACGGTGACGCGGCTGTAGGGCGCCGGCAGTTTCAGGAGGCCGAAGCTCTCCTGCGCAGCCCGCCGTAACGCCGCTTCCGCGCCGGCGCGAATGCGCTTACGGGCCTCTTCGGGACTGAGGTGGACCGCGTGCACGTTGTGCCGACTGTAGGCAGCCTCGGGGAGGCAATGGCCGGGGTCGGACTGGGTGCCCCGCTTGACGGCCACCGTGCCGATGCCCGGGATCAGCGCCTGGGCCTCATCGGCAAAGGCCTGGTCCCCCGAGCCGAAGATGGCCCGCACGCCGAGTTCGCCGGCGCACAGGGCGAACTGGCCGAACTCGCCGATCGAGACGCCGTTGACCGACTCGTCCCGGTAGCCGAAGCTCTGCGTATGCGCCAGGTGCGCCAGGCAGGTTCCGGCCTTGGCGTGCTGCCCGACCCACGCCACCGCATCGTACTGAGCTGCGTCCAGGAAGAACGGCCAGGACTCCGGCCAACCGCGCATCAGCTCGGCCCGCGGGTGCAGGAGCGTACTGTCGACCGCACCGCACCCGTGCCCGTCAGCCACCGTCACCGCCGTGGCGCCAGCGGCGAGGAAGCCGTCGATGGCGGCATTCACCTCCTGGGTCAGCAGGGCCTTGCCCTTCTCGTAGTAGCGACTGGCTGGGACGCACCAATCCTCGAAGTTCACGATCCCGCAGACGCCCTCCATGTCGGTCATCAGGTAGATGCGCATCGGCACGGCTCCTTTCCAGGCCCACAACCCGCTCACCCGTCATTCGTGGCCGCGGCGGTGTCCTGGTCGCCACTGGCATCGCTGGCGCCGACCATCGCCGGCGCCTCCTCGGACAGGGCCGGCAAGCGGGCCGCCATCGCCGCGGTGACCGTCACCACGTCCCCATCGCGGTCGAACGCCCGGACCATCCGCCGGAAGGTGTCGCTGCGGCATTGCTGCAGCAGGCAGTCGGCATCGGCAATCACCAGCATCTCCCGGCGCGCCCGCGTATGCGTGACGTTGACCCGGTTCGGATCGCCGACGAAGCCAATGCCCGTGCCGGAATTGCTGCGTACGTAGGTGATGATCACCGCGTCGCTCTCGCCCCCCTGGAAGCTGTCCACCGTCGAGATGCGGGCCCGCAGGAAGGCCTTCCACTCGGCCGCATCAGGCGTCGCCTCGCCGAGAATGCCGCGGACGGCGTCCAGAGTCAGCGCGCCGCGGATCAAGCGGACCTGCCGCCGGTAGGGCGAGATGACGGTGATCTCGGACATGGGGTAACGCTTCAGGCAGTCCAGCACCAGGTCGACGGCCAGCGCGGCCTCCAGACGATTCTCCAAGCCGGGGCGTTTGCCCTCCAGCACCAGCCGCTCGGCGCGCAGCGCGGCCGGCAACTCGCTGGTCCGGTACAGCCGCAAGGTGCTGGGCGGAAAACGGCGCCGACGTTCGGCAAAGGGCAACGAGAAGTACTCCGCCTGGTCGTTGGCGCGGACGCGGGCGTCGTAGAACAAGGTCGAGGCGAAGCGCATCAGGCGCGGGTTCTGGCAGCGGTAGGACTGGTTCAGCAGGAGCAGTGGGAAGCCGCGATTCTCGGTCAGCCACTGCAGGCCGCTGTGGGTCACGAGGCGCCAGTGGGAGGGGAGGCGGACGCCGGTGCGCTCCGCCAGTTCCGCCAGTAGCGCCGGCTCCAGCGGGTGCGGCGGCAACTGCATCGGGTCGCCGAAGCAGACCGCGCGGTTGGCCAGCGAGACGCACAGCATCATCTCATCGGCACGGGCCATACCGGCTTCGTCGAAAACGAGGGTGTCAAACGGGCCATGGGCCTCGCACTCACGGCGCGCCTGGTCGCAGCGCAGGAGCCCGATCGGCGTGCCCGCCAGGATCAGACTGCCAGTGGCCGCACGACGCTGGGCCACGTGCTCGCGGACCGCGGCGTCGTCGTGCCAGAAGGCCGCGGCGACGTCGGGCGCCACGGCCTCGCGACTGTAGCCCATGCGCAGCAGCGGCAGACCGGACAGGCGTCGACAGAGGTTGTCCACCGCCGTATTGGAGGGGGCGGTGATCAGCAGGCGCCGTCCGCGCGCGCACAACCCCCGCACCACCTGCTCGAGGACGCTGGTCTTACCGGTGCCCGGCGGCCCCTGCACAAACACCAGCGGGTTCGCCTCCTGCACCGCCGCCGCGAAGGCGCGCGCCTGCGACGGGTCGAAGTGCGCCGGCGCCTCGCCCGGGCGGCCATCGAATGCCGTCTCCTGCAGCCCCAGCATGCAGCGCAGCGAGACCGACAGGGCCGGCTCCGGCTGCCGTGACATCGCCGCGATCGCTGACATGCCGCTGGCGATGAACTCATCCGGCCCCCGGCGCATGATGGCACAGAGGTAGTCATCGACCGGATGCGGCAGATCCGCCGCCTCCCACGACAGACGCCCGTAGAACGCGGCGGTGTCCATCAGGTCTACCCGCAGCTCGCCGATCGGCGTCAGGTTGCCGTGGCGAATGACGTTGAGCACATCGCCCTCCCGAACGATGGTCTCCTCGTCCGTCAGCGGCACCCGCAGCGTCAGATCACCGTCGGCAAAACGCTCGATCACCTCCGCCTGGCCCAGGCGCAGCACGAGCAGCCGCCGGTGGTCGGCACGCAACTGGCAGCAGTTCTCGAGCAACTCCAGATCCAGCACCGCTTCGTGCGGCGTCCGCATCGGGATGGCAAAGGTGCCGGCGGCATCCGTGGCCGCAGCCACGGGACCGGTGGCCGGGAGCGGCTCAAGCGGCAACGCCGCCGGCTCTTTACTGACCGGGGCAAACGATCCCCCCAGCGGCAGCTCGAGCTGCTGCGTCACTTCGTCGATGGCGAACTCGGTCAAGGCTCGGTCGATCAGGCGGTCGCGGAACTCACTGCGCAACTGCCGCATGACGCGGACCACGCGCGGCGCGTGGTGGCAGGCAACCGCCTCCAGCAGCTCGCGGAAACCCTGCCCGCGCAAGCGCCTCGCCTCGCCCTGACGCCCACTGCGGCGCAGGTGGTCGAGGATATCATAGACGACCTCGAGGCGCTCGCCGTAGGTCACCTCCGTGTCCTCCAGGAAGGTCGGCGACTGCTCCTCGATCACCGCTTCGCCGTCCTGGATGAGCAGCAGCACCCGCTGCACCGCCGTGCGCCCCTCGACGATCAGGACGGGGCACATCTCCTCGGCGTCCCAGGTGCAGAACGCGACGCGCTCCGTGTCCTCCACCAGCTCCAAAGCCGTATCGCGCAGGGTGAGGGTTGCGCCGTCGTCGACTCGAAACGGGCGGGGCTGCTGCAGATCCTGCCACAGCAGAAAGAAGCCGCGCGTCAGCACCAGTTCCGCATTCCGGGGCCAGCGCTGGCGCACCTCGTCAAGGAAGAGCTCGATCTTGGTCAGTTCGTCCTGCATGTATCATCCACGCGAGTGGCCCGTCGGCCAGGGCTCAGGCCGCTGCCGGTCGCGAGCCTACAACATGGTCTCGGATGGAGCGATGGCAAGCGGCAACAGCGGGTTGACTCGCGCCGGCCAAAGCCTATCTTGCCAGACTGACGAGAGAGTAGGAGCAGACCCCGGCAGCAGGCAGCAACGAGACGGTTTCCCATGAGCATCAGCGCCAGCTTCGCGGCCATTCAGCCGCGCTACCCCGAGTTCAAGGGCCAGGTGGCCATCGTCACCGGCTCCAGTCGCCGCATCGGCAAAGGCATCGCCATGCGCTTGGCCCGCGAGGGCATGAAGGTCGTCATCACCAGCCGCACGGCGGCGACGGTCGAGGAGACCACGCGGGAACTGCGGGAGGTCGGCGCCGAGGTGCTGTCGGTGGTGGCGGATTTGGGCTTGCCGGCGGACGTCGACCGCCTCTTTGCCGAGACGCTGCAGGCCTTCGGCACCGTGGATCTGCTGGTGAACAACGCCGCGGATTTGCGCCGGGACCGGCTGTTCAAGGTCGACGAGGCCCTGCTGGACCACCAGATCGCCGCCAACATCAAGGGGCCCTACCTCTGTTCGTTGCGGGCCGCCGAGATCATGCGCGACCACAAGCGCGGCGGCAATATCGTCCAGATCAGCACCGTGGGCGCACTGCGGGCGCACTGGCACGGCTTGCCCTACGACATGACCAAAGGCGCCATCGACGCCCTGACCCGCGCCCTGGCCCTGGACCTGGCCGAGTACAACATCCGCGTCAACTGCGTGGCCCCGGGGCCGATCGTCGGCGTGCGCCACCCGCGCGAAGGGGACAAGGCAGCCTGGGACGCCATCGAGCGGGTCCCCATGCGTTGCTTCGGCGTGGCCCTCGACATCGGGGCCGCGGTGGCCTTTCTGGCCTCGCCGGATGCCGCCTTCGTCACCGGCCAGATCCTCTACGTCGACGGCGGCCTGACCGCCCAACTCAGCCCCCGTCTGCAGCCGATCTAGGGCCGCGACGCGGTAGGAATGGCCTCTCGCGGAGGGAGTGTCATGCGCACGACTCTCGGAGGCCAAGATCAAGAAGATGCGGGGCGATCCTGACGCCGGAGTGCGCCACGCGGCGAAGCTGGCGTTGGCGAGCATGTCGGCGTGGTACCGCTTCTGGTACCTCGACCGGTGACGCACCGCAGCGCCGCCGCTGTGCTTGCCACGGGTGGGGGTACGTCAGGTGTCTGGAGGGCGAGAGCAGGCCGCGCACGCGGCCGGATCGCTGCCGCCAGCGCCTCTGGCGCGGCACGGAAACGGCGGCGCGCCGGGTGGGTGGAGGGCGGGGCCTTTACTCACCCGTCCTCATTGGTCGCCTCTGCCTGTCCCGCAGGGCCTTGACGCAGTAGGAGTTGAGGCTCTCCCCGAGGCTTAGCGCCTGCACGGCCAGTTCCTGGTGGAGGTCCTTGCCGGTGCGCAACAGGAACTTGCCCGAGTACTCCCGGCCGGCGGTCGGCGCGGGCAGTGGCGCGCCGTCCTCCGCGTAGAGGCGGACCCACTCCTCAACGGCCTGGCAGAGTTCGGCGTACACCGCCAGTTCGTCGTCACCGTGCACCCCGCCGAGCATCAACCCCGGACAGGTGCCGACGTAGCAGGCGTCCTCTTCAGACCACTCGACGATTTTCAGGTAGTGGTCACTGACTTTCATGGCCGCGGTAATATCATGGTGTCAACCGCCTCCGCCAGCATCCGGCGCAGGTGGCGGCGAGCGGCGGCGAGGCCCTGGCGCTCGATGATCTCGCGCACCTCGTCGGCGGCCATCCGGCGCAGCAGGGCGCCGCGCTGCTCGGCGTCGAGCGCTGAGGCGCGGACCTCGGCGCGCAGATCGCGGAGCAGATCCAGGTGCCGTCCGAAGGCCGGCGTGATGGTCTCCTCGATCCGTTCGCGGATGCGGCTGGACAAGGCCGGGCTGCCACCGCCCGTCGAGACGGCGATCACGATGTCGCCACGGCGGCAGACGGCCGGCACGGTGAAGGTACAGAGCTCCGGCTGGTCGACGACGTTGACGGGGATGCCGGCGTCCCGACTGTGCTCCCAGGCCCGCCGGTTCACCGCCGGGGAGTCGGTGGCGCAGATCACCAGACAGGCCCCGCGCAGATCGGTCTTGCGGTAGCCGCGCTGGACGCGACAGATGCCCTTCATGCGGGCCAGGGCGGCGCAGAACACGGGGCTGACCACCGTGACCTGGGCGCCGCACTCGACCAGCGTCTGGACCTTGCGGTGCGCCACCGCACCGGCACCGATCACCAGCACCTTGCGTCCGGCCAGGTCCAGGTTGATCGGGTAGTACTTCACGACGCCAGTGTGGCCATGGTCGCGCGCGCCGCGGCGAGCGTCTGCTCGATGTCCTGCTCGGTGTGCGCCGTGGAGACGAAGCCCGCCTCAAACTGCGACGGCGCCAGGTAGATCCCGGCCGCCAGCATGCCATGGAAAAAGCGGGCATACCGACGCGTATCGGCCGTCTTGGCGGTGCGGTAGTCGGTGACCGGCGTGGCGGTGAAGAAGAGGGTCTGCATGGACCCCACGCGGTTCTGCCAGACCGGGATTCCAGCGCGGGCAGCCGCCTCCCGCAGCCCCTCGGCCAGGTGCCCGGCCAGGGCCTCCAGGCGCGCATACGGGGGGTTCGCTGCCAGGGCCTCCAGCGTGGCCACACCGGCCGCCATGGCGGCCGGGTTGCCGCTGAGGGTTCCCGCCTGATAGACGCCGCCGAGGGGCGCCAGCGCGTCCATGATCTCAGCCCGCCCGCCGTAGGCCGCGGCGGGCAGGCCGCCGCCGAGGATCTTGCCGAGGACGGTCAGGTCAGGGGTCACCCCATAGAGCGCCTGGGCGCCCCCCAGGGCGAGGCGGAAGCCGGTAATCACTTCGTCGAAGACCAGCAGGGCGCCGTGTTGTGCCGTGATCTCGCGCAGGAACTCCAGGTAACCCGGCTGGGGCGCCACCACCCCCATATTCCCGGCAACCGGTTCAACGATGACGGCGGCGATCTGGGGACCGAGGCGCGCGAAGAGCGCCCGGACGGCATCGGGGTCGTTATAGGGCGCAATCAGTGTCTTCTCGGTGTAGCTGGCGGGGACGCCACGCGTGTCCGGGATGGCGAAGGTCGCCAGGCCCGAGCCAGCGGCGGCCAGCAGGCCATCCACGTGGCCGTGGTAGCAGCCGTCGAACTTGACCACCAGGTCGCGGCCGGTGAAGCCACGGGCCAGGCGGATGGCGCTCATCGCGGCTTCGGTGCCGGAGCTGGTCATGCGCACCTTTTGGATACTGGGCACGCAGGTGGTGACCAGCCGCGCCAGCCGGACCTCCAAGGCGGTCGGCATGCCGAAAGTCATGCCCTTGGCGCAGGTTTCGCGCACCGCCGCGACCACGGCGGGGTGTGCATGGCCCAGGATCAGCGGCCCCCAGGACATGACGTAGTCGATGAACTCGCGCCCGTCGACATCCTGAAAACGGCTGCCGGCCCCGCGCTCCGCGAACACCGGGGTACCACCGACGGCGCCGAAGGCCCGCACCGGGCTGTTCACGCCCCCGGGAATCAGCGCGCGAGCGCTCTGCCACAGTTCCTTGGACCGTTCACCTGGCTCGATCATGCGTGGGCTCCTTGGGGTGGTCACGGGCGCGCGGGACCGGTTCACTTGCCGTAGCGCTGGAAGATGCGGCGGCGGACCGGGCAACTGCAGATCGTGCGGCCATCCCGCTCCGCCTTGTAGGGACAGGGATGCTGTTCAAGGCAGCCGACGAAGGGTGGCGAGGCATCGACGTAGGCCAGAATGCGGCAGAGGGCCACATTCGGGTCCGACAGACACGCATGGTCGTGCCCGCACTCTTTGGCTGACTCCAGGACCTGCCGCTCCACATAGTAGTAGTACGCGAGCGCTTGGGCCTTTCTGCCGGTCGCCGTCCCCTTCGCCGGCGCTGCCGGTACCGGTTCCGCGGCCAGGGCAGCAGCACTCGGCGCGGGCGTCGCCCCGGCGCCGTCGGCGGCCGGCGGGAAGGAGCTATCGGCGAAGTAGATCATGCTAGTCTTCTTGAACTCGCGCACGGAGAAGAGGACATCGTAGTCGCTCAAGCCCGTCTGCTCGGCCACGCGGATCGCCACCGAGAGGCACTCCTCGCGGCTGCGGCCGTGGATCATGCCGAAGACATTGTAGGGCCAGCCGGGGAAGCGCGGACGTTCGTAGCAATGACTGATCTCGGGACAGGCGGCGAGGCGCTCGCAGACGAAGCCCACGTCGGCGTCCGGCACGTCCCACACCGACATGCCGTTGGCCGTAAAGCCGGCGGCGTGATGGCGGATGACGGCACCGAACCGGCGCATGGCGCCACGCTGCCGATAGGCCGCGAGCCGCGCCAGCAGGTCCGCTTCAGGGACGTCGAGCTCCGCCGCCCAGGCGCGGAAGGGGTACCGGTCGAGCCCCAGGTCACCACAGGCCAGACGAATGGCCCGACGGTCCGTACCGTCAAGCGCCGCGCACACGGGCTCTGGCGTCGCCGCGGCCGCCGGCAGGGCGCTCTCGGCAGGGCCTTCGGCGAAGGCGAAATCCACCCGGATCTTGAAGAGGCGGCGGGCGGGCAGATCATGCAGGTCGTGGACCCCCGGGGCCTGCCGTACGGCATCGAGAACCGCGTCCAGGCGACGACGGTCCGCGGCGATCACCGTAAACCAGAGGTTGAAGGCGGCGTTCCGTTCGTAGTTATGCGTGACTTCGGGGAAAGCGCTGGCGACGGCCGCGGCCGCTTCGATGCGCTCAGGGTCGACCCGCGCCGCCACGAGGGTACTGGTGTAACCGACGCCGCCGGCGGCGAAGGAGCCCCCGATACGGCGGATCACACCGCCCTGCCGCAGGCGGACGACGCTGTCGTGGACCGCCTCGGGGGTGCTGCCGAGTTCGCGGGCAAGGTCCGCGTACGGGTCTGGGGAGAATGGAAACTCTCCCTGGATCCGCGCCAGCACAGCGCGGTCCAGCGGCGTCAGGCTCGACTCCGCGGGGCTCGCGGTCGCGTGTTTGTCAGGGCTCGGGCACATAGGGGCAATCGGGTTCCTCGTCCAGGAAATCGCCGGTCACAGCAAAGGCACGGGCCCGGCAGCCTTGGCACAGTTTGCGGTAGCCGCAGGCGCCGCACTTGCCCTTCAACTGCCGCGGGTCACGCAGCGCCGCAAAGACGCCCGATTCACGCCAGATCTGGCCCAATGGGGTCTGGCGCACGTTGCCCACCACGACGGGCAGGTAGCCACAGGGCTGAACATCGCCCGTGCGCGAGACGAAGCAAACCCCGGAGCCCGCCAGGCAGCCGCGGGTGAAGGAGTGCATGCCGTGGGCAGCGCCCCCGGCCGCGCCGGGTACGGCCGCGCCGCTGCTGCGCCCCAGCTCGCGGAGGATGCGGTAGTACTGCGGGGCGCAGGTCGCCTTGATCTGGATCTGGTCCCGCAACTCCAGAGTCCGGGCCGCCAGCCAGCGCAGGGTCTCCTCGAACTGCTGCGGGGTCAGCCGTTTGTCATCACTGATCTCAGCGCCGCAGCCGACGGGGACCAGCATGAACATGTGGAAGGCCTCGACACCACGGGCTTTGACGAACTCCAGCAGGGCCGGTAGCTCGTGGAGGTTATGCTGGGTGACCGTGGCGTTGACCTGCAACGACATCCCAACCCGTTGCAGGGCCTCGATGCCGCGCAGCGCCGCCGCGAAACAGCCGGGCTGCCCGCGGAACGCATCGTGGGTCTGCGGGGTGGCGCCGTCCAGGCTGATGCTGACGCGTTTGATCCCGGCCGCGGCAATACGCTGCGCGATGGCGTCGTCGACGAGGGTGCCATTGGTGGCCATGGCGACGCGCGAGAACAGGCCACTGCAGGCGCTGGCGATCTCGAAGAAGTCGGGCCTGGCCAGGGGCTCGCCGCCGGTGAGTACGACGATCGGGTCGAAACTCGCGCGGATGTCCTGGGCCACCCGGATGATCTCCGGCGTGGTCAGTTCGCCGCTGGCGAACTCCGCCTGGGCCTCGGCGCGACAGTGCTGGCAACGCAGGTTGCAGCGCGCCGTCAACTCCCAGAACACCAGCCGCAGTTCGTCTTCGCCAGGCATCCCGCCATGGGGATGGGTCAGATGTTTCTCAGCCACAGCGCCGCCTCCCTTGCCCAGTAGGTCAGGATGATGTCCGCCCCCGCCCGCCGGATGGCGTAGAGCGTCTCCAGGGCAACCCGCTTCTCGTCGATCCAGCCCTGGGCCGCGGCCGCCTTGACCATGGAGTACTCGCCGCTGACGTTGTAGGCGGCAACAGGGACATTCACGGCGTCACGGACCTGGCGGATGATGTCCAGGTAAGCAAGGGCAGGCTTGACCATGACGATATCCGCACCCTCGGCCAGGTCAAGCTCGACCTCGCGCAGCGCCTCGCGCGCATTGCGGATGTCCATCTGGTAGCTGCGGCGATCGCCGAACTGGGGCGGCGACTCCGCCGCCTCGCGGAAGGGCCCGTAGAAGGCGGAGGCGTACTTGGCCGAGTAGGCCATGATCGAGACCTGGTCGAAACCGTCTCCGTCCAGGGCGCGGCGGAGGGTTCCGATGCGTCCGTCCATCATGTCGCTGGGCGCCACCATCTGCGCGCCGGCGCGGGCATGAGACAGGGCCATGCGCGCCAGGAGTTCGAGGGTGGCGTCGTTGTCCACATCGCCCCTGCAGATCACGCCGCAGTGGCCGTGGTCGGTGTACTCGCACAGGCAGACGTCGGTGCAGACGATCAGCTCCGGCAACGCCGCCCGCAGCGCGCGCACCGCCTGCTGGACGATCCCGTCCTCGGCGTAGCCTTCCGAGCCGACCGCGTCCTTGCGGGAGGGAATCCCGAAGAGGATCACCGAGCGCACCCCCACCGCCGCCAGGGCACGGGCCTCCTCGACCAGCAGGTCGACGGACAACTGCGCCACGCCCGGCATGGCGCCGATCTCGCGGCGAACGCCAACCCCGGGCCGGACGAAGAGCGGTAGCATCAACTGGCGGGCTTCCAGGCTGGTCTCCGCCACCATGTCCCGCAGACCGGCCGAAGCCCGCAGTCGACGCATGCGTGTGGTCGGGAACGTCATGCGCGGATTTCCTCGTCGGTGAGATAGCAGGCCGGATCGCAGGCCCAGACGTCGTCCGTGACCGCTTCGGCCCGGACCCGGAAGTTGCCATTGCAGACGTCCAGCCAACGGCAGGTGGCACAGCGGCCCTTGAGGTGCTGCTTGCGGTTGCGGAGTTTGCCGAGCAGGTCGTTGGAGGTGTCGGACCAGATGGCGCTGAAGGGGCGTTCCCGCACGTTGCCGGGGGAGTAGTGACGCCAGAACTGGTCGAAGTGGACCGCCCCGTCCCAACTGATGCAGCCGATACCGGTGCCACTGCTGTTGCCGCCGTTCATCTTGAGGAGTTCGAGCACATCGGCGGCGCGGCGCGGGTCCTCGCGCAGCAGCCGCAGGTAGACGTAGGGTCCATCGCAGTGATTGTCGACGGTCAGGCACTCGATCGGGATGCCGCGAGCGTGCAGGGCCTGAGTCCGATCCATGATCAGGTCCACCGCGGCCCGCGTCTCCGCGTGGCTCAGGTCCTCCTGGACCAGGTGGCTGCCGCGGCCGGCGTAGACGAGGTGATAGAAGCAGACGCGCGGGATGCCTTCCTGCTCGAGCAGGTCGAAGATGCCCCCGATGTCCTGCACGTTGCGGCGGTTCATGGTGAAGCGCAGCCCGACCTTGATCCCCATCCGCAGACAGGTGCGGATGCCGGAGAGAGCCAGGTCAAAAGCGCCCGGGATACCGCGGAAACGGTCGTTGGTCTCCTGGAGCCCGTCGAGGCTGACGCCGACGTAAGAGAGGTCGACCTCCTTCAACCGGGCTGCCATCTCGTCGCCGATCAGGGTGCCGTTGGTGGAGACCACGGCACGGAGGTTCCGGGCGCGGGCGCGGCCGATGAGTTCGAGGATGTCGGGGCGCATCAGGGGCTCGCCGCCGGAGAAGAGGACCACGGGCACGCCGAAGTCGGCCAGATCGTCGATCAGGCGCAGCCCTTCTTCCGTCGTCAACTCGCCGGTGTAATCGATGTTCCGGGAGTGGGAGTAGCAGTGCACGCAACGCAGGTTGCAGCGGCGCCCCACGTTCCAGACCACCACCGGCTTCTTGTCCTTGGAGAACTGCAGCAAATGCGACGGCAGCTTGCCGGACTGGCGCCCGTAGCGCAGGGGATCGGAGGCTTCAACCGTACCGCAGTAAAGCTTCGAAATGCCGATCATGGTGTGGTACTCTTCAGGTTGGCAGTCAGTGCAGCCAGCAGCCCCGGCACCGTGGCCTCAGCGGCCTCCAGGCCGATGGTCATGCCCTCAGCCCGCGCCGTGCGCGAGGTCTCCGGGCCGATGCTGGCGTAGAGGATATTCTCGGGAAGCGTGCCCAGTTCAGCGCGCAGGATGGCGGCGAAGTTCCGCGCCGTGGACGAACTGGTAAAGGTCACGACGTCGACCGCGGCATCACGGAAGGCCTGGAAGGCCGCGGGGTCGGGCCGGTCGGGGAGGGTGCGGTAAGCGATCACCTCAGTGACTTGGGCGCCCGCCTGCCGCAGGCTATCGGGGAGAGCCGCTGGCGCGATGTCGGCGCGGGGCAGCAGGATGCGTTTGCCGGTCAGGTCCACGTCGGCGCGGAGCGTTTCAAACAGGGCCTCGGAGGTAAAACGGCTCGGGATCAGATCCGGGCGCAGGCCGTGGGTCCGTAGGCGCTCGACCGTCTCCGGGCCGATGGCGCCGAGTTGAACGCCCCCGAAAGCCCGGCTGTCGCGACCGCTGGCCGCCAGCGCGGCGAAGACGCTGTCAACGGCGTTGACGCTGGTGAACAGGACCCAGTCGAAGGCGGCCACGCCGCGCACGGCGGCGTCCAGGGCGGCGGGGTCAGCGGGCTCGGCAATGCGGATGGTGGGGAAGAGCAGGACCCTGGCTCCCAACGCGCGCAACCCGGCCGCCAGAGCGCTGGCCTGAGGGCGCGAACGTGTCACCACCACGGTGCGCCCAAACAAGGGCTTACGATCAAACCAGCGCAGATCACGGCGAAGGCTCACGACCTCGCCCACCAGAATGATCGCCGGGGGCTTCATCCGCGCTTCCTCGACCCGCGCCACGATGGTCGCCAGGGTGCCTTCGACAACCCGCTGCGTCGGCAGTGTCCCCTGTCCGATGAGGGCCACGGGAGTCTCCGGGCAGCGACCATGCTGCGTCAAGCGCGCCACGATCCCCGGCAGATTCCCGACGCCCATGTAGAAGACCAGCGTGCCGCCGCCCCGGGCCAGGGCGGCCCAGTCAATGGCGGGTTCGTCCTTCTCGGGGTCCTCGTGTCCCGTGGCGAAGGTGACCAACGAGGTCAGGGTGCGGTGGGTGACGGGGATGCCGGCATAGGCCGGGGCGGCGATGCCGCTGGTCACTCCGGGCACCACCTCCACGGGGACACCGACCGCCTGCAGCGCCAGGGCCTCCTCGCCACCGCGACCGAAGACGAAGGGGTCACCGCCCTTGAGGCGGACCACGCACTGCCCGGCGAGTCCGTGCTCGACCAGCAGCGCGTTGATCTGCTCCTGGGTCAAGGTGTGCTGACCGGCAGACTTGCCGACATAGATCCGCTCGGCCGTCGCCGGCGCGTGCGCCAGAAGCTCGGGATTGGCGAGATAGTCATAGACGACCACCTCGGCAATCGCCAGGCAGTCTCTGCCCCGCAGGGTCAGCAGCCCGGGGTCTCCCGGGCCCGCACCGACCAGATAAACAATGCCTGGCTTACTCATGATAGGGGTATGCTTCCCTGCAGTTCGCGCTCGACCATGCGAATGATATCGGCAGCGCCCCGCGCCAGCAACTGGGCCGCGGCGGCCCGGCCGACATCGCCGGGGGCGGCGGCCGGCCCTTCGGCCTGACTATCCAGGCAGCGGTCACCGTCCAGGGATAGGACCCGTCCACGGAGCCGAAGGATGCCGTCTTCGACGGTGGCGAGAGCGGCGACAGGGAGGGTGCAACCGCCGCCCAGGGCGCTCATGAAGGCGCGTTCGGCCTCGACCGCGGTGGCGGTCAGCGCGCAATGCACGGGGGCCAGCAGCTCCCGCAGGCGCTCGTCGCCGGCGCGGATCTCCATGGCCAGCGCGCCCTGCCCGGGCGCCGGCAGCATCTGCTCGAGGGTAAAGAAGTCGCTGATCTCCTGCTGCCGGCCGAGCCGGCGCAGGCCGGCGGCGGCCAGGACCGCGCAGTCGACGGCGCCATCGCGGACCTTCTGCAGCCGGGTATCGAGGTTCCCCCGCAGGTTGACCACGGAGCAACCGGGGAAGGCGCGGCGCAGTTGTGCGCCGCGCCGGAGGCTACTGGTCCCGATGCGCACGGTACGGCCGGCGGCGTGCAGGTGCTCGCAGGTCCCGCCGACCAAGGCGTCGCGCGGATCTTCGCGAACGGGCACGGCACCCAGCGCCAGGCCTTGCGGCCACTCAATGGGCAGATCTTTGAGGCTATGCACGGCCAGATCGATGGAATCGGCCAGGAGGGCGTCTTCGATCTCTTTGGTAAAGAAGCCCTTGCCGGCGAAGCGTGCTGGCCCGTCCTGGGTGCGGATGTCGCCGGTGGTGCGGATGATGACCGCCTCGAAGCGGAGGGACGGGTGCTCGGCCCGCAGGCGGTCCAGCACCCACTCTGTCTGCGTACGTGCCAGCAAGCTGCCACGCGTGCCGACTCGGATGGTCCTGTGGCTGTCGCTCATGGCGCGGCTTTCTTGTCGTCCGGCGGCGCGGCGGTTCCCGCGTCCGGCGGCGTGGTCTCGATCCCGTACATGCGTGCTGCCACGCGGGAGTAGATATCCCAGTTACCGTTGCGGGCAGCTTCGTTCAGGGCACTCTTCGGTCCGGCCGCCATCTTGGCGAGGGCGCGCCGCAGCATCACGCGGATTTCGTCTCGGCACTGCTGACACTCCGGGCCGAGGGGCGCGACCTTGCCCTTGGCGAAGGCACGACCGATCTCGGCGCGCTCGATCTCTGCCATCGCCTCGTCGAGATGCCGCATGAAGACGGCCAGGCCGAGGGTCTCGGCGCGGAAGTTGGCCATGACCTCGGCAGCTTCCTCGCGGACGATCGTCTGTGCCAGTTCCAGGGCCTCCTGGCGACGGGCCCGGTTCTGTGACGAGATGCCTTGGAGATCATCGACATTGTAGAGGTAAACGTTGGGCACATCGCCGGCGGCCGGGTCGATGTCACGGGGAACGGCCAGATCGATGAGCAACCAGGGACGCTCGTGCCGCACCCGCGCCCCGGCCCGCACGGCATCGGCACGGATGACGTAGTGCGGCGCACTGGTGGCACTGATGACGATGTCTGCCCGCGGCAGGAAGTCCTCCAGGCGATCGAACTCGATGGCGATGCCGCCGTAGCGATCCGCCACCGCGCGACTGTGCTCGATGGAGCGGTTCAGGACGCAGGTCTCACGCACCCCGCGGTCGGCCAGTGAGCGCAGGGTCTGCTCGCCGATCTTGCCGGTGCCCACGATCAGCACCGTCTTCGTCGAGAGGTCGCCGAACACCTTGTCGGCCAGGTCCACGGCGACGGAGCCGACCGAGACGCGACCGCGGGAGATCTCGGTCTCGCTGCGCACCCGCTTGGCGACGCGAAAGACCTGTTGGAGCAGGGCGCTGAGGGCGCGGCCGATGGTCCCGGTTTCGTTCGCGGTTTGGAAGGCCTGCTTCACCTGGCCAAGGATCTCGGCCTCGCCGACGACGAGCGAGTCCAGGCTGGTGGCCACCGTCATCAGGTGCTCGATGGCCTGGATCCCAGGCTTCACGTAGAACAAGCGACTCAGTTCCGGGTCGGTCTCGCCGGCGTGCCGCAGGAGGGCCGCGATGAGCGCCTCACTGCCAGCCTCGGCAGCGGGCCCGGCGGTGTACAATTCGGTGCGGTTGCAGGTGGAGATGAGCAGCAGTTCGGAATCGGGCAGATCGGCCTGCAGCCGGCGCAGCACATCCGGCACCCGGGCCGCCGGGAACGACAGGCGTTCCCGGAGCCGCAGCGGGCTGGTGCGGAAGTTGGCGCCGACTGCCAGTAGGTTCATCAGTCCATCTGCCTCAGGGAACCAGGAATCCGAAGTTATGCATGCTGTCGGCCAACAGGTGTATGCCGAGGAAGGCCAGGAGCACGCAGAGGAAGCCGAGCACGGCGACCCAGGCCACCTTCCGCCCGTGCCGGTCGGCGCTGCAGCGCAGGTAGAAGAGGACACCGTAGACGGCCCAGGTGAACCCCGTCGCCAGCACCTTGGGGTCGGTGGTCCAGCGCGCCCCCCACTTGTTCACATGGGCCAGGCCCACGCCCAGCGCGATCGAGACGGTGAAGATCAGGAAGGCGACCCCGATCAGCTCGAACATGACCCGGTCCAAGGTCTCAAGGTCGGGCAGTTTGCGGTAGACGGCACCGAAGTTCCGCCGCTTCAGATTGTGGTCCTGCAACAGGTAGGCCGCCGCCACGACACTCTCGATGGTGAACAGGCCATAGCCGCTGAAGGCGGCCGCCACGTGCAGGCCCAGCAGGGAGGTCCCCAGATTCGCCGGGATGGTCGCCGTGGCGGCGATCCGAAACAGGCCCAGGAGAACCAGCAGGGCCTGGTAGGGGAAGAGGAAGGCGGCCAGCGCCCGCACGTCGTGGCGCTGGCTGACGTAGAGGTACGAGACGGTCACCGCCAGCGCGTACCAGGAGGCGGCCTCGAAGGCCCCGAAGGCCGGGAATCTGGCGATCCGCAGGCCGTGCACGACGAGACCGACCCCCAGGCAGAGGGCACCCAGAGCGGCACTGACGGGCAGAGCGCGGACCCAGGCTGGCCGCGGCGTTTCCGTGCGTACCACGTTGGCCACCGCCAGCACCGCGGCGACCCCGTACAGGGCCACGGCGCCACTGCCGATAATGAGTTCCGCTGTCATCCCTCTATCTCCGCGTTGGCCAGGTCACAGGCGGATCGCGGCGCTGGCCCGACCCCCTCGGCAGAAGCCGCGGTCGACAGCGCTCCTGCCACGTGGACAACGTACTTCAGGCTTCGGTCGCCGCCGCCGGTCGGCGGACGGGTTGCTACTGCGGACGCTTCGTCTCCCCGGACGTCGGGCCCGGCGCCGGTACCGGCGTTGCGGCCGCGGCACTCGGCGCCGCACGGCCCGGAGCCGGACCGGTGGGCAGGCCGTTCATCAGCCGCTCGACACCCTTGAACTCCAGACCCTTGCAGCCGTCCTTCGGGGCCTCATGGTCACCCCACTTCTCCAAGTCAGCAGGCTTGTGGCAGGCGGCGGATGCACAGCTTTCGTGACGCGTGTCCGCCTTCCACTGGTGCGGTTTGTGGCAGACCAGGCAATCGGTATGGTCCTGGTGGGCGTGCATCGGCGAGGCGGCGGTCGGATGACAGGGCTGGCAACTGGCGGCCGTCACCTTCTGCAGCGGCGGCCGGTGACACATCGAGCACTCGAAGATCATCTTGTCGGTGCTGAACTCCTTCTCGTGGCAGCTCTTGCACTGGGAGTAGGGGTTGGCGGCGGCGTGGCAGTCCCAGCAACTGATCTCCTGGTTGAAGTGCTCCTTGTGGGTGAAGGGGTGCAGCAAGCTGTTGTCGGGCACGGTAGCCAGCAGACTCCCCGGCTCGCGTGATTTCTCGTAGAAGGTGTGGCAGACCTCGCACTTGCTGGGCAGCGGCTGGCCGGTATCCCGGCGGACGTGCTTGCCTTCGTGGCAGCGGAAGCAGCCGGGCGCGGTGCGGTGTCCGGTATTGTCGGGGTAGGTGTGCCAGTCAATCTGCATCTCGGGAAAGACATTCCTGCGGTAGATGGCCTGGGCGGCGGCAATGGCCTTGTCCAGAGACGCCTGGCGCTCCAGAACCCGGCCGCCGAAATGGTCGGCATAGTAGGTGTTGATCTCGGTCGCGATGCCGGTGGCGGCGTCCTCGGTGCTGCTGTATTGGCGCGTCAGCGCCGCGACGGTGACCTTCTTGATGGACGGCAGCGAACGGTCGATGCTGCCACCCTCGATGGCACGATCGACGGTCTCATCCGGAGTCAGGAACGGGTGGGCGGGCCGATTGTGGCAGTCGCGACAGTCCATGGCCTGCTCGGGGAAGTCCTCGAGGTTCCTGTCGGTGTACTTGCGCTCGCCTTTGGCGAAGAGGTCGTAAACCACCCGTGTACCGTCGTCATTGACGACCGTGAACTGCGCGATCTCCTGCTTGTTGGCGCTGGATGGCCGGAAGAGCAGTTTGTGGCGCAGCATGTGCTGGTGGATGCCACCCGAAACCCCATGGGCGCTGGTTCCGCCCCCGATCGGCAGTTGCAGTTCCAGGTAGCGCACCGAGTTCTCCATGTCATAACCGTAGCGCACGCGACCGTCGGACTTCGTCCCCCAGTGCTTATCTTCCCAATGGCAGCGCTTGCAGGTGCCATCGGCCGCAGGGATGTGTTCCTCAGCCGCATGGATAGGGCGCGGGAAAGAGTCCATGATGATCTGTCCGAGCTGCCGCAGCCCGGACACTTTGGCGTAGACGAAACTGTTGAGGCCCGGACCGACATGGCATTCGACGCAGGCGACGTTGGCGTGGCCGGAGTCCTGGTGGGCGATGTACTGCGGAATCATCGGCACGTGGCAAAGCTGGCCGCAGAAGGGGATGGACTCCACGTAGTGGTAGCCGCGCCAGGTGAACAGCGTTGCGCCGAGGGCCAAGGCGCCGCCGACCACCAGGACCAGGATGACGGTCCAGCGGCTCACGCGGCGGAGGCTGTCGCCCCACTCGCTCCAGATCACGACGGGCTGACCCAGCCGGCGCCGGCGCCAGGCGTAGAACAGCAGATCGGCGGCCACCAGCGCCACGCCCGCACCGATGAAGGCGGGCAGGAGCATGTAGGTCAGCATGCCGCCCTCGACCCCCGGATGGCCGGCGACCAGATCGTGAGCCAGGCCGGCACCGGCCGCCAGACCGGCCAGCACCGTCAGGGCGGCGCCGAGGAGGAACAGCGGGCGCTTATGGGGCTTGAAAGAGGTCGTGTTCACAGTCAGGCGTCTGCTTCTGGTTACGGTTTGGCCGGGATCGGCTCTTTGGGCGGGGCCGGGGGCTGCAGATTTGCGTAGCTCTTCGCCTTGTGACAGGCGGACGTGCAGGTACCGCCCGTTGCCGTCGGCTCGAAGCGGATGGCCAGTTTCCAGCCTTGCGGGCCGTATTGGACGCTCTCGCGGATCTGCTTCGCCTGCATGCTGCTATGCGGCTCGTGGCAGAGCCCGCAACTCCGCCCCTTCTTGACGGTCGGCTGCCCAAGTCCACCGTCGGCGGGCGGAGCTGCGGGGTCAGGCGCCTCGGCGCCCGGGGCGGCGGGGTCTTCATCCATGATGTGGACGTAGTGGAGGTTCCGGTCGCCATCGCGGAAACCGGTGTGCACGGTCCGCCCCTCGGTGGCGAGCCGCTGGTCGTGACAGGAGAAGCAGAGCGCGTAGGTGGCTTTCGCGAAGGGCACGTAGAGGCCGACCGGGAAGGCTTGACTGAGCAGTTGGCTGTTAGGTGAGGCGTGGCCCTGGTGGCATTCGGCGCAGCGCCCATCGTGAACGGGCTGGTGTTGATGGCGGGCCGTGGCGAGTTCTGCCTTGATGTTGGGGAGCACACGGTCCGGCGCGGTCATCCGAATCTCTTTGTCGTGGCAGGTGTAGCACGCTTCACCCAAGGGACTATGGGTGAGCTTCCTCCCCATGCTGGCATGGGGCGCATGGCAGACCAGGCAGGACTTGACGTCGCGGATCGCGGCGTGCAGCAGCATCCCGGTCGGGGCGGCGACCGGCGGTTGGGGCTCGGCGGTTTGGCCCGGCGTGGCCGCAGTCGCCAAGGCCGGCGCCGGGGCGGCAGCGCTGCCGCTGGCGTCGGCCGTCGGGGGGGACGCCACAAAACCCGAGGCCAGCGAGTCGGCCACGGGTTTGTGGCAACTCAGACACAGCGTCTTGGGCTCCAGAGTCAGCAGACGCTCGGCGTTGCCGGCATGGGCGACGTGGCACTTCGTACACTTCTCGGTCACCGGTTTGTGGACCCGCGTCGCCCCGACCAGGGTCTTACCGACCTTGGCGTGGCAGGCCAGGCAGAGCTTCCGCTGCTCGTCCCGCAGCAGGCTCTCGTGCTCGGCATTGTGGGTCTCGTGGCAGGTCAGGCAGTTGCCCTTGGCAATCGGTTCGTGGAGCTTGGTGAACAGCGGCAGGTCCTGGCGGTCCTTGATTTCGGACGCCTTTCTGGGCTTGCCATCGGCCGTCAGGGGCATGGGCCGCTTCGGATCATGGCACTCGCCGCAGAGCGTGGCCACGTTCTGCGTGATCAGCAGGTTGCGCTTGGCGCCGCCGTGGGGGTTGTGACACTTGGTGCAGCCCGTATCGGTGACGACCTGGTGCACGAACTTGCCGGCGGCCATGCGGTGGCAGTACGTGCACAGGCTCTCCTTGCTCCGCAGCAACTCGTACGTGTGCTCGCCCTGCGGCGAGGGCCGATGACAGACGTCGCAACTGCCGATGGCCACCGGGCCGTGAACCCAGGGCGTCTCGTTCAACTCGCCGTGGCAGCCGGCACGCAGGCAATCGGGGCTGAAATCGCGCTGGGTACGATCCTTGACCCGCTTGCCGGCGGGAGCGGCGGCGGTCGGGGCTTGGGCCGGAGGCTCCGCGCTGCGGACGGCAGGCGCCAGCACGGCGACGGCGACGACCAGAGTCGTGCCGAGCCGGACCAAGAAGCTGGTCCGGCCTGCACGGATACGTCCCTGCGGACACCGTTGGCTGAGGTTACGTTTATTCACAGTCATGCCGCAGGAAGAGCGCACTCTTCGTGCTACCTTCGTGGCCGCGGCGATGGCGATGTATCGTCTGGCCTGCGCGGTTCTTCGCAGGTTTGGTGCCAGAGCCGCAGATCACAGCGGAAGTAACGTTGTTCAACATGGTTAAGGGAATGGGTCCGAAACCATGCAACCGTTGTTGCACGAGCCCACCCGGGGCTGACCGCCGAGATATGCGCGGTGACGGCGCAGAAATGAGCAGGGGCCCCGGCATCCCCGCGCGCGCCCGCACACTGCCTGTCCTACGCTCCAGCCCCCACCGCCACCCGCGCCCGCGGGCCGGGGACGTTGCGCCAGCCGGCGACCCGTTGCGCCAGTGCCAGGGTGATCCCGACCATGGCCGCAGCATACCCCAGGAACACGATCGGCCGGCCCGGGTCACGCGCTACGCTGAGGACGGTGGCGAACTCGGCCCCATCCTGGCGGTAACTGGACTGATAGAGGGTGTAGCCGGCGAACCGGCCCGGGCGGTTCATACTGATCACGCATCCTTGGTCCCGACCCGTGCCCGGGTCGGTCAGGGTGACGTTGCTCTCATAGGAACGGGGGCGTTCACCGCCGGGGTAGTAGCCGATGCGGAAGGAGTTCAGCGTGACCGTAAACCCCAGGGGCACGATGCGATCGCCGTAATGCACCCGGTAGGTCTTGCCGGCCGCCTCGAGGGTATGCTCGGCGGACTTCGGCATCCAGAACTCCTCGTTGATCCCGGGGCCACTGACGCGCAGTTGCAGTGCCGCCTGACGATCCATGCCGGCCGCCACGACCGCGGGGACGGCCTCAGCCTGCGCACGCGCCCGCTCGAAGCGTCGGCCCAGGCCGAGCGTCTGGCCGGGCCACGGCGTTGGCAAGGGGAGACCTGCGGCGAGCGGGTGGGGCGTCACCTCGCCGCCCGGCGCGGCGAAGCGTACGGCGAGTTTGCCCTCGGGACCGCTGACCACCTCGACCTCGCTGGCGGGCAGGAGATCAGTGGGGGCGATGTAGGCGAGCTTGACGTTCGCCGCCGGGCTCGCCCCGGTGCGCCCATGGAAATCCGGGAAGCGGGCGAAGGCCAGCCGGGTCTCGGCTCCCTGTGGGCCGGCGATCTCGACCTCGATGGCCGGATTGACCGGGCGCTCGGAGGCACTGACGATGGTCCGTTCGGGGCCGACGACCGCGTGGGGAAGGTAACGCAGGATGCGCAGCGTGTACCCCGTGCTGCCGACGGCGACCCCCTTTTCCATGCAGGCCTCCAGCGGAAACTCGAAGGCCGCGCCGTCGATCTCGAGATGGGCCTTGCCCTTGGAGGTTGTCTCGCTCTGGCCCGACAGGGCCCGCGCCCACGCATCCGAGTTCTCAGCGACGCGCAGCGTCACCTGCCGGCCGCAGAGGGTTAGCGGCTCCTCGGCGAACAGCCAGCCGCGCTCCTCGCCATGGTCGGTGTTCAGCACCAGTTCGACGGCGAGGTGCGGGCCCGGGGCGTCGTCGGTGACACGGGTCTCCCAGGTCACATGCGGCAGGAAGCGCTGGACCGTGACTCGGATGCCGTCCACGGTCATCTCGGCCCCGGTCAGGCTGTCGACGGCCGAGCGCCGGTCGCCCAGTTTGGGGCCGAGGTCCAGCGCCGCCACGGTCTCGCCAGCGCGCGCGAAGGAAACGGCTTCGCCGGGGACGAGGAACTGGTTGCTCTTCTCGTTCTGGCCCAGGGAGAGTTGGCCGCTGACACCGAAGCGGTAGGTGACCAGCGCTCCAAGTAGAATGATGAGCAGGCCCGCGTGCGTGATCAGGAAAGGCAACTGACGGCGCTGGAAAGAGTAGCGTCCCAGAACCGCCGCCGCGAGGTTGAGCGCCAGCAGCCCCAGCAGACCGTGGAACCAGGGCGCGGCATAGAACAGAGCCTGTGCCTCTTCCGTACTGTGGCTGCTCTCATAGACGGTGGCGCTGCCCATGGCCACCATCAGCAGGAGCAGCAGCAGCGCGCCGAAGCCGAGCGAGCCCAGCGCTCGCAGGATGGCTCGCGGTTGGAATGTCCGATCCATGTGTTCTCCCGTTGTGACGGGGCATCGCCCCGCGGCATCAGCACGTCCCGACGTCCCTATCGACCGCGGCCTACAAAGACTGTCCCGCCCGGCCGGCGGCCGCAGCCGGGGCCGAATCTGGCTGACCCGGACGTGGCCCCTGAGTTCCAGGAGACGCGGCAGAAACGCCCGCCGCCGGCGGCGGGTTCGGGGAGTTTTCGGCTTTCAGGAAGAACCGGCGCGTGCCGCCGTGGGCGGTATGGCAATCGATGCACGAGCGCGCGCTGCCGGTGAGCGGCCGGGGGTGGTGTTCGCCGCTGGAAAGCTCTTCGTCAGCGTGGCAGCGGAAGCAGATCTCCGCGGGAGCGGCCCGCAGCAGATGCGGATACGGCGACTCGTGCGCCTGGTGGCACCACAGGCAGGCCTGGTGGAGAACGGGCGCGTGCGCGAAGCGGGGGTCGCCGGGAACCCTCTTGTGGCACTGGGCGCAGAGCCCCTCCTCGGGACGCCGGCTGACGAAATCCTCGCCACGCTGCAAGGCCCCTCCGGTCACCGTGATGGTGTGGCACGCGGCGCACTGGACGTCGGCATAGGGCTTGTGTACGGAGGGCGTCCAGCGTCGGGCTTCAGGCTGGTCCGTGGGCGGCGTCACTGGGGCCTCTACCGGCGGTCGGGTGGACCGCAGCGGAACCCCGTCGATGAAGAAGCAGTACGCCCGGTAGCGGCTTTCGGTGGAACAGGCCGCGACTAGGAGCAGCAAGGGCCCGAACACGACGAGCGCCCGCCGTGCGCGTCCACCGCGGGCCAGGCGCCGGGGCGGCTGGCCCGTGGGGCCTGCAGCGCCGCGGGATGATGGATATCGGGAATGCGCCATGCGCCTCAGTCTTGATCCATTGTGCTCAGTCCGAAAAAGGACGACACGACCCAGCCCCGGCCAGGGAACCGGCTATGAGGCCGACAACCGGCCCTCCCTGAACCATTCCTCCGGCAACCGCGACGGCTTGGCCAACCCTGATCTCAGGGGCGTTCGCCGCCGGCTGCGGTCGGGAAGACACCGTCGAGAGCCAGGCGGTAACAAGCCAGAGCCTGTGCCTCATGTTTCTGGCGCTCGTGGAGTTGGCCCAGCGCGAACAGCACTCGGCTTCTTTCCTCGGAGATGACGCTGACCTCAGCGAGCTGCTGCTGTGCCGCCTCAGCGTCGCCGCGCTGCACCGCCAGCAGTGCCTGTGCCAGAGTCATTTCGGTCGGCACGGGGTCGAGGCGGGACAGACGTCCCAGCTCGGCGGCCGCGGCGTCGACCTTGCCCTGCCGCAAGTAGAGCATACCCAGGGCGGCGGCGACAGCGACCGCATCGGGCTTCTGCTCTTTGAGTGCCGTGAGCACGGTCAGAGCCTGGGCCGTGTCACCGGCCTGGGTCAGGAGGCGCCCCAGGGCGAGGCGTTCGGCAAAGGTCTGCTCATCCTTGGTCGGGGCATGGGTCGCCAGGGCCAAGCGGTCACCGTGCTCAGAAGCGGTGATCTTGCCCAGCAGCAGATCGGCATGCGCCTGCAGCCGCCGGGGATACCCTTGCGGCAGATGCGCAACCACAAAGCGGACCATGCCGCTGGGGTCGATGAACAGTGCCGTCGGCGAAACGATCACGCCCATGTCGCTGTACAGCCGTCGCGCCGGATCCAGGGCGATGTCCAGGGTCAGCCCCTTCTGTGCGGCCAGCGCGGCCAGCGAGCCGCTCGGGTCTTCGCGCGTGGCCACGGCCAGGACCGCCAGGTTGCTGCCGGCATTCTTCTTGAGCAGCTCGTCTGCGGCCTGCAGCGCCGTCACCGAGTAGTCCTGCTGCGGCCGGACAAAGAGCAGCAGGAGGACCTTGCCCTTATAGGTGTCCCGGGTCACCGGCTGGCCCGCCAGCGTATCGACACTGAAGGCGGGAAGCTCCGTGCCCTCCTTGAGGCCGCGGAGCGCGAAGGCGGGTGGGGCGGCGAGCAGTGCGCAAAGGGCAACGACGAGGCCGTGCAGAGCGCGGACGAATGGGCGGGGCATGGTGCGCAGCTCCCTGCGGATAACGGTCACACTGAACGGGCTGCCAGCGCGGTCAGACGCGCCGGTGTCCTGTGCCCTGTTCATCATCTCGTCCACACCATACCACTACGGAGCCGCCGGCGCTATCCCGTCCGCCGTCGCGCCAGGGCTCGGTACAGGTGTCGGGATGGGGGTGACCCGGTCATAGCTCTGGGGCCGGTGGCATCCCGGCTGACAGGTGCCGCCGGTCGCCGTCTGCTGGTAGCGCAACGGCATCTGCCAGCCGCCCGCCCCGAAGGCGACCTTCTCCGCCAGGTGGGCCGGTTGGTCGCTGGCGTGCACGTCATGACAGGCTCGGCAACTCCGCCCCTTGCTCTGGCGGTTGACGTGCATGAAGTGCAGATTGCGATCGCCATTGCGGAAATCGGTGAAGGCCGCGCCGCGCGCGTCGTCGACCACGTGTTCCTCATGGCAGAGGAAGCAGAGGGCGTAGCGGCTGGCGTCGAAGGAGACGTAGAAGTCGTTGGCGAACTGCTCCTTGAGGCGCCGCTCGCTGCTGCCGCCATGGACTTCGCTATGGCACGCCATGCAGTTGCCGTCACGGATCGGGCCATGGTGTTGGGTGGTACGCGCCAGCAAGGCCCCGATGTTGGTGATCGTGGTGTCGCCGGACTTGACCTCCTGGTCGTGGCAGTGGAGGCAAAGGGACGCCGACTCGCGACGCAGCAGATGCTCGACCTTGGCGGCGTGGGGGTCGTGGCAGTTCGCGCAGTAGTGGTCCATGGTCCAGGCCTTGTGCTCGACCTTGGCGGTCCCGACCTGCTCCTTGATCGACGCGTGGCAGCCCAGGCAGAGTTCGGGCATGGCGGTCTTGAGGTTGGCCGGGAGCGGCGTGCCGTGCGGGCCATGGCAGGTGGTACAGTCCTTGGTCAGCGGCCCATGCGCCACGCGGTCCGGCCCCAGCCACTGCGGCACCTCGGCGTGGCACTGGCCGCAGAGCGCCGCCGGGTCAGCGCGCAGCAGGCTGGGGCGAGCGGCGCTGTGCGGGTCATGGCAGAGCGTGCAGGCGGTCACCACCATCGACTTCTTGGCGGTGGCGGTGGCGATCCAGTCGGCCGCGTCGTCATGGCAGCGCAGGCAGAGGTCCGGGGGCGCCGCGGTCAGCGCAAAGCGATGGCGGTCTTTGTCCGTAACTTGATGGCAGTCGTCGCAGGCACCCTGAGCAAGCGGGGCGTGGAGGACGGGAGCCTGGGCGTAAGCGTCATGGCAGCCCGCTCGGGTGCAGTCCGGGTCGGCTTTCGCCAGCGCCGTGGGTGCAGCGCGCACCTGTGGTGCGCCCAGGACGGCGGACAGTGCCAAGGCTGTGCCGAGGACCCGCCACCGGCCCCCGGTCCGGCGCCGTTCTCCAGCCGCGCGCCGGACAACCGTCGGGCCCTTCCGTGTAGGCGTGGGCAGGACGTCCGGCTCCGCACCGCCTCCAGAATTATCGTGCGCTGATCGGTTCTGCTGCATCCGTAACCCACGCCGCAATCCACCCTGCCGCCGCTGGGACGCCGTACATCGCCGGTGTCTCCACCCGCAGTACTTCCCAGGCAGTGACGACGCGCTGGACACCGAGTCGTTGTCGCCTACCGCCACCGCACGGGCATTCCGGCTCACCACCTGGCCTAGGGGCGGCTAAGCAGCTTCCATGCCATGCACTGGCATAAGCGGCCGGAACAGGCTGGCCTGAACGCCGTACACGCGACCGGCGGTCGCGGATCCAGAGCCGGCGGTGGCCGCGCGGCGACGCGGATGCCGAGAAACCCGCAGCCCTTGCGCAACCGTGCGCGCTGACCGGGCCCCCCCTTCCTTGCAGTTGCCCAATCGCGGCGGTATCTTCCGTTCTGTAATGTCCGCAAGGTTGCAGTCTGATATGGACGAAGCGAGCGTCGGTCGGCGGCACCGATGCTTTCACAGTGTCGACGTGCGGCGCCTTGGGGTTTTCCGCGGCAGACGCGGAGCGGCGGCTGTTGGCCGTCCGCCAGGTCTGGTCACGGCATGGCCACGCTAAGGCGAGCGCTCCTCGTTGCGGTTGCCCATGTTCACACTCATCCGCAAGGCGTTCCAGGCTCTCCATCACCGGATCACCGCCAAGATTGTGATCGCGCTGCTGGCCTGCGTCTGGGGGACGGTTGCCCTTGACGTGTACCTGATGCGGAAAGCTGCCGCGGGGCGACGGTTCGGCGAGTTGCAGACCCAAGCCCGCCTGGCGGCCACGGCCGTCCACCACCAGCTTGCCAGCCGGCTAACCGGCGAGGCGCTGCCGGCAAGTGGACTGAACATCCTGCTTGGGGATCTGCGCCGGGTCACGGGCGCACAGCGCATCGCGGTTACCGACGAGTTGCAGTGGGTCGTCGAATCGTCGGAGCCGGCCGATATCGGCGCGGCGCTGGCTCCGGCAGCCACGGACGGTGGGCGGGCGCGGGCCACGGCAGCGCTGCACTCGGAATCCTGTCGGGCCACGGACGGCGCGGTTCTGGCCGTTCTGGAGAACGTGGTGATCGATTCCCAGCCCCGTGACTTCTCGCCGTCAGCACTTGCCGACCGGCGCGCGCTGGAGGCCTTCGAACTCTGCGGCACGCTCGTCATCCTGGCCACCGTTCTGGTCGTTATCTGGGTCGTGGTTCAGCGGCCGCTGTCACAGCTCATGGTGACTCTTTCCCGCATCCGCGACGGTGACCTGAACGCCCATTGTGAGGTTCTGGTAGGTGATGAACTGGGCCGCCTGGCCGCCAGCATCAACGCCATGCTCGGCTCGTTGCGCGAGAAGAACCGCGAGTTGCAGTTGTTGCACGAAACGCAGATCGTGCAGGCGGACCGGCTGGCGAGTGTTGGCCAACTCGCTTCGGGCCTGGCCCACGAGATCAAGGCCCCGCTGCACGGCGTGCTCTCGGCACTGGAAGTGCTTCAGGCCCACGGTCGCGACCCGCAGACGGGCGCGGTCCTGGGGCAGATCCAGGCCCAGATCGGCCGCGTGGTCGCCATTGCCACGGACATGCTGTCGTACGCCAGCCCACACCATCCGCACTTCCGGCTCTGCGACCTGGGCGACATCCTCGAACGGACCTTGGCGCTGCTGCGCGCCGATGCCGAAAAGCACAAGGTCCGGCTGGAGAAGACGGTCGATGCGGCGCTCCCCCGGACCCTGGTCGACGGCGAGCAGATGCAGCAGGTCTGCCTGAACCTGCTGCTCAACGCCATTGAAGCCGCGGGCCACGGCGGCGAGGTGCGCGTATCCATCACCTGGCAGCGGGAGTCTAACCTGATTGCCCTGCAGGTGGCCGACAGCGGTCCTGGGGTCAGTGACGCCGTGGCGGCGCGCCTGTTCGAGCCGTTCTTCACCACCAAGAAGAGCGGGCACGGGCTCGGGCTCGCCACCAGCCGCATGCTGGTGACGCAGAACCATGGCACCATCCGGCTGCAGCGTCCAGCCGGTACGGGTGCCTGCTTTGAGGTCCTGCTGCCAGTGATCCAGGAGGAGGCGCCGCTGCCGGCGGCGGCCGCTACCGAGCCCGGCCCCGCTCGCCAGGGCTCGGTCATTGACGCCTATCTGTTCGGCCTGGCCTGCCACTGCCCACTGGGGGTCGGTGAATCCTGCCCGGCGGCGGCCCTGCGCGACATTCGACTGCTCACTCTCAGCGAGCGCTATGAAGCGATCGCGAAGCTCCCGGAGGCCGAGAAGACCAGACTGCAGGCGATCCACGTGGCGTGCTCCTTCGAGCATCGGGCGGCCATGCCCCCCCCGCCGGCCAGACCCACCGCCGCGGGGAAGGCTCGCGGTGGCGGCCGCCGGGCTGCAGGCGAGGCACTGCCATGAGCAAGAAACGGTGCAGTATCCTCGTGGCGGATGACGACCGGCTGGCGCGTTGGGCGGCCAAGGAGAGGCTGTCCGAACAGCCGAATCTGCTCATCGACGAAACCGACTCCGCGGAGGAGGCTCTGGCCAAGGTGGCCGCCGGTCACTACGACCTCGTCCTGCTCGACATCGGCTTCGCCGGCATGGGCGGCGTGGAGGCGCTGAGTCGACTGCTCGAGCTGAAGCCGGCGTTGAAGGTCATCATGCTCACTGCCGAAGACAGTGAGAGCATCACGCTGGAGTGCCTGAAACGGGGAGCGTTCGACTACCTCTGCAAACCCATCAACCTCGATGCCATCGAAGCGGCGGTGCTGCGGGCGGTGGCCCCGCTGCTGGCCAGCTGCGACCGCGGCAGCGCCGGCGCGGGGGCCGAGTATCTACAGCGCTTCGTCGGTAGCAGCAGCGCCAGCCGCCGCATCCGGGAGCAGATCCGGCGGATCACGGCCAGCCGCGTCTCGACGGTGCTCATCCAGGGCGAGAGTGGAACCGGCAAGGAAATCATCGCCGCGGCGATCCACGCGGGTTCTGACGCGCCAGGACCCTTCATCACGGTGAACTGCGCCGCCGTGCCCTCGGGCCTCCTGGAAAGCGAGTTATTCGGTCACGAGACCGGCGCCTTCACCGACGCCAAAGGGCAGAAGAAGGGCCTCTTTGAGCTGGCGAACCGTGGCACCATCCTCCTTGACGAGATTGGCGACATGGATCTGACCTTGCAGGCCAAGCTGCTGCGCGTCATCGAGCAGCGGAATTTTCGGCGGGTGGGCGGCACGGCGGACATCGCCATCGAGGTACGCATCATCGCCGCCACCAACGCCGACCTGGCCAAGGCGGTGGCGGAGGGCGCGCTGCGCAAGGATCTGTTCTACCGCTTGAACGTGATTCCGGTGTTCGTTCCGCCTTTGCGGGAGCGGCGCGAGGACATTCCGCCGTTGGTCGCGCACTTTGTGGAACAGCTCAACCACGAGCTCGAGGCGGCGGTCAAGTCGGTTTCGGCCGGGGCTATGAGTCTGCTCTGCCGGTACTCCTGGCCAGGCAATGCCCGCCAGTTGAAGAACGTCCTCGAGCGGATCATGGTGGTGGAGACCAGCGACACGGTCCTGGTGGACCACCTGCCCCCCGAGATTCGTGAGACCGAGCCCGCCGTCGACGGCCCGTCTTTCGCTGTCGAGGCCGAGGAACCGCCGCCGGTGGCCATTCAGTTACCCCCGGAAGGGCTCAGCCTGGAATCGGTGGAGCGCGAACTGATCCGCCAGGCCCTCCTCCGTGCCGAGGGTAATATCACCCGGGCCAGTGCTCTGGTCGGGTTGCACCGCGACACCTTGCGTTACCGAGCCCGTAAGTTCGGCCTGATCTCGGAGTAGCGCCCGTTCCTGCCCCTACTTGGCGGGTTCGGCAACGGGGCTTGACAGCGCCAGGGCTGAGGCCAGGCTGCGCCCGGCGGGGCCGTGTTCGAAGGCAGCCCGGAAAGCGGCGGCCGCCTCGGCATTCTTCCCGATCTGCTGGTAGGCTGCCCCGAGGAAGTAGTAGGCCTCGCCGGGGTCGGGATTCAGCTTCAGCACCGGCAGCAGGATGGGCACGGCCTGGTCGGCCTTCTTCAGCGCCACCAGGGCCCCGCCGCGGAGGGTGGCCACCGCGCGCGCGTCCACGGAGCGCTCATCCACGCCGGCGAGCAGGTCCAGGGTCTGCTGCGGTTCCCTCTGAAGGAGGGCAACGCGCGCCGAGAGCAGCAACAGATGCGAGTCTTTGGGGACGAGCTTCAGGACCCGGCTCAGTTCCGCCTTGGCCTGGTCCGTCGAGCCCTTCTCAAGCAACTGCCCAGCGATGCGCAGATGGCGACCGGCCTGGAGTTCCGGGCTGTCCGCCGCGACGCCGGTGGCGCCGAGCTTCTGATCCAAGGCAGCGCGGTCGATGGTGCGGGTGGCAAAGGCCAGATAGGCATTGAGATCACGCACGTAGGTCGACCCCAGGCCGGCCAGGCGCAGGAGCTCATGGCCATCGTCGGCGACCACCACCGTGCTGGGCCAGGCACTGACCCCGAGACGGCCGGTGATCGCATACTCCGGGTCCAGCAGGGCCGGCCACGGCAGGGTCTTGGCAAAGGTGGCGGCCGCGGCAGTGGCATCCTGACCGCTGAAGACCACCAGCGTCTGAACGGGCGGCAGGCCCTGCAGCGCCATCTTCAGGCCCTCGGCGGCACGGGTGCTCTGCTCATGGTCGGCGCGCGCAAAGAGCAGGACGGTCGGCCGGTCCGCGAGGGGGACCTTGACCTCGGCCCCGCTCAGGTCGCGGGCCTGGATCTGCACCAGCCCCGAGGCCTCACGGCCCGACGCCGGGGCGCTAAGAACCAGCGCCAAGACGGTACCAGCGGCAGCCGCCGCGGCGGCCAACGGATGGGGGTTCCTCATGGCTGTGTCTCCTGCGCTTTCGGGACCGTCGGTACCGGCGCCGGCGCGACGGGCTGTCCAGCGTCCGGTGCGACGGGGGGCTCGGGATTCACGGCGGCGGGCGGTCCGGCTTCCGGCGTCGCGGCTTTCTGATAGACGACAGGGGTCTCGCGATCGTAGCCCAAGGCCTGGTGGCAACCGGCGGCGCACTGGCCACCCGTGCTGCTGGGCACGAAGCGGATCGGAATCTGCCAGTTGCCGTAGGGTACCGACTCCTGGACATGCATCGGGTTGCGGCTGGCATGCGTGCTATGGCAGGCTCGGCAAGAGCGGCCCCGGGCCCGGTTGACATGCAGATAGTGCAGGTTCTGGTCACCGTTGCGGAAGCGGGTGACGGTGCGGGTTACGCTCATCAGCGCCAACTGCGATTCGTGACAGGTGAAGCAGAGGGCGTACTTCTCGACGTCGAAGGTGGCATAGAAGGTCTCGGGATGGGCTTTGGTCAAGCGCGTCTCGTTGTCGCCGCCGTGCGGGCTGTGGCAGCCGCTGCAACTACCTTGGGCGATGGGGCCATGCTTGAACTCCTTGGGGTCAAGCACTTCCGGAAGACCGGCCACGGCGGTCAACCCCGGGCGCTCGATCTTCTTGTCGTGACAGGTCATGCAGACGTCAATGGGCGTCGCCCGCATCAGTCGCGCCAGGTTACCACCGTGCGGGGTGTGACAGCTCAGGCAGCCCTGCTCACCAAAGATGGCCCCATGCGGGAATTTGGCGTCAGCGAACTCCTTCTTGACGGTGGCGTGGCAGGCGTCCGTGCACATCTGCACCGGCGGCCGGCGCGTCAGCATCGGGTAGTTCGCGGCGTGCGGCTCGTGACAGGTGACGCAGTCCTCCTCCGCCGCCTTGTGCGGGTATTTCGCCTGCTTGATCACCGCGTCCATCTCCGCATGGCAGCTCAGGCAGAGGTCGCGGCTGCGTGCAAGCAGGAGCTTCGGGAGGGGCGCGGAGTGGGCGCCGTGGCAAGCGCCGCAAGCCATGGCGGCGACGGGGCCGTGCAGCGTTCTCTTGCCTTGGGTGACACTCGCATGGCACTTCTCGCAGAGCGCGTTCATATCCTGGCCGCGCAGGAACTGCTTGCCATTGCCCCCGTGCGGACTGTGGCACTGCAGGCAGTCGCCGGTAGTCAGGGGTTTGTGGATGACCGCCGCACCGCTTAGGTCCATCTTGTGGCAGAAGGTGCACATCTCCGTCTTGGTCCGGGGGTGGGTGAAGGTGTGCTTGGCCGGATCGGCGAGAGTGTGGCAGGCGTCGCAGCCATTGCCCGCGACGGGCGCGTGGACGGCACGGTGCTCCTTGACGCCAGGATGGCACTCGGCGGTGACGCAGCCGGTGGCCGGAATGGCCGTGGTCGGCGCGGCCACCTTGCGGACGGGCTCGGCCGCAGCCGGAGCGGCGGGCGGGGCCGGTGCGGGCTCTTGTGCCGGCGCGGCCGGACCGCGGAGGGCCCATGCCACCAGACCCGCCAGGATCAGGTTCTTTGCCACCGTGTTCATCGTTCACCTTGTCTCGTGGACGGGATGCCGCCGGACCTTTGGCCGCCGCCGTCAGTCTGTCCGCAACGGGTCAGACGACCCCCAGGGCCGCCAGGATGATCAGCGCCACCAGCGTCATACCGACGGCCATCGCCAGAACGCCGACCAGAACGGCCCCGCGGCGGTACCAGGCCGGCGCCAGCGGGACGTACCGCGCTTCCAGAGCGCCCTCCTGCAGCAGCCGGTCGTACTCGTCCTGACGCTCGTGTTTGAACTCGTCCTCGGGGATGCGGCCCGTGAAAATCGCATCGTCGACCGGGAACTTCTCCAGGCGCAGATGGGCGTTGAAGAAGTGGATGGTGAAGATGAAGCCGATCGCCAGCAGGGCCTCGTATCCATGCACGAGCATGGCGATGTTGAAAGCCCAGCCGGGCAGCAGGTGGCTGAAGAACTGCGGGAACCAGAGCAGGAGCCCCGAGAGACCGATGATGCCGGAGCCGCCAAGATCGGCCACGTAGTCGAATTTCTCCCAGTACGCCCAGCACTCAAACGCGGGCTTCTTCCCGCCCACGAGGAACCAGCGGATCATCCCCAGGCAGTCCGTGACGTCGCGCCACTTGGGCAGCATGCTGGTCGGTCCGAAGAGCAGTTTACGGAGGCCCAACTGCCGCAGCCGGTCGAGCACGCCGACGCCATGCACCGCGAAATTAGCGATGAGCATGATGGCGCAGACGCGATGCAGCAGGCCCGCCGTGCGGACGCCGCCCAGCAGGTCCGCCAGGGACCGGGCCCAGGGCTTATCGGCGTAGAACAGCGGCAACCCGGTCAGGGCCAGGCCGAAGAAGCTGACGATCCCCAGAGCGTGGTTGACCCGATCCACGCGGTTGAAGCGGCGCACGGCGCGACCGCTGTGCGCGACGTGCGGGTGCGGGCCGTGCCGGAAGCGTTCGATGGACGAACGGAGCAGCCAAAGCAACGAGTGCAGGCTGAAGAAACCGAAGGAGCAGCTCATGACGATCACGAAGTACCACCACACGGCGTACAGCAGGGGGTAGCGCTTGGCGTCGCGGTGGTCAGCGTGCGACTGGAACTGCGCGAGTTGCGGCGGCGCGCCGGGGTGGCACTGCCGGCAGGTCTCAAGGCGGTTCGCGGCGCTCAGCTTGGAGGCCGGGTCCGCAATGCGCCGGATATCGTGGGCGCCGTGGCAGTCGCTGCAGCGGGCGGCCCGAGTCGAGCCCAGGCCGGTCACCTGTCCGTGGTAGCTACGGCGGTAGGTATCGTAGAATGAGGTGCGGCGGGAGCCGTCCGCAGCGGGCTGGTCGTGGCAGTGCCCGCACTGGCCGACGATGTCGAGCATGAACGCCTGGGTGTCCGCGCGGCGGATGGCGTGTGCCGAATGGCAGTCCGTGCACACCGGCGCCTGGGTGTCGCCTTTGGCCGCCTGCTGGCCGTGGATGCTGGTCTGGTAGGCCTCGCTGACGCCGGTGTGGCACTTGCCGCAGGTCTGGCTGACGTGTTCGCGGTTGACCGTCGACGCGGGGTCCTTGGCAGCCAGTACGAGATGGCCGTCGTGGCAGCTCGCACAGGTCGCGACCACGGTCAGGCCGCCGCTTTGCAGCGCCTTGCCGTGCACGCTGTCCAGGTAGCTCTGCACGAACTCGCGGGTGTTGTGGCCGCCGGGGGTCAGCTCTGGCTGTTGCTGGTGGCAGTCCGCACAGAGGCGGAGGATATTCAGCGGGTGGACGCGGCTACGGCGGTCGCTGGTGGCCACGATGTCATGCCCGCCGTGGCAGGTGGTACAGGTCGGAGCGCGGGCGTCCTGCCGGGCGGCCGCGGCGGCGTGCGCCCCCTGTTGGTAGCGTTCGCCCTCCTGAGTGTGGCAGGCCCCGGTGGCGCAACTCGCCGGCCCGAGTTTCTGGGCGTGCGGCAGGTTCTGCGCATCCTGATGGCAATCGGTGCACGCTGTCTTGGCGTGAACGCTGCCTGCAAACAGGCCATCCGGCATGTAGAGCTGCGGACGGGGCTGCCCGGCGCCGTCCGTCGGCGCCGCGGGCGCGGGGTCCGCTGGCAGGGCGGCGACCAGGCCAGCCGGCAGCGCCACCATCGAGCGCCGTTCGCCGGGCGTAAGCGTGGCGATGTGCTCTTGCCCGTGGCAGTTCAGGCAGCGCTGGTTGGCTGTCTGCAGGCCGGCAGGGCCGGGGGCGGCCAGCGCGGCCAGGCCGCCGCCGAACGCGCCAGCGATGAGCGCGTACAGCACCCGCGAGAGCCGTGGCGGGCGGCGGATCGCGGCTGCCGGCGACGCCGACGGGCCCGCGCCGGGCATCCCGCCGTGCGGTCGGCATGCCGGGACGGACTGCCTGAACGGTCTGTCGTGTTGCTCAGTCACAGGGGCTTCACCCACCGGCCGGCTGGACCTCGAATGCCAGGTCAGAGCCCCAATACCCACAGGGATGCCCCAGCCGTCGGCATCCCGCTACACCCGGCGGCCGCCCGATGGTGGGCCGGTGCGTGAGAGACTCAAGACTTCAGTAGTGTACCGTCTAGCAGTGGGGATGCCAGCGGCCGCGGTGCGGCACACAAGGCATTATTCAGTAAGTTGTTCTATATATAACCTTCACCCCGACTGCGACCGGGGCCGCAACCCGCAGGCCACGGCCCGCGGAAACCTGCGCACCGGCAGCGTGAAAAGCGGCAGCCGGCGCGGGGGTGGCCTGGGCCTCTACGGGTAACGCCAGGGTGAGTGCGGGGCATTGTGACAGAGCAGGGCGCATTCGCCTTGGCGGGTTCCGGTGGAGCGGTACTCCAGGCGCTGGGTCAGCGGATCCGGGCGGACGACCGTGGTATCGAAGTTGATGAGGTGGGCGTGGTTGGTGGCGGTCCCCTGGACAGAGGCGATACCGTGACTGTCATGGCAGACGGTGCAGGGCGTCTTGTAGTCGACGATGTGTTTGCTGTGACTGCTGAACGAGCGGTTGCTGAGGATGCTGGTGCGCTCATGGCAGCGGTAGCAGAGGGCGTACGTGGCGGCGCTTTCGGCGGTGTTGTCGACGGTCTCGCAGGCGTCGACGAGGAGCGGGCGGTTGGTGGCGCCGTGGGGGCCGCGGCTGCCATCGCTGGCGCCGTCCGCAGCGTGGCAGTCGGTGCAGTAGATAAGGCTGGCGGCGGACAGGCCAGGGCGCAGGCTGGGGACGTCCAGGTTCTTGCCGGCGGCCTGCACCGGGTGGTAGGAGAGTGCGGACGGTGCGAACTCCAGTCGGGTATCGTTCTGCACGACCTGCCGCGAGACGAGGGGGGAGGTGCGGGCCTGGCTGCCGTGGCACTTGAAGCAGACCTCGTGTTCGTACTGAGCCCGAGCGACCGCAGCGCCCGAGCTATCGATGCCACTCACCTCGCCCAGGCGCGGCGAGATGACCGGGGCGGAGGCCGTGCCCGAAGCGATGGTATGCGGTTCATGGCAGGCACTGCAGGCGACGTCATTGGGCCCGCTCTGACTGCGGACGTTCAGGGGTTCCGTATGGCGGCTCATCTTCTCGAGATGGGTGGCGATGTTGGCTCCCTGATCGGTACCGGGCTGGCCGCTGTGGCAGGCAAGGCAGGTCTCGGTTTCGGTCGTGGCCTTGAGCAGGTGGGCACCGCTGGGGGCGCCGTGTTGGCGGTGGCAGGCGGTGCACTGGCTATGGGCGGCGACCGTGGTGTTGCCCTGACGGTGGCAGGTTTCGCAGAGTTGTGAGGCGGTGTTGTCGATGGTGAGGAACTTGCCCCAGCGGTTATCGTGGGCGTCGTGGCAACTGGTGCACTGCAGTTCCTGCTGCGCGTCGAGTTTCACGGTCTCTGGCAGTAGGCTGGGCGGCTTGAGTTTGCGGTTCGAGACCGCCAGGGCGTCGTCGTAGCGGAATGAGATCGGGTGATCGTCGGAGAGATCGGTGCCGAGGTGCGTGGCCCCGACCGGCATCGTGGTGACCCCGCCGGTCATGGTGATCGGGTCGCGGCTCGAGAGCACGCTGCCGATGGCGATGGTGCCGTCGTGGCAGGACAGGCAGAGCTTGGACGAGCCCGTGGGTTGGCCTGGCAAGGCGTTCAGCGAGGTGCTCGCGTAGACCGTGTAGGCCGAGACGGGGGCGCTGCGGTTCCACAGGGGACGACAATCAGGAGAGGCGTTGTGAGGGATGTGGCAGAAAACGCAGACCTCCGGTTCACCGGTGGCCTTGACCGACCCCGGGCCAGAGGCGGAGAGGTTATGAGGGCTGTTCAAGATGGTCGTGCTCTGCGCCTGGACGAGGGCCATCGCGAGCCGGGCCACAGCCCAGACGCAGAGGGTTCGAACCCCGTGGTTGGCGCGCCGGCAGTTCCGTTTCACGGCAGGCTCTCCGGGAGGTGGGTGAAGACTTGGACGCGGCGGTTGTAGGAGTCAGCCACCCAGATCTGGCTACGGCTGTCGATGCACAGTCCAGTCGGCAGCCAGAACTCGCCTGGCCCGCGTCCCTCGCGGCCAAAGCTGAGGAGCAGGACGCCGGCGGCATCGAAGACCTGGATGGCCTCGAAGTTGCTATCGACGACGTAGAGGTGATCCTGCGGGTCGACGGCCACCCCCTTCGGTTGCCCAAAGCCGCCGGGCCGGTCACCCTTGGCCCCGATCTGCCTGAGGAAGTGCAGGTCGGGGGAGAACTGCTGAACACGGAAGTTCAGCGAATCGCTGACGTAGAGTCGGTCCTGGCTGTCGATCGCGACGTTGGTGGGGTAATTGAACTCGCCGGGCCCCGCGCCGCGCTGCCCGAGCCGGCTGAGGACACGGCCCTCGAGGTCGAGACAGACAACCTGATGCGCCAGGGTATCGGCCACAAACAAGCGCTGCCGCCGCGGACTGAGCGCCAAGCCGGTGGGGCGGGCAAAGACCCCGCGGCCGATCTCGCTGATCTGCCGGCCGCGCAGGTCGAAGGCATAGACGACGCCAGCGAGCGCATCGGCCACGAAAAGTCGGTCGGCGCCGGGGGCGCAGGCGATGCCCACGGGGCGCTCGAAACGCTTACTGAGGGTTGTGGGCCGCCACTGGGCGTAGGTTCGAGCCGCCAGGTCGAACACCTGAACGGTCTGGCTGCCACTATCCGCGACGAACAGACGGTCGCCGTCGTCGGTGCACACGGCGTAAGGAGTAACCAGGCTGCGCGCCGGCTTCCTGCCGAAGAAGATGGACCCCAGGCGGTGCGGCAGCGAGACCCCGGCCTTGAGGTCTGCCTCGGTCGCGATTTGGCCAAGATAACGGATCCGTGGCGGTTCGCTGCCGCCGGGCCAAACCAGGGGCGGCGTCGGCGCCACCAGGACCGCCCCGCGCGGGGTGGCGCAGCCCGCCGCCAGGATAGCGAGCGGGGCCAGGAGCAGCCAGCGCGCCCAGGTCGCGCCAGCACGCGCAGCGCCGCTGCGGCGCCTGATACGGCCACGCCGACCGGTGACTATGAGCGCAACGCTGGCCGACATCAGAACTCCCGGCGCAGCCCGACCCGCACAAGCTGATAGGCGCGGCTGTCGGTTCCCGTATCCAGTGTGGCGTTGCGGAAAAGGAGGTGGACGGAGGTCTGGCGCAGCGACCAGCGCAGTTGCACATCCTGCTCGAACCCCCGCGTCGGCCCCTCCAGGTCGTCATCTTCATCGCGCCAGAGGACGGCGGCGGAGGCGTTGAGGCGCTCGGTGAACTGGTGCTGGACCGACGTCCCCAAGGTCAGCAGGTCCACCTGGTTGCCACTGTCGGGGTAATCCGTGACGGTGTAGACGCCGTTAAGGTTCAGCGTGGTGGCGGTGTCGAGCCGCTGGGCGTAGCGGACTGAACCGCGGTCCGAGTTGAAGGGCGCGATCAGGCTGTCGTGGTCGCGGTGCTCCACGCCGAAGGTCAGGCGCCAGACACGGTACTCGCTGCCGACGGTGGTGTCGTCGTAGGAGTTCGGGGTCAGCGCCAGGATGCCATCGGTATCGATATCCTGGTCCTGGGTGCCATAGCGGGCGTAGGCCGCCAAGCCCTTCAGCAGGCCGCGCTGCAGATCATAGCGTACGCCCGCGGACTCGGTCCGGGTGGTGGTGGTGTTGGCGGGGGCCGGGGCGAGCTGGTAGTCGATGTGGACGCGCTGGCCATTGGCGATGCGCCCACCGACGACGCGCTTGAGCTCGATGTGATCGCCGACGGCGGTCAGGGTGTAGTCGAGAACCGGCGTATAGGTCACCCGGTCGGCGCTGTCGGTGACGACCACTGAGGCGGGGATGATCTGGGAGCCGACCAGGATGATGGGACCGTCGTCGGTGAACGTCGCCTGGCTGTTGGTCACCTGCGTGACGCCGGCGCGGGTCTCGTTCTCCTGCCGGTCGAGGCCGGCACTGAGGCTGACGGTGAGTTGGCCGAAGGGGACACGCTTACGGTACTCGGGGCTTAGCGAGCCGTAGGTCTCGAGGGAGTCGCCGCCATCGTCGCGCTGCAGGTCTTTGACCCCCAGCGTAGCGTTGGTGGTGAGGCTCTCATGGAGGCGGTGGGTGAAGCCGGTCTCGGCGCTGCGCTGCGTCTCGTCGATACCCCCGAACGAGTTCTGCTCGAGCCCATAGCGGTAGCGCGTGCTGAACGCTTCGGAGTGGCGCAGGAAGAGGTTCTGATCCCAGCGCCGCTGTTGGCGGTCCCATTCGCCCGTCTGGCGGAAGTCGCGCAGCGTGGAGTCCAGTCGATAGTCGTCGCCGGCGCCGAAGCGGTACGTGTGCAGGAGGGTCAGATCCTGCGTATCGAAGGCGACCTCGGGGGCTTCGCCGGGCGACTCCTGCTTCCAGATTCGGCTGTAGTCCCAGGTCACCTCCTGACGGTCGGTCGGACGGCACTCCGAGTGCCAGGTGACCGCGTCTTGGGCGTAGGTGTAGCCGGGCGTATCACTGACCGCTTCCTGATCCTCCACCACGTGCGAGACCTCGAGTCGGCTCGGGAGCCACTCAGAGCGGATATCGACGATGGCGCCGGCGGTGGTTGTGGTCGTATCGACCGAGGGGCCGAACTCGCGGTCGAGCAGGCCCCGGCGCTGACGCGAGTAGAGGGTCAAGCCCACCGGTTCCTTACGCAGGAAGGCGGTGGAGACGTCCCATTCGTGCAGGATCCCGGACTCCGAGTCCGTGGCGCTGTCATCATCGATCCAGGTCTGCGTGAAGCCGAGGGTACCGGCGAGGCTCAGATCGACCAGATTGGGGTGGTAAATGGAGCCGGTGGTGGCGAGTTGCAGGGTCTCCTCAAAGCGGGTTTCCTGGTAGGGCGTATCGCCGTCGCGCTGGTTTTCCGTGCTGTCATCCTGACGCCGGTAGAGGAGTTCGAGGACCGCCCGCGGCGGCAACAGCGACAGGCTGTGCGTTTCGGGAATCTGCCCCACTACCAACGGCGCCTCTTGGGCACAAACGCACTGCGCCGCGCCCAGCGCCAGCAAAACCGCTGCGGTCCGCAGGCACGTCAGCGCCAGCCCACGCCGACGCCGCGGCATCCCCGCGTCTTCAGCGCCGGGACGAGGCCGCCAGGGCGGTCGGCGGAGCAGCAGGCATGCCGCCACAGCGGGCGGTCGGCCAGGTAACACGTGAACCGGCATCCTCGATCTATCCTGCCCTCTCCACGGTACTCGGGTTCCACCCAGAGCCAAAACCCGCTCAATCTACTACGCGCAAGCGTCCAATGCGAAGCACCGACAGTGCCAAGGCGCAACCCTGCGCAGCCTGGCGCGGCCCAGGACGCAAACAGCGGCGCCTGGCAGCCGCGCTCCTACCAGGCGGCGTCGGGCCGCTGCAGCACCGGCACGTTCCCGTTCAGCGTGCCTGGGCTGGGGGAATCGTTGAGCATATCGATCGAGTCATAGAGGATCTGCAGGATGAACTTGGTGTTGTGCGCCCAGGCACCGGGCTCGTTCCGGGAGTAGTCATAGTTGAAGGCAGCCCGGACCATGGTCGCGTCCCAGGTGGTGTAGGTGGCGCCGCCCACGGCCTTGACAAAGCTGCCATTGACGTAGGCGAGCGCGTCGAACCCGCGGGCCGCCGCGTAGGTGTTCAGGGCCGCCAGGAGAGCCGTCTCGAAAGAGGCCACCTCCTGTTTCAGGGTGTGCGGGTTGCCGCTGCTCGGGGTGCCAAAGCCGTCGTAGTTGTTGCGGTTCAGGCGCACCGCCTCGATGTCGTCCCCGGCCTCGGAATGGCAGAGGCAGTTCCAGGAGAGGCGCGCCTTGAAGGTGTGGCTCGGATCCGGCGCTCTGGCCAGCGTTTCCAGGACGGTCTTCCCCTGCACATGGCAGTACTTGCACTGCCAGGAAATGCCGCCGTTATGGGCCCACTTGGCGGAGTAGGAGGTCGGCGGGCCGAACATGTAGGCGACCTTGGCATCGCGGCCATAGAGGCTTGCGCCGGCGGGCAGGTAGTGGGCGCTGCGGGCGCGCGGGGCCTGACCGAGGGCGGCGCGGTCGGCGATGTCCTTATCGACGGTGGCCATGCTCTCGCGGCCGCGGTGGCAACTCATGCAGATAAAGGAGCTGTCGGGATAGCCGAGTGCGGTGGTGCTGTTGGTGAGGGTGACGGGAGCGCTGGTCAGACTCGGGAAGAGTACCGTCTTGACGACCTTCAGCGCGGGGCCATCCTCGGCCGCAAAGTCGCCCCCGACGTGGCAGGTACCGCACTCCATGCCGTCCGCGGCCGGCATCGCCACCGTGGTGTTGAGCGCGTAGGTCTGCCAGAACTCGAAACCGCCGTTGCTGTGGCAGGGGGCGCAAGCGGCCGGTACATCGCCGCGGTCGATGCTGTTGGTGGCGCCGACGGCATCCCAGGCACGGTAGGCCGGGGACTGGCCGTCGAAGTGGCCGGGGTCGCTGCGCTGCATGTCGGCCAACTGCGGCACGGTCACGCCTGCTACGGCGGCCAGGTCGGCGATGGAGTCATAGAGGACCTCGATCATGTACTTGGGGTTGTGGGCGTAGGTGCCCGGTTCTTTGATGTAGTAGTTGTAGTTGTAGGCGGCGCGCAGCAGGCGCGGCGTCCAGGAGGTGTAACTGCCGCCGTTGGCCGTGGTGAAGTAGGGGTAGACGGCCTCATCGTAGACGATCGGGCTATGGGCGACGTTGGTGGCATAGGCCTGGATGGCGGCGTAGAGGGTGTTGGACAGGTGCAGCAACTCGTCGTAGATGCCCTCGGTGGTGTTGCCGTCGCCGTCGTAGTCCGCGGTCGAGCCGACCATGCGGATGGTCCTGAGGTCGGCCAGAGTGGCCACGGGGACCGGGGACGGCCAGGCTGAAGCGGGCGGGCTGGTGTCGGTGACGTGACAGCGGGCGCAGAGGGCAACCTCGACAGCGAGGGAGTGCGGGTTGTGGCACTCGACGCAGGTTCTGGCCCCCGGGACGTGCGGGTTCAGTCCGTCGTAGCGCTTGGCGTTGGTCTTACCGTCGAGGTACTGGTAGGCGCCGCGGGCGCCGCCGCCGTAGAGGGTCGCTGCGGCCGCGAGGTAGTGGACGTTCTTGAAACTCAGGCTAGGAATGACGGTGTCGTCGCTGGCCGGAGCCTTGGTCGCGATGTACTCGTCGACGCTGTTGGTCGACTCGCGGCCCTGGTGGCACTGCATGCAGCGGGCTTCGGGACCGAGGTCCATGGCGACGGCGGGTCGGGCCGGCTTGGCCGGCGTGCTGCCCGCGGCGGGCACCGCCAGGCGGTCGGACGGGAAGACGACGGCGTCAAGCTCGGCGGCCTTGAGGCTGTGGCAGGCGTTGCAGTCAATGACGCCGATCGCCGCCGGGCCATCGGCCTGGGCCGGGTGGCCGAAACGGTTGTCCGCAGTGCCGTCAGCACCGATGAAGTCCTGAAAACCAGCGCTGCTGTGGCAGCGAGCGCAACCGCGCTCGACCGCGTTGGCGCTATCCCAGTGCGTGAACGCCTCGCTGCGGGCATCGGCGTGACCCGAACCGCGCCAGAGACCGGCCATCAGCGTCGTCGTCGAGGGCGGGTCGATGGGGCCGAGATACCAGGTGTGCCGCGCCTTGGGGCTGGCGATGGTGCCGCTGACGGTCGCGGCGCCAGTGCCGACGGCAGCGCCGGCGTCCGTGGTCGCCGGCAGGTAGGCAACGCCCAGTGTGTAGGCGCTGTTCCAGGGCAGCAGCACCTTCTTCAGGGCTGTCAGCGCGGGCGTCTTCGGTGGGGTCACGGTGGGCAGCGCCGGCAGGGCGACCGCGCCGTAGCGACCCGTCAGGGAGGTGAAGGAGGGGTAGGCGGTGCTGCCCTTGTTCCTGGCGACCGTAGCGGACAGCCTGGCGCCGGTGATGGCAGCGAAGTCCGTGTTACCGGCAGCCGGCAGAATGACCTTGAAGGTGCTCGGGAACTTCGCCGTGGTCTTGAGCGAATAGCCGCCCGTGCCGGCGCTTGAGGTGACCTCGAGGTAGTACTCGTCGGACTCGGCCAGGACCAGGCCCTTGATGGTCTTGGTCCTGGGACTCCAGGTCGTGCCCAAGGGTATCGGGGTGCCATCGGCTCGGAAGACCGCGAGGGCCGTCGCCAGCGGCGCCGCGCTGTTCGTGCTCGATGTGATCTTCAGCGTCGCCCCCAGGATGGTCGTGGCGGGGGCGTAGAAGGTGAAGCGATGAACCTCGGTGCCCGGCGTCCGCACAAAGGCAGCCGCTACGGATTCACCGAGCTGGATGTCGGCGTTGCCATCCCAGCCGGCCCGGGCCAAGGGCAACACCCCGAGCATGACCGCGACGATGACGACCGCCTGACGAGACGGGCTCGCGGCGCTGCGGACTGCCCTGCTGGCGGCGGCCTCGGTCCTCATCATCCTCGTCTCCTTCCGCGCCCAGCCTACCATGGGGCGCCAAGCTCCGCTGCAGTCGGTGGGTATGAAGCCGGCCGTCTCGTCCTGCCGGAGGTAGCCCGGGGCGGCACTGACGGCGGTGGTCTGAAACCCTGTGGAAACTATCGCAATCTACTCCCTGCAAGGGTGCAATGCTACGCAGCGCGGTGTGCCGCCAGGGCGGTTTCAGGAAAGCTCCGCTGAGGCCGGTCGGCGGCGCCGGTCTCAGCCGTGCGGCCTGGCGTTTTCAGTCAAAGCGGCGTCCAGCCGCCGCAGTCCAAAGAGTCCAGGCGCCGCCCGGACTCGGTCCCAGACTGCGCTGGCCTGGAGGCCGAGCTTTGGACTGCTGTGGCCTGACACAGCTTTGTGCACCCGTCTGCTCGGTTGACGCGGGTGCGCAGGTGCGGTGCTCTGCCATCCATATGCCGCCGACTCGCGGCCTCGTCAGGTTGCCACGTGCCGGGCGGGAAGCACCTCTCCAGGCGTGGAAGACCTGTCGACGCCACGTAGCCCCAACGCGACACTAGCGCCCAACCGCGGACGCCATACCGCCTGTCTTGGAACAGCCATGCGCCCCACAAAAGGGAGGGCCCGGATGCGGGTGCATCCGGGCCCTCCGTAACCGTCAGGATCGCGGGTTACGCGATCACTTCGCAGCCGCAGGCCGCGTCAGCACGGGAACGTTGCCGTCCAGCGCGCCGTTGTTGAGCATGTCGATCGAATCGTAGAGGACCTGCAGGACGAACTTGGTGTTGTGCGCCCAGGCGCCCAGTTCCTTCTGGACATAGTTGTAGTTGAAGGCAGCGCGGATGATCACCGGGTCCGTGCCCCAGGCAGTGTAGGAGGCGCTGCTCGGGTCGGCTGCGACGCGGAAGCTGCCCTCGCTGTAGAAGATCGGGGCGAGGCCGTTGGCGGCCGCGAAGACGTTCATCTGGGCGAGGAGCGCGGTCGCGAAGGAGTCCACTTCCGCCTTCAGGGTGTCGGTGGTGCCATTCACGCCGTTGTAGTCGACGGGGCGATCCTTGCGGATGCTCTCGATGTCGCCGGCCACGGCCTCCGTATGGCAGTTCAGGCAGGTGTCTTTGAGTTCCGCCTTGAAGGTGTGGTCCGAGAGGTGGCAGTACTTGCACTGTGCCGTGACGCCAGCGGCGTGGGTCCACTTGGCGGAGTAGGTCGTTGAGGCCCCGAACATGTAGGCGACCTTGGCGTCCTTGCCGTAGAGGGTGGCGCCGGCCGGTGCGTAGTGGACGTTGCTCGAGCGGATGGCGGAACCCGCAGCCTGGCGCGCGGCGATGTCGGCATCGAGGGTGGCCATACTCTGACGGCCGCGGTGGCAGCTCATGCAGATGAAGGACGTGTCCGGAGCCGTGGTGCTGTTGGTGATGGTGACCGGGGTGGCCACCGGGCTCGGGAAGGTCACGGTCTTGACGACCTTGAGGGCGGGAACGGGAGCAGCGAAGTCGCCGCCGACGTGGCAGGTGCCGCATTCCATGCCGTCAGCCGCCGGCATGGCGACCGTGGTGTTCAGGCCGTACTTCTGCCAGAACTCGAAGCCGCCATTGCTGTGGCAGGGGGCGCAGGAGGTCGACACGTCGCCGCGGTCGATGCTGTTGGTGGCGCCGGCGGCATCCCAGTCGCGGAAGGCCATGGACTCGCCCATGAAGTGACCGGGGTCGCTGCGGTGCATGTCATGCAACTGGGGCACGGTGACACCAGCGGCAGCCAGGTCGGCGATCGAGTCGTAGATGATCTCAATCATGTACTTCGGGTTGTGGGCGTAGTTGCCGGGCTCTTTGACGTAGTAGTTGTAGTTGTAGGCAGCGCGCAGCAGGCGCGGGGTCCAGGAGGTGTAGCTGCCACCGGCGGCCTTGGCGAAGTAGGGGTAGGCATCCGCATTGTAGGCAATCGGGGTGCCCGCGACGGTGGTCGCATAAGCCTGGATGGCGGCGTAGAGGATGTCCGCCATACCCTTGAGCTCGTAGTACATACCCTCGGTGGTGTTGTCGTCGCCGTCGTAGTCGGCGGTGGAGCCGGCCATACGGATGTTCTTGAGGTCCTCGACGCTGGCCACGGCGGCCTTGGTGCCGGTAACGTGGCACTGGGCGCAGAGGGCGACTTCGACTTCGAGCGAGTGCGGGTTGTGGCACTCGACGCAGGAGTTAGCCTCGGGGGCGTGCGGGTTCAGGCCGTCGTAAAGCTTCGGCTCAGCCGTGGTGTCACCGTACTGGTAAGCGCCGCGGGCGCCGCCGCCGTAGAGGGTCGCAGCGGCGGAGCGGTAGTGGACGTTCTTGAAGCTCAGGCCGGCGACGACGGTGTCGTCGGTGGCGGCCGGGGCCTTGAAGGCGATGTACTCGTCGATGCTGTTGGTGGACTCGCGGCCCTGGTGGCACTGCATGCAGCGGGCTTCGGGACCGAGGTCCATAGCGACGGCGGGACGGGCGGCCTTGGCCGGCGTGGTGCCGGTGGCGGCAACGGCCAGGCGGTCGGACGGGAAGACGACGGCGTCGAGCTCGGTGGCCTTGAGGTTGTGGCAGGCGCTGCAGTCGATGACGCCGATTGCCGCCGTGCCGTCCGTGGTGGGCGGCGGGTTCACGCCGTTCACCGCGGCCGGGTGGTCAAAGCGGTTGTCAGCGGTGCCATCGGCACCGATGAAGTCCTGGAAGCCAGCGCTGCTGTGGCAACGGGCGCAGCCCTTCTCGACGACGCCGGCGGCATCCCAGTGCTTGAACGCCTCACTGCGGGCATCGGCATGGCCCGAGTGGCGCCAGTGAGCGGCCATCACGGTGGCGGCGGCGGGCGGGTCGATGGGGCCAAGGTACCACGTGTGCCGGGCGGCGGGGCTGGCGATGGTGCCGCTGACGGTCACGGCGCCCGTGCCAACGACGGCACCGACATCGGTGGTCGCGGCCAGGTAGGCGGTGCCCAGGTTATAGGCACTGTTCCAGGGCAACAACACCTTCTTGATGGAAACGAGAGCGGGGGTCTTCGGCGGCTTGGCGGTGGGGGCTGCCGGCAGGGCGACGGCGCCGAAACGGCCGGTCAGGGCGTTGAAGGAGGGGTAGGCGGTGCTGCCCTTGTTCTTGGCGACGGTGGCGGAGACGCTGGCGCCCGCGATGGCGGCGAAGGGCGTCTGGCCGGCGGCCGCCAGGATGACCTTGAAGGCGCTCGGGAACTTGGCCGTGGTCTTGATCGAGTACTCGCCCGTGCCGGCGGTCGACTTGACTTCAATATAGTACTCGTCGGAGACGGCCAGAACCAAGCCCTTGATGGTCTTGGTCTTGAGGGTCCAGGTGGTGCCCAGGGGAATCTCGACGCCATCCCCGCGGAAGACCGCGATGGAGGTCGCCAGCGGGGTGGCAGCGACGGCGCTGAAGGTGGTCTTCATGGTCGCGCCGAGGGTGGTTCCGGCCGGGGCATAGAAGTAGAAACGATGGACTTCGGCGCCAGGCGCCTTGGCAAAGGCGGCCGCAACCGCTTCGCCGAGCTGGATGTCGACATTGCCATCCCAGCCGGCCTGTGCCAGCGGCAGCAACCCGAGCGCGACAGCGACAGCAAGAACCGCCTTCCGGAACGGTCTCGCGACGCTGCAGGCTTTCCTCCTGGACGTGGCCTCAGTCTGCATGGTCCTCTACTCCTTTGTCCTGGGCTTTGCCGGCGTCATCCCATTGGCGACGTGCCTTTGGCCGATGAGTGGCCGTGCCGTACATGCCAGGCCCTGGGGACACCGTGGCGACGTACGGCTACGACATGATCACGGGGCAAATGTAGCAGTTAGCATGCCAAGGCGGCGGTTGAACCTCTCCTGACCAGGCTCGGCGCGACCGAGCCGCAAGGCAGGACTGAGCGCGAACAGTGGTAGGCAGGCGGGGCCGCTCCCGCCAGCGGAGGCCGCCAGCGCGGGGACTGCGGCAGGGCGCGGAAGTGCGCGAAAATCCGCAGCGGGTTGCGGAAACGCGCGCCGCTGCGCAGTGAGAAGGGCGCACCAGGCCCGATCCTGAAACCGTCCTGAAGTGGCCCGCGCGGCCCTGGCCGGGGGCGCCTTCACGGGCTAAGGTCACGGGCATGGTCACCGCGCCCAGCACCATCGCGGCTCGCGTCGGGGAGTTTGTCCGGGAGCACGGCGTATTCCTGGGCGTGCGTTGTGTCCGCGTCGGCTTCAGCGGCGGCGCCGACAGCACGGCGCTGCTGCTGCTGCTCACGGACTTGGGCCTGGGTCTGGAGGTGGAGGCGGTGCACCTGCACCACGGCATCCGCGGCGAGGCCGCGGATGCTGATGCCGCCTGGTGTGCGCAGTTCTGTGCCGCGCGCGGCATCCGCTTCGTAACCGCCGGCCTGAGTGTCCCCGCAGTTCGGCAACCCGGCGAGAGCCTTGAAGAGGCGGCGCGCCGCCTGCGTCTGGCCTACTGGAGGGCGACGACCGCAGCCCACGTTGCGGCCGTGGCCTTGGCGCACCACCACGATGACTGCCTCGAAGACCTGCTCCTGCGCCTGGCGCGCGGTGCCAACGCCGGGGGCCTCACGGCGATGCGCCCCGTGGGCGAGGTCTGTGGCGTCCGCCTGCTGCGCCCGCTGCTGTGCCTGCGGCGCTGCGAGATCGAGGCCTTTCTGAGGGCTCGTGGCGTGACCGACTGGCGCCGCGATGCGAGCAATGCCGATACCACGATGCGCCGTAACGCGATCCGACATGAGTGGCTGCCCCTGATGCGCCGCACGGTCGGTCATGACAACGGCCTGGCCTGCAGCCTCGCGGCGTTGCGTGAGGATGCCGATTGCCTTGCCGACCTGGCCCACGCTGCGCTCGCCGCGGTCGGTAGCCTGACGGCCCTGCAACGCCTGCACCCGGCTCTGCTGCCGCGCGTGCTGCGACTCTGGCTGCAGGCACAGACCGGCTGCGACTGTATCGTGCCGCGCGCCTCGGTGCTGCGCGTGCGCCGCGAACTCGAGCGCGGCGCCGACGTTCCCCGGCGTATACCCATCGGCCAGGGCCGGCTGTTGCGGCTCGACCGGGACGGCCTGCATCTCGTCGCGGACGCTGCCCCGCTGGCGCCGCGGACCTGGCCCTGGCGGCGGCAGCCGTGGCTTGACCTGCCCGACATCGGCGCTGCCCTCGTTGCCGAGACCATGCCGGCGCCCGCCGGGCCAGGTCGCGCCACCGCGCCACTGGCCGAGTTCTTCGCGCTGGAGAGCCTCGAGGCCGAACTGCAGGTCCGCCCCTGGGCTCCGGGCGACCGCATGGTGCCCTTCGGCTGGACGACTCCCGCCAAACTGCAGGACCTCTTCACCGCCGCCCGCGTCCCCCGTGAGCAGCGTTCGCGCCTGCCCGTCCTTCTCAACGGCGCCAGCGTGCTCTGGGTACCCGGAGTTCGCCGCGCCGAGTTCGGCCGTGTGCACCCGGGCTGCCAGGCTGTACGCCTGCGGCTGGTGCGTGGGCCGGAAGCATGCATCCGGGACGGACGGGGCCGTGTCGAAACGCTATAGTAACGCGCGAAGGCCTGGCCCAGCACGAGGCCCGTCAGGGGGTCAGGCAGTGTGAACCATGAATAATCCGCCCGCCCCGAGCGTCTTTGACGGCAGAGCGGTTCGACGACAGCCCGGAGCCGGATCCCGACTCGACCGGCACGCGGATCAGAGTGCCGAATCCGCAGCAGAAAGGGCACGATCATGAAGACCCTGAAACGCAATCTACCGGTGCGGACAACCGGCGTTCTCACCTCCTTGTGCCTGTGGGCGGCACTGTTTGCGGCGGCCGCTCAGGAGCCCGCCGCGGCCTGGCCTCGTCGCAGTGCGGCTCCGCCCGTCAGCGTGGCCCTGTATGAACCCCAGGTCGAGTCCTACGACCGCGAATGGATGACCGCCCGTGCGGCGGTGTCGGTGGTGGTCAACGGGGCCGAACCGGTGTTCGGTGCCGTCTGGTTCGGCATGCGCCTGAGTGTCAATGCCGAAGGCACGCTCGGCCGCGTCAACGCCGTCCGTCTCGACCAGATGCGCTTCCCGACGGACGACCTCGTCGAGCAGGCCCTGTTCGACCGTCTGCTGGGCAGCAGCCTGATCGGTGCCGAGTTGCCGCTGGAGCCGCTGTTGGCCAGTCTGGCGCGCGACAAGGTCGAGGCCGAAGCTGCGGCCGCTGGCAACCAGGCCGTGCCTGACATCTTATTTACCACCACCCCCGTGGCCCTGGTGCGCATCGACGGCGAGCCCGAACTGCAGGGCGTTCCGGACCTCGACCTGCTTGCCGTGATCAACAGTAACACGCCCATCTTCCTGCAGAAGGGGACCTCGGTGTGGTTCATGCAGGTCGACGGCCGCTGGCTGCAGGCCGCGGCGGTGACCGGCCCCTGGCAGGATGCCGACGGCGTGCCCGACTCGGTCAAGAAGGCGGTCGCCGCCAGTGACCCGGCCGCCGCCAGCACCAGCGCCAGGCCGCAGATTGTGGTCGTGACCCGGCCCACTGAAGTCGTCACCACCGCCGGGGAACCGCGCTACGCCGTGATCCCGGGAACGGGCCTGCTCTATGTCAAGAATACCGAAGCGGATCTCTTCCTCGATATCGCCGGCCAGCGACACTACGCCCTGCTGGCCGGACGCTGGTTTGCAGCCGCCAACCCGCAGAGCGGCCCCTGGGAGGTCGTGCCCGGCGCCGCACTTCCCGGCGGTTTCGCCAGGATCCCCGAGGGTTCGGCGAAGTACGGCCTGCTGGCGCACGTGCCCGGCACGAGCGTCGCTAAGGCGGCGGTCCAGGACGCCGAGGTGCCGCGGACGCAGGCGGTCAGGCGCGAGGTCACGACTCTGGCCGTGGCCTACGAGGGCGAGCCGGAGTTTGCGCAAGCGGGCTCCACGACGGTCTACTACGCGGTGAACACGCCCTACTCCGTACTGCGGCTGGACCCCTATTACTACCTTTGTTATAGCGGCGTCTGGTACTACGGCGGCACCGCCGCCGGGCCGTGGAGCGTGTGCGCCAATGTGCCGGGTGTGATCTATACCATCCCGCCGGCCTGCCCGGTCTACCCGGTGACCTATGTCCGCGTCTATGACTCGACGCCGGACGTGGTCTACTGCGGCTACACCTCCGGCTACCTGGGCTGGTACGTTGGCGGCTCGTCCCTGCTCTTCGGCCTGGCCTACTACGACGACGCCTGGTGGGGCCGTCGCAACAGCCGCTACTACTACCACCAGAACTACCGGTGCGGCTACTACCCCGTGCATGGCCCCTACGGCAGCGATCGCCCCGGTTGGGGGCCGCCACCGCCCCGTCCCGGCGGCCCCCTGGGGCCTCCTCCCCCCTTCGTTCCGCGTCGGCCTGGACCGGAGTACCATCTGACCGTCAACCTGGGTCCCCGGGCTCCCGTGGGGCCGTCGCATCCGGAGTGGACGCCCAGCCGGCCGAATCGCTATGATCAGGAGCCCACCTCGGCCCTGGCACAGCAGCTTCACGGCAATCCGCCGCCCGCTGGTGGCCATGCGGGGATGCCTGACCGGACCCCGCCCGGACGCCCCGACCGGACCCCGCCCGGACGTGACGCCGCGTCGCGCGATCCCAACCCCGTCCGGCCAGCGCCCGAACGGGCCGAGCGGACCCCCACCGGACGTGACGCCGCGTCGCGCGACCTGCGTAGCGACCGGCCGACCCGCGAGCGTCCCGATGGCGCTCCGGCTGAGCGTGCTGCGAACGCCCCAACGGCAACGGAACGCACTGACCGCACCACCCCGGCCCCGCAGCCGCTGATCCGTCGTGAGCCCAGGGCGCGCGACGAGCGTACCGACAGGACCAGCACGGCCCCGCAGCCGCTGATCCGCAGTGAGCCTGCCACCCGCGATGAACGCCCCGACCGAGCCACTTCCGCGCCGCAGCGCGAGCCCCGCGTCGCGCCCACCCGGCCGGTCGAGACGCGTACGGCGGATCCGGCCCCGCAGCCCGAGCCCAGAGCCACTCCCGCGCCGCAGCGCGAGCCCCGCGTCGCGCCCACCCGGCCGGTCGAGACGCGTACGGCGGATCCGGCCCCGCAGCCCGCACCCAGAGCCACTCCCGCGCCGCAGCGCGAGCCCCGCGTCGCGCCCACCCGGCCGGTCGAGACGCGTACGGCGGATCCGGCCCCGCAGCCTGAGCCCAGAGCCACTCCCGCGCCGCAGCGCGAGCCCCGCGTCGCGCCCACCCGGCCGGTCGAGACGCGTACGGCGGATCCGGCCCCGCAGCCTGCACCCAGAGCCACTCCCGCGCCGCAGCGCGAGCCCCGCGTCGCGCCCACCCGGCCGGTCGAGGCGGCGCCGGTCCGGCCGTCGGCCCCCGCAGCACCGGCGGCGCGTGTTGCCCCCACGCGCGAGAGAGCCGCTCCCGCCGACCCGCAGGTCGCCCCACCGGTGGGTGGTGCAACCCCTGACGGCCGCGACGCCCAGGAAGGTGTTCCGGGGGCAACCAGAAGGTCGCCCCGCGGACGCTGAGCAGGGCAGGGCTCTGGTCACCCGGTCAGCGTATCGCTATAGTATGTGGCTGACCGGGCGGACCCCGTGCGACCGTGCTTGGCGGCCCACCCGTACGGAACCGACGCTCAGCCATGTCCCACGACCCCTGCGTCGTCGCCAAGATCCCGACGGACCACGAGCCCATGAAACCCTACGCCGTACGCGCGGCCCGCTGCGACCACCGCGCCAGTGATGAGATCATCTACAGCACGCTGCGGCAGATCACGGCGCCGCTGACGCGGGCCTGGACGCGCCTCGAGGCCGCCCGCACCATCCTGATCAAGACCAACATGGTCTGGCCGCCCGAGAAGCTTCGCCACTACGCCGGCCGCCGTCAGGAACATGTCGACGATGCCGTCTTCCGGGCCGTGTTGCGGCTGCTGCGCGAGCGGACGCGGGCCCGTCTGATCGTGCCCGACACCACCCTGGTCGGCGGCGGCCGGCCCGGCCGCGATGTGAATTTCCTGCCGTTGCTGGCGGAGTTCGGCGCCGAGTACATCGAGTGCAGCGAGGCCCCCGTACGCTGGTTCGATGTGCCCGGCGGCGGCATTCTCTTCGGACGCTACCTCATGAATGGTTGCTTGGCCGAAGCCGACGCCGCGGTGTCCGTCGCCAAGATGAAGAACCACGGTTTCGCGGGCATCACCATGACCGTCAAGAACCTCTTCGGCCTGTGCCCCCTGCCACCGCTCGGCCGGCCGCGCTCCTACTTCCACCACTTGGTACGTCTGCCCTGTTTCCTGGCCGACTTCGGCCAGCTGGTCAACCCCTGTCTGAACGTCGTCGACGGCCTGGTCGGCCAGGCGCGCCGCGAGTGGGGGGGCGAGCCCCGCATCGGCGACGCGCTGCTGGCCGGGGACCACCCCGTCGCCACCGACGTCTGCGGCGCCTGGCTGATGGGCCACGACCCGGCCGCCGACTGGCCGACGCCGCCCTACCGCCGCGACCGCAGCACCGTCCGCCAGGCTGCGGAGCATGGCTTCGGCACCCTCGACCTCAACCAGATCGACTTCGCAACCGATCTCACACCACCGGTCGCTGAGTTCGACTCCGAGCAGACCGATCCCCTCGAGCGCGTCGGTAAGTGGCTGTGCTCAACCTGCGAGCAGGCCCTCTTCTTCCGCGATCACCAGCGCGACCTGAGCGCACGCTACGCCAACGAGTTCATCTTCCTCCAGGACCGCGAGGTGGTCTGGCATGGCCCCGATCCCCATCACCTTGGCAGTCGCCGCGCGCTCAGCGGCGCCCGCCCCGACAGCGCGCTCTGGCTCAAGTTCGTCGATCCCGACGAGACCGAGCAGGAGCACTTTGAACTCTACGAGCGGGCCCTGCCGTACTTCGCGGCGCAGCTTCGCCAGCATGCCAGCACCCCGTAGGACGTGGCGCCACGGCACGTAGATGCTGGATAAGCGGCTCGATGATGAACCCTTCCCAGGACGAACCGCATTTCGGCTGTCCGTCGAGACCGCGCGGGGTCGGCAGGTTCAGCAGGCCATGATGGAGACCGCTGTCGGCCACGAATGCCCTGTATTTCCGGTTCCTGCAACCGGTATATCAACACGTCGTGTATGACAGAACTGTCGGAAGGACGAAACCCGAGGGGAATTGCGCCTGCAGGCCCTATCAGCGCCTATACCCGCGGGCTCTCCTATCCGTGGCATCCGCGCTATCCGTGGTCAATCAGGGTTTCTCGAGCGGAGGCAAGGCGGGAAGCTTCACCACGGATGGCACGGATGGCACGGATGAAACACTTCGCCATCATCCCCGCTCTTCCTTTGCGCACTCACGGCTTCGCGGGTTGATCTTCCTCCTCTTCTCGAACCGACACAAGTGCCATGCCCCCATCTATCCCTTCCGCGGCGCCGTGCGGCGCTGGAGCCGGCGGTCCGCACCGGCTCTGCCGGGGCTTCCGCTGTACGGAGTCTTGCAGACGGCGGGTACCGCGAACCCGCCCGAGACGGGCTTGGCATCGCGGGCTCCAGGGCGGACGCCGTGCACAAGGCCCGCTGGCCCGCGCCTCCGCGGCCGTCTATCCCAACTTACGCACTGTGAGTCATAACATCCTGATTATCAACGATCCGATTTTTGAGTAACTACAAAGTCCGGCTGACCTGCGGCTGTGATGACGTCCTTGGCGACAGGCAGTCCGGCCAGGCTGA
>CAILUI010000039.1 GCA_903837355.1 uncultured Victivallales bacterium
CCGGCCGCTCTGTTCTGTACGCCTCCAGGCAGGGACGCCCGCAAGCCGGTCACGCCCTCTAGGATGACGTGCGGAGGCCCTCAATGCAAATCGCGGCGTATGGGGTTCTCCCAAGACCGCATGAGAGGACAGGCCCAGAGGGACCCCAATCCCCAAGACACACAGCCCATGGAGTCCACAGCAAACATGAGCCACCTCACCGACACACCCGACCGCATCGCCCTCCACTACCGCGCGGGTACGTCCGACAAGGTCTATCAGGCCGCCATGGAACCGGCCGGCAACGGCCTGTTCACGGTTGCCTTCGCCTACGGACGCCGGGGCTCGACCCTGCAGACCGGCACCAAGACCAATGGCCCCGTCCCCTACCAGGAAGCCCGCGCCATCTACGAGCGCCTGGTGGGTGAGAAGACCGCCAAAGGCTACACCCCCGCCGACGATGGCACTCCCTACCGGAATACCGCCAACGAGAAGCGCGACACCGGCATCGCCTGTCAGCTCCTGAACCCCATCGACGAGACGGGGCTCATGCACCTGCTGGACTCGCCCGACCATGCCCTGCAGGAGAAGTTCGATGGCCGCCGTCTGCTGCTCCGCAAGTCCAACGGACTGCTCATTGGGGTCAACCGATTGGGACTGGAGATCGGACTGCCGGCACCCATGGCCGACGAGGCCAGCGCCCTGCACGGCGAGTTCATCCTTGATGGCGAGGCTGTTGGCGAGATCCTGTACGTCTTCGATCTCCTCGCTGCCGACGGCAGCGACCTGCGCAGCGAAGCCTACGACGTGCGCCTGCGGCGGCTGTACCTCCTGCTTGCAGCCGGGCCGCAACGGCATCTGCGCGCCGTGGAGACCGTCTGCCTGCCGACGGCCAAGCGCGAGCGCTTCGAGCGCCTGCGTGCCGAAGGCAGGGAAGGCGCGGTGTTCAAGGATCTGCACGCGCCCTACACCCCTGGGCGGCCGGCCTCTGGTGGAGCCCAGCTCAAGTTCAAGTTCTACGAGACCGCCTCGTGCCTCGTCATCGGCCGCAATGACCGGCACAGCGTCGCGCTGGGCCTGTTTCGCGGCGGGAGTGTCGTCCCCTGCGGCAACGTTACCATCCCGGCAGGGCGAGAGATCCCCATCGAGGGGACCCCCGTGGACGTTCGCTACCTCCATGCCTTCCCGCAGAGCGGCACGCTCTTCCAGCCGGTGTACCTGGGGCCCCACGACGCCATTGCGGCAACGGCCTGCACCATCGAGCAACTCAAGTACAAAGCGGCGTAATGCGCCACAGGGGCCAGGTCAGCTCGACGGCTACCTGGCGCCCCGCCAACCCCAAGCATCGTCAATACGGAGTCCACCCCAACCATGAGTCACTTTGCTGACATCGACATCGAGATCCGCGACATCGAGGCCCTGAAGGAGGCCTGCGCCGAGTTGGGCCTGCCGGTCGCGGAGGCCGGTACGGCGCGCGGCTACGGCGAGACCCTGCGCCGGGCCGAGTACGTGATCAGGCTCAAGGGCCCCTACGACATCGCCGTGGACCGCCAGGCCGATGGCCGCTGGGCGCTCTCGGCAGACCTGTGGAATGGCCACGTCGAGCGCGACGTCGGGCTGAAGTTCGGCCGCCTGCGCCAGTTCTACGGTGTTCACCGGACGCTCCGGGAGGCGCAGCGCCTGGGGCTCAAGGCCCGCCGTTCCGTGCTGCAGGACGGCACCGTGCGCCTGGCCCTCTGCCAGGTGTAATCGGCACCATCGCGCCTGACATGAAAACGGAGGCCAACCTGTGATGACGCTCATCTGCACTGCCTACGGCGGCTCCGATGAGAGGCCCGCCATCGATGCTGGCCTGGTACCACTGACGCCCGCCTTCCTGGAGATCCTGAAGGCAAGGCAACAACTGACCCAGCGCCTGTTCGGCGCGGCCGGCGCCGAGGCTCTCGACAGCCTGCTCTTCCACGAAAGCTCGCCGCAGTGGTTGAGCTGGTCGGAGGAGCTTGACGAGATGCTGCAGGCTGCAGAGGCCACAGGCTGGGCCCTGGTCGACGACCACCGTCTCGCCAGCGCAGGCTTGGGCAGCGATATCTGCCAGGTGCTGGCCGTGCGTACCGACTGCGACTTCATGCAGGTGTGGCCGGAACGCTTCCAGTTCACCTGCCGCCTGCGCAACACCGACACCACACTCGAGAGCACCATGCTGTACTTCGACGAGTTCTACATCGCGGCAGGGCAAGCGACGCCTGCCGCACCAGGGAGACATGCCGCATGAAGCAGGAGATCCATGTAGACATCAGCCCGGACGGCAGCCTGCGGATCGAGGCGCATGGGTTCGCCGGCACCAGCTGCCGGGCAGCCACCGCGCCGCTGGAGCAGGCGCTGGGTGCCGTGCGCTCGCGCCGCCTCAAGACCGAGAGTCGCCGGGCCAAGGTTGCCGGCCAGCTCTGCAATCGGGTCGGAGGAGCCTGAGCTATGGCAGCCCAGGCCGTAATCATGTTCGACACCACTGGTGCAGCCCGCTGCCTTTACAGCGAGCTTCTCGATCTGCGCCAACTGGGCCGCCTACGGATCAGGCGCGCCACCCGCATCGAGTTCAACGCGGACACCCAGCTCTGGGAGGTCCTGCCCGCCCAGGGCGCCACCACGGCGCTGTTCTCGGCACCCACCCGCCGCGAATGCCTGGCCTGGGAACAGGCCAACGTCACGCCCTGAGTGCGGTGGCTCCGCCCCCAAACCCCCGCTGGAGGACCGCGGCCCTCCAGACCTCCCGTATCCGGGTTGCGGACTGCAGCGATGGGTGGCGCGTCTATGGCGCGATGCCTTGCAGGCATACCCATCGCCCAGTCCGCAACCCCAGAGACAAGGGGTCCGGGGAGTCGAGACTCCTCGGCGGGTGTGGGCAGAGCCCATCCATATCTACCCATCTTTCACCCACGGAGGAAGACCCGACCATGCAAGCCCTGTTTGAGAATCAGCGCGGCCACAGCGTCGAGCTCGACATGCCCCTGAGCGAGTTCCTGGCCACGCGCCTGATGCAGCGCCGCGCCCGTGCCGCCCTCTGCACCCCCGGGGAACTCGTCGTCGGCTATCTGCCGGGAGGCTATGACACCCTCGACTCGGAGGAACTCAGCCTGGCCCTGGCCGAAGCCTGCGAGACGGCGACCGAGTTCACCATCACCCGCGTCAAGCTGAACCGCGCCGATGTACGCTTTGCGCAGCGCCGGCTGGAAGGCCTCCACAGCCCTGAAGCCGCCTGATTTCGGGTTGCACGCGGGGCGCCCATGACTGGGGTTCCACCCCACACCCCGCCGGATCCTGCCGGCCGGCATGGATCCGGCGGGTCTGGGCGGAGCCCCGGTCGAGACCAACACCAACGAAACCGCCATTCACGAAAGAGAGATACCCCCTTATGCAGGCACAGCTCATCGACTACATCCGTGCCGGGTTCGCCGGCATCTACCTCGTCACGGCAGAAGAAGCCCGCGCCGAAGCGCTGCTGCGCGACACGGCGAGTGACCTCGGCTACAGCCTGCACACCTGGACCGTGACCGCGGGCCTGGTGTGCGTCGAGACCGGCAGCGCCGAGCCCGTGAACGACCCGCTGCAGGCAGTGATGAGCCTGGGCGAGCTTCCCGAGAAGAGCATCCTGGTGCTGCGGGACTTCCAGCAGTTCCTGGGCGATGCCGGTCAGCCGGCGGATCCGGTACTCA
>CAILUI010000040.1 GCA_903837355.1 uncultured Victivallales bacterium
GCAGGCAGGTGCTGCGGTCGTCTGAGCCGTCCCCGCAGAAGACGGCGGCGGCCCGTACGCCGTGCCGGGTCAGCCAGCCCGACACGAACCGGGCGTGGCGCTGACTGCAGCAGAAGACAAGGGTCCTGGCTGCCGGGCACTTCACCCAAGTGTGCCACAACCGTTCCATGCGCGGGCTGTCGATCAGGCGCCGTTCGAGCTCGCCAGGGTCGAAGCGCCCGCTGCGCCATGGGATCTGCCCATAGTCGACGTCGTCCTTCAGCCCCCGGTAGGCGAACGGGACCAGTGCACCCTCAGAGATCCCCGCCGCGATGCCGACTTCGCAAGCCAACACATCGTCGAACATCGCCGCCACGTCACGGCCGTCCGCACGTTCAGGGGTCGCCGTGAGGCCGAGGATGAAGTCTGCGTCGAGCCGGTCCAGAACGCACCGCCAGGTCGGGGCCTCGGCGTGATGCACCTCGTCGAAAATGGCATAGTCGAAGTGCTCGCCGGCCAGCCGGCTCAGGATCTCCGGTCGGGAGAGCTTCTGGACTGACGCAAGGACAAGGTGCCCTGAAAGGTCATTGGAACAGCCAAGGCACCAGCTCTCGGTGGCAGACGTCATGCCCAGAACGAGCCGCAGCGTGCGGGCCGCCTGCACCAGGATCTCCGCCCGATGCGCGACTACCAGGACGCGGAAGTGGCCACTGATCCCTGCCGAGACGTGAGCGGCATCGAGCGCTGCCAGGACGGTTTTGCCCATGCCGGTGGCCACCGCGGCCAGTGCCCGGCGGTGGCCCCGCGCCCGCAGTTGCCTGAGGCGGCTCAGGACGTCGGTCTGCCACGGCCGCGGCTCGGGGACCACGGGCGACGGCTCGGTATCGGGAGCCAATTCCCTGGGTGCCTCCGTGACCCGACGGCGTTCGTAGGTGGCAATCCAGGCCTCATCGATGGCAGTGGCCTGTGACCACAGGACATCGAAGGCCGCCGCGACGGCAGCGCATGCATCGGGCCTGTTCGCTGACGTCGCACGCAGGTTCCACTCAATGCCACTCAAGAGTGCGGCGTGCGAGAGGTTGCTGCTGCCCACCCACACGATGGTACGGTCGTCACGGTGGATGCGCCAGGACTTCGGGTGAAAGCTGGCGGGACAATCCATCAGCCGGGCGGTCTCCGCGACGCGGAGCGAAATGCCGGCCCCGGGTGGCCACGCCGGATCGGCAAGCCGGCCAAGTGCCAGCAGCCTATGCAGCGCCACAGGCGCCGAGATGCCGAGGTAATCGCCCGCCAGAACGCGAACGGTAGCGCCCCCCCTCACCGCCGCCAGCAGCGGTTCCTCGATGAGGTCGATACCGCTGTCCTGCACGAAAGCAGTGAGGATATCAACCTCCCGCGCGCCGGGCAGCTCGGGCAACAGCCGTGCGAGGAAGGGGTCGCCAGGGTGGCCGGTGGACAGGTCGGTTCCCCCGGTGGCGTCTGCCATGTAGTTGCCGCGCCCCGGTATGACGTGGCGTACCCCGCCACGCGGGTCCGGCACGTCCCCGTGCCAGCGGGGGATGACGTGCACGTGGAGGTGAGGTACGGTCTGCCCCGCGGCGGCACCAGCGTTGAAGCCCACATTCCAGCCGTCAGGCGGCGGCAAGAGCTGGAGTTCCTGCAGCGCTTTCACTTCCCCGATCAGCGCGAGGATCGCGCGCTGCTCCTCGGCGGTCGCGTCGAACCATGTGGCGACCACCCGTTTGGGGACCACGAGGGTGTGCCCGCGGGATACCGGAAAACCATCCGCGATGGCGAAAGCCAGGTCGTTGCTGGCGATCCACATTGCTTGTGGGACAGCCATGAATGGACTCTGCCAGCCTGTCATCGGTCCTGCCTCTGCTCCGGCGCGCTCGCCAGGATACTCTCCCGCAGTTGCTGCCCGAAGCGCCGGTCGAGACTGTCGCCGGCGAAGATGCCCACGTGCCACACGCCGCAGCGCTAGTCCCAGGCGGATGCCCGCGCCGGGGCTGCAGTGAGGCCATCCAGAACGCCGACCGCGTTTCTCGCTCGATGTCCGGGGGGATACCAGGTGGCTCTGCGTGCGCCGAGCTGCAGTATGCAGGCTCTAGTGCGCTTGCGGTCGGCATCGTCCGTTGCCACCGGTGGTCGTCTTTCACTCTGTACCGAGCACTCCATTCTCGCATGACGAATCCTCACCGACCCGCACAACGGTGTCCGGTCTTCCGGCCATCCCCGCAACTGTCGTCGCCGCTGGTCAGCATCAACAGACCGTGATGCGCAGTGTGCCGCGATCCGACATGAGTTGGAGCAGACGATGGCTCCGGTCGTCGCTGATGTCACCGACGCACTGGTTCTCCATGCCATGCCGCGGCCCCTCACACCTCGATCAGATGCCGACGTTCGTCGCGCAAGTACTCGCCGAGAAGCGCGCTCAGTTCGAGCACCTCATCCTTGCTCAGGCGCTGGGGGCAACGACGGATGTAGCGGAGGAGATTGCGGTCATTGGTTACGGCGGTGGTGTAGCCCTGCTTCTTGGCCCTGTCGAAGTCGATGAACCACCCCGGGTAGACGACTACGGGACTCATCGGCATTGGGCGGTCTCGTGCGAACCGGCAGACCCGGTTCCCCCGGTCCGCGAGGAGTTTGGTCAGCAGCTCCCGCACCCACCTGGCGTTCGCTTCCACCTGACCGAGCGGGGCGTCGGTCTTGCACCTGGTGTCGCCGTCCTCCATGAATGCCAGTGCCTGGCCGTCAAAGGTGATCCTGATGTCCTTGGCCTTGCCCCTCAGCGGCTTGGACCGGCCCTTGGTCTCGACCACAAAGACGCCAGCCGGGCCGATGGCCACGTGGTCGATGTTGAACTTCCTCTTCTCGTCGACAAGGTCGTGGAAGACAGAGTACCCAAGCCTGCGGCTGCGCTCCAGTTGCTGCCCGACGAAGCGTTCTGCCTGCATGCCCAGACGCAGGTTGCGGACCTGCCCCAACTGCTTGCGGCATGAACGAACCGCGAACGCCAGGACAATCAGCCAGCCGACCAGCGTCAGACCTGCATCGGCCAAGACCTGCCCCAGGGGTTCCCCCCACGACTGGAAAGCGAATGTGACGAGGAGCGTCACACCCACGAACACCGGGAACGTCGCGGTCAGCACGAGGCCCAGCAGGGCATCCTGCGACTCCTCCTCAAGGGTCTGCGCCGGTACCCGCAGCGGCGGATGCTTGAGTGGGGTCCTCTTGCCCGGGGTCGTCACGATCCACTTCTGCATCCAGTCCATGGTCGAGTCCTTCGTCCCTCTCTGGTGCCGCAAGGGCCCAGCACTACCAGTAGCCGCAGAGCGGCGCAGAGGGCGCATAGGTGGAAACCTAGGGCAGGGCTACCCCGCGTATTGGGACGCCCGTGTCTTCTTGCGCTGCTTGCGCCCTCTTGCCGTTACTACTGCCCACACGTGAGCCTGACGCCGTCTCTCCGCGGCGTGCTGCCACTCGCTCTCGTGCAGCAGCGTCGCCATGCCTTCGCGGATGCGGCTGCCGCGGCTGCTGGCAATGAGTTGGCGGGCCAATTCCTCACCCTGAAAGTAGAAGTAGTCGAAGAGCGGACGCGGTACCAGGCGCTCCAACTTGCGCTGGAGGGTGCCATCGTCGGGGACGTAGCGGAGCTGATCCCTGAACACCTCCCCCCGTTCGAGCACGACGTCACTGGAAACCGATCGTCCGGGGCTCTCCAGTTGCGCCGCGACGCGGCGGCGGAAGGTCAGCCGTTCGCCGCTTTGGGTGGGCACGGTAGCCTGAACCCAGCCCTCGGCGCCCCCGCGGCTGACCTCGTGGCGCGCGGCATCGTTGATCAGCCGGAGCACATGGCCTTCGTGGCCCAGTAGGTCGCCGTAGAGCAGAAAGCGCAAGGCGCGGATGACGTTCGTCTTGCCGCCGTTGTTCGGCGCCAGCACCAGGACCAGCGACGAGCCCGCGTCGGTGGGCGGAAAGCGCAGCGTGTTTTCTCCCCGGAAAACCAGGAAGTCCTGGAAGGTCAGCTCTTCGAACAGCACGATGCGGCCTCCGCAACGGTGGGGGCTGCCTTCAGCGACTCCTCGATGGCCTGCCGCACGCGCTCCTTCCGGGTCTTCGGGTCAGGATCCTCAACGACACCGGGGGCATGCAGGTTCAGCGTCTTGACGAGCAGCCGCCTGAGTTCCGGCGACCTGGCGCCGAGCATGTCACTCAGGGCCTCCGTGGTGGAGATGCGCTGTGCCGGCGCTGCCATACGGGGTCATTCCTCCATCTCGCATGCGGATCAACCTGCCGCGCTGCAACGATAGTCGTGCGCCTGCCCATGTCAAGGACACAATAAGGTACAGCAAGCACTTCGCCGCGCTGACGGTGGCTGAGGAGGCGCTTGGGCTCTACGCCGAGCCGTCGCTGATCGGGTTTCGCCTGGCCCGGGAGCGGCTGCTGGCGGCGAAGGGAGCCAGCTACCGTGGGCACAGGGTGGTGGTTCCCGTCCCTGGGGATCATTGCCGGCGCAAATCAGCTCCGTAGGGGTTTCTGCTCCGTTTCCGGCAGCGTCCGGCGGGTGGATGGGGTCACGTGGCTCTTGGGGGAGGCTTGCGGAGAGGCCTGTCGTGAATGCCAGACGGCTCGGAGCGCTGAAAGCGCGGCAATTCCTCAGCCCAGGGCACCGCCCTGGGAATGGAATCGCAAACGAGAGTGAGCCCTACAGGGGCGGCATACCGACAGTTCATGGGCGGCGCACGCCAGGTATCGCGCCCCTTCGGGGCTAAGAATCTGGGGTATGCCCGGC
>CAILUI010000041.1 GCA_903837355.1 uncultured Victivallales bacterium
ACGCAGTTGCCAGGTCTCGCCCACCGCCGTGAAGCGGACTCTGTCGGCGGCAGAGGCCGTCGCCCTGACCTGGCCTCTGCCGGCGGACCTTTCCGACAGTGCCCTGGAGCAGTTGCTGCTCGGGGGGAGTGACCTGGTGTTCGCCGACGAGTTTGCCGATGAGAGGCTGCCGATTTTGCAGGCACGCCGCCGAAGTACCTGGTCGTGTAGCGACCGCCATCCTGCTTCTGCGTAGTGAGGTATGCCATCGTGCCTGCCTCCGCCTCGGAATCCCGGCCATTCCGGGCCCGTTGATAGGTACTGTATAATACCTATTCATGGAAAACAAGAGCTAGCTTCGGGAAAAGCACGAAGGAGGCAGAAAGTCGCATAGGTATTACATACGGCGGGATTTCAGGTTGCGCGCAGCTATCTGGGAAGGATCGTCCTTGCGGGCGGCGAGCACATCGCCCAGGGCCAGATCGTCGTTCTCCTCATCGCTGGCATGTACGGGCTCATCCAGCGACGAGATGCTCGCGTTTCCATCGAGCTGGCAACCTGGCGACAACACGTCGGTGCGCCCGCCGCCCGTGGAGCGCCGGCCTGACTGGAGACGCTGGATCGTGTAGTACGCCACTGAACGCGGAATGATCTGCTGCCCTCTCTTTTCCAGCCGGTGCACCGCTTCACAGGCGGCAACGAGGGCATCCTGGACCAGTTCGTCGGCGTCCTCAGCGCCCACGGGTACGACGACGCGGGGTACCGCGGCGATTAAGATCGGCGCGATCTGCTGCATGAACAACTGCTGCGCGGCGGGGGACATGGGGTCACCTCCTCTGGGGGTTGGGGTCAGAGGTGACCGGCAGGGGGCAGCACCAAGCGCTCCCTGCAGCGGCCGCCAACGACGGGTGTCTGGCGGCCGCGCAGAGGGCGGCCTGGGGCTGGAGCAGATGGAGCGCGGAGCAGCGCTGCCGGGGGAGTCAGAGGCAGCCAAGAGCGCTCTTCAGTGTATTATGCCGCAGGGGATGGGGGAAGTTAAGGGCGGCGGGGGAGGGCAGGAGGTGGTGGTAACCGGCTGGTTGCGTCCGCGCCTGCCGTGGGGTAACTTTAGGAAGTGGTCCGCGGGGGATAGGTGACCATCCCCGGCGACGTCGGTTGCAGCCATGGCCTGCGACGGGTCGGAACCCAGGCCGGAGAGGATGCACCAGGGGGGTAAGGAAGTGCTTCGTCGCGGCCATGCCCGCGGTCAGTCGCGCGAAGCGCCGGGCTCGACACGCGTCTTGCGCGGTTCGAGCAGATCCGCAAGTTGCGCTACCGAAACCTGGCAGGACGGACAATGGAAATCCTGTCGCCGAGGCGAGAATCTTGATGCCAAGTTCGGTGCCGCCTTTGATCCGGTCCCCGCCCGGCGCGTCCGCCTGAGCATGACCGAGGCCCCCGATACTCCGACCATCTGGGAATCCCAGCTCTTCAAGTAAACCACAGGTCCACCCCGGGCACGCACCCCGGGGCAGGAGCAACACACACATGAAGTGGACACAAGAGCGCGCCGCCGCCTGGCACCGGACGCAGCCATGGGTGTGCGGCTTCAACTACGTCACGAGCTCCGCCGTCAACACGACGGAGATGTGGCAGGCGGACTCGTATGACACGCAGACCATCGCGCGCGAACTCGGCTGGGCGAAACGCCTCGGCTTCAATGGGTGTCGCGTGTTCGTGCAGTACGTGGTTTGGGACGCCGAAAGGGTCGCTCTCCTGGACCGGTTCGAGCGCTTCCTGGACGTCGCCGGGGAGAACGGCTTGACCGTGATGCCTGTTCTCTTCGACGACTGCGCCTTCTCCGGCAAGCAGCCCGTCACCGGCCCCCAGGCTCAACCCGTCCCCGGGGTCCATAACAGCGGCTGGACGCCAAGCCCCGGCCATGGACGGGTCGTTGACCGGAGCACCTGGCTCGGCCTCGAGACGTACATGACGGCCTTCGTGAGGCGTTTCCGCGAGGACGAGCGCGTGACCGTGTGGGACCTCTACAACGAACCGGGCAACAGTGACCTGGGCAACCAGAGCCTGGCACTGCTCCGTACCGCCTTCGACTGGGCCCGCAGTGCCGATCCCAAGCAGCCCTTGACGGCAGGGCTGTGGAATGCCAGTCTGGGTGACCTGAACGACGCCTCGCTCGAGCTCTCGGATGTGGTCTCCTTCCACAGCTACCTGGATCTAGCCGGGCTCGCCCAGGGGGTCCAAGGGTTGCGGGAGCGCAGTGCGGGGCGGCCGCTCCTCTGCACGGAGTGGATGGCGCGCACGTTCGGGAGCCTCTTCAGCACCCATCTGCCCTACTTCAGGGAGCAGGGTATCGGCTGCTACAACTGGGGCCTGGTGCAGGGCAGGACGCAGACCCACTTCCCCTGGGGTTCGCCGGCAGGCGCTGGGGAACCGCCGGAGTGGTTCCACGACGTACTTCGCCCCGACGGCACGCCCTATCGCCTGGACGACGTGGCGGCCTTGGCCGCCAGCGCGGCAGACGCGAGAAGAGCATGAGCCTGCTGCTCTCGGGAGTAACGTTCGCCGGGGTGCTGCTGCTGGCGGCGGTTCCCGGGGTGGTGCGCGGCGACGCCTGGGCGCCGCTGCTGGGCAGGCCCTTGCCGGACCCGTACGTGTTCGGGGACGAGGGCTACTACTACATCACCGGAACGGCGCCGTACGGTTACTGCGGCACGAAGCTGGACCCGGAGGTGCTGCAGCCGTTCGCCATCGCCATCGATTTCGGCGACCTGGGCGGACCCTACCAGCACTGGGGATTCAAGTACTACCGGCACGCCGACGGGGCGTACCACGCCTACGCCACGGTGCACTTCGGGGGGTTCGTCACTGCCGTGGCTCACCTGACTCCCGGGGCCGGGGCGGCCTGGCGCCCCGGGGCTCCGATCACGGCCTGGCGCGTCGACCGGCTGCTCGTGGGCGATCGGCACGGCGAGCGTGGCCTGGCCTACGATGCGGAGTTCCTGCGTGACACGGACGGCCAGTTCTATCTGCTCTACAACTTCAGCGAGGCCCGGCACAGTGATGTCCACATCATGGCCCAGCGCATGCTCGACCCCGCCACACCCGACCCGTCCTTCCGGCCCCGCCGGATCCTGAGCCCGGAGGGGTATCGGTCCGAGGATCGGAATCCGGGCTACATACAGATCGTCGAGGCAACCAACGTGGCGCGAGTCCAGGGCACGCATGTCCTGCTCTACAGCGTGGGCGACTTCATGCTCCACGAGGGGCGGAGTAACTACAAACTCGGCGTGGCGTTCTCGGACACGCTCATCCCGCCAGAGGGGGAGGCCTACGCCAAGGCGCTGGCTCCCGACCGCGCCGGAGTGTGGGGGCCCCAGGACAAGGGCGGCCAGGAGGTCTGTTACCTGCTTCAGTCCCAGCACGCTGCCTGGCGCAACTACTGCGCGGGCCAGGTTATCGGTCCGGGACTGGGCAACATCGTTGAGGCGGACGGCCAGCACTGGCTGGTGTTCCACGGCTACCGCCCGGGCGAAAGGGAGGATGGTCCCCACGAGCGCTATGCCTGGAAACTGCCCCTCCGCATAGAGGTTCGCCCCGGCACGCCGAGATGCGAGTGGATCAGGCCGGTGCTTCCGGGAGCGGCCGGAACCGCACGGGGAAACACCGCCCACTGACACGCCTGAAGAGGTGGCGCAACGCCGCGCTCGACCCGCGAAACACCTGGGTCTGCCCGAATCGATCTGCCTCGTCGCCGCCCCGGCGGAAGAGCAGGCTCTTGAGGCGCCGTCCTGCCCCCAACGGCCCGCTCCGCGGCACGGTCCGTGCCGCCTCGGAGTCGCCGGGATAACCTAACCGTCGACAGCCAGATCCCGACCTCCGCCTGGCTATCATGGCGAACGCATCTGGAGCGCCACGTGAGGTGTAACTACGCGACAACAAACACCCCGACAGGTCCGGGATAGAGGAGAGAGAGGAAGGAGGAGGGGATGGAGCCTGCCGGGGTGTTAAGTTGTCAAGATCCGCTGGATCTGTTCGTTTGGTCCCGCGTCGACCGGGCCGCACCGCACCCGGTCTGTCTCACTACCCAATGCGACCGGCCGCGGGGCATCGGGTTCCAGCGACCTGCAGTTTCTCCGGTTCTACCCTACGAGCTCCAGGATCCGGCTCTGGGGTCGTGACGCTGACGACTGCGCCTTTACGTTGCCGCCGCGCCCGCCGCAGGGTATCGTTGGGACAGGTTGGCGCCGGCTTCTGCGCCAGGCGCTGGACTGCGCTGCCTTGACCAGCACGCATTGATTGTGGTGGAGTGAGAGATCTGAGGCCATGGGGGCCGTTCCGAGTAGTGGTCGAATGGGCGCCAGGCCAGGTTACGCGCCCGTGGCCGGGAGAGGTCTCTACCGATGACCCCGCTCTGCAAACAGGTCCGTGCTGCCCGCCGCGGCGCCTTGTGGCTGGCGTTCATGGTGTTGTTGTCGGGAGGCCAGGCCATGACTGCAAGAGGTCAGGGGACCAACGTCGCGCTGGGCAAGAAGTACGTGACCGAGGGCAGCGTCACGGGCGGCGCCCCGAACTACTCGCTCTGCAGCACCGAGCGCGACCCGGTCAAGCTCACCGATGGGATCATGGTCGACGAGTCGCAGGGCCGCGAGAACGGCGACACGAACTACGTGGGTTGGGGCGGCGCCATGCCCGATGCGATCGTCATCGACCTGGAGAAGATCGAGCCGATCGCGGAAGTACGGTTCTGGACCCTGTCCCGGTCCCTTGCCGACATCTACCTGCCAGCGCTGCTGGTCGGTGTTGGCGACGACGGTCAGCACTTCCGCCTAGTCGGCGTCTGGAGCCCGGACGAGGTCGTGCAGTCCAAGACCAAGGTCTTCCGCCACGCCATCCCGGTGAGTGGGCTGAAGGTCGTGGGACGGTATGTGAAGGTCTGCCCCATGCTGGTACGCGGCCTTTACCTGTTCACCGACGAGATCGAGGTCATCCGCGGTGACTTCGATCCCGCGACCGCGGCCATGGAACGCTTTCCGGCGCTGGGCGCCGGGGGGAAGGACTGCCGGGAACAGCTCCGCAACGCGGTGCGCTTCGACCGGGCGCGGAAACTCCATTCCGAGCTTGTGCGGCAAGCCGCGGCGCCGGCCAGCCTGCCTGAGGAGCTTACCACCGAACTCACGGCGGTCGGGCGCCAGATCGGGACCGCGCCCTTCCCCGACCGCCCGGCATGCGACGCACTCTACTCCCGGCTCTGCCGGCTCGCGGGCCAGAGGATGAACGCGCTGTCAGGGCGCGGCTTTGTGCTCTGGCAGCGGAGCGTCTGGCAGTCCTTCCAGCCCCACGACACGCCCCCGGCCGCGCCGTGGCCCGGCGTGCTCGCCGGCGGCATGATGATCAACGAGTACAAGGCCCTCGGGTTCCTGATTACGAACACGAGCGGCGCCGACCAGGTGTTCCAGGTGCGCGCCGATCCGCTCGCCAACGGGCCCAACGTGCTTCCGCCGGAGCAGATCACATTGCGGTGTTCGCACTTCATCGAGTCGGGCGACTTCCTCGACGTGCCCGATGTGCTGCCGTTGGCCGACGCCGGCCGCGTGCCGGTCCCCGCCGGGCAGACGCGCCAGGTCTGGCTTACGGTGCATACGCGTGGCGCCGTGCCCGGCGAGTACACCGGCAGCGTCGCCGTTGCCCCGGAAACGGCGACGGAAGCGGCGGCGGTGCGCCTGCAGCTCAAGGTCTACCCGGTGGTCTTCCCGCGCGAGGTACCGCTGGCCACCTTCAACTGGTCGTACATCTTCACCGCGCCGGCCACGCGCGGGATCGAGAAGGAGGCGGTCGCCGACCTGCGTGCTCACTACGTCAACACCATGATTCTGCAGGGCGTCTGGCCGCTGCCGGAGGTGGGTCCCAGCGGCGACTTTACCAAGCCGCTCGACTTCACCCTGTTCGACCATGCCACGCGCCTCTGTGCCGGGGCGCGCCAGGTCACTAACTACCTGAGTTTTGCCGATGCCGGCAGCGGCGTCCGCATGAGCGGCCTGGGCGGGCACGCGTTCATGTCCGAGCCTTGGAAGAAGGCATACACGCGCTGGCTCCGCGAGATTGTGGCGCGCTACCAGGCGCTCGGGCTCGACTACCCGCAGTTCTTCTACTACCCGGTCGATGAGAGCGCCTCTGCCACGTTCCAGGAGTTGGCGCGCTTCACCAAGCAGATCGACCCCAGGCTGCGGATCTACGCCAACGCCGTCGGCTGTGTGGCCCCGGGGTTCGCCGGTCTGGTCGACATCATCTGCCCGGGCATCGACGAGATCGGCCGCGTGCTCCAGGCCGGCGGCGCGGCGACGCCTAAGGACGTCTGGGGCTACATCTGCCATGTCAACGGCAAGCGCCTGCCGCCGCACGGCTACTACCGGCTCCAGGCCTGGAAGACCTGGAAACAAGGCGGTAACGGCTTCGGTTTCTGGTACTACGTGGACGACCGCGACCCCGATGGCGAACTGGACTCACCATGGAGCTTCGCCGGCCGCTGCGACAGCGGCGGCGTGGTCTACGACGCGCGCCACGCGCCGGCCGACGTTTCGCGGGCCGAAGCCGTGATCCCGAGTCGACGCTGGGAAGCCTGGCGCGAAGGCGTCCAGGACTACACCCTGCTTTACCTGCTCCGCGCCCTTGTCGCTGCTCAGCGGGCCACCGGTAGGCCTGCGGCCGACCTCGCCCGCGCCGAGGAGGCCATGGCGAAGGCAGTCGACGAGGTCACGGCGCCCATCCTCGGAGAGGACTGCGACCCCGAGCCCGTCGAGCGCTGGCGCGAAGCCCTGCTGGCTGAACTGGTACGCCTGTGGGGGAAGCCTGAACCCCTCGACGGCAACGCCTTCCTGACCACCTCCCCCGCCGCCATCACGCCACGGCAGAATCCGTAGGTGCCCTGTGCAGGGAACGACGGCGGGCGCCAGGGCGCCTGGCCGGCAATGCAGGAGTGTCACATGACGCGCGGCCGGCCTGGACGCCACGGATCACCGGGAAACTGATGGTGGACAGTGTATTCATGGGTGTTGTCGGCGGAGTGAACCTGAACTCGCAACCCTTGTTTGGTTGTTCTGATCTGTAACCTCCTGTCATGGATTGTGAAATGGAGATTCGTGCACTATTTATGTAGTGCACTAGTTGAATCGTATTATGGTGCGTATTACTGTCATTATAGGCATGATAA
>CAILUI010000042.1 GCA_903837355.1 uncultured Victivallales bacterium
AACGACCATCGGTGTTGGTCACCGGCACGGTGGAAGCGTGAGAGCGTGATTGCGTGAGGGTTACGGCGCGTGTGCCGGCCGTCTGCCACGAATCCACGCTTTCACGTTCTCACGCGCTCACCCGTAGCGGGAACCGCGATCCTGGAACAGCCCTGGATATACGGGGGCGCGCGTTGTCTGAGGCTCGGCTTCGTGTACTGTACCGATGACTGCGGTATGCGGACCCCCGTTATCGTGCAGGTGGGAGCCCTGTCAGCCATGACCATACGATCTGCCGTTGCTGCCGTCATGTTCGGTCTGGTTACGGTTGCCACAGGGATGGAGGAGCCCGCGATGGACACGGTCACCGTCTTTGATCTGACCTCACTTGCCGCGGGGGACCTGAACGATCCGCAGCGCTGCCGGGAGATCTGGGACACCTGTCACCTGGTGGCCTCGTTGCAGGGGCTGGCCAATCGCAATAGCCCGCGGCTCTACGTGCGCTACCTGCCCGCCGACGACTACTGGTGGAGCCGCTTCTTCCCTGCTGCCGCCGCCGCGGCGCCCGCGCCCACGCTCAGTGGCTGGCTGGCCGGGCGCCAGGTGGAGCAGACTGCGGCGCTCGAGGACCTGCTGCGCCGCTTCCGCGGGGTCTACCGCGGCGTGGTCGTCTACGACGAGCGCGTTCCCGCCACCTCCAACCTCGCCTCCACCATCGCCGGCGTGGAAGACCTGCTCTGTCTGCGCTACGACCCGACCCCGGGCTCGCTCTATGACCGGCTCGTCAACGGTGACCTTGCCCTGCCGGTGGTGCAGCGGCTTTTCGCCGAGGACGGCGGTCCGTTGTTCACCGGCCGCGGGCAGATCCCCGGCCTTGACCTCCCCTCCAGCGGCAGCGCCAAGGCGGATGCGTATCTCTGGGCCAAGGCGCGCTACCTGGACAGCGGTCGCGCCTCGTCGTCCACCATGTCCTACAGTCTCGACGCCTGGTGGCTGCGCCAGCCGGCTGCCGTCGGCCCGGTCAACCATACCCTGACCAACCACGACGTCTTCATCGCCCGCCGCGCTTTCTTCTTTGACCTGGGCGTGTGGGACGACGAGGTCCCGGTCGACGATCCGGGCCAGGCGCCCGGGACCGACGCGCGCGTGCTGGCCGAGTTGCTGCGCTCCGCCTGGCAGCGGAACCGTGGGGAGAGCTTCCTGCACGTCGGCGGGTTCATTCCCTGGGCCATCAAGTACACCAACCACGGCGTGGCCGGCGGCACGCACGACCCGGTTCCCACCGAGTGGCGCTACGCCGAGATCCTGAGCTGCCACAATGCCTACATGGACGCCGATGCGCTGGGCTACTCGGCCATGGCCAATGCCAGCTTCTTTCAGCATCTGCCCCTGGCCGAGACCTACCCCCAGCCGGAGCGCTCCACGCCCGCGGCCCTCCGCGAGCGCGGTTATCTCGAGGCCAATGACGCCGTGGCGCCGCGCCGCTACATCGCTTTCTATGTCGGCGACTACGATGCGGCCGCCTGGCTCTACCACGCGATCCCAACGCTCTGGGATAACCCTGATCGCGGTCGTATTCCGTTGAGTTGGGCCTTCAACCCGACGCTGCAGGAGCGCATGGCGCCCGGCCTGGTCTACTGCCGCGAGACGGCGTCGCCCAATGATAGCTTCATCGCCGGGGACTCCGGTGCCGGCTATATCAACCCCGGACACTTGGATGAGCCGCGGCGCTTCTCTGGCCTGCCCTCCGGGGTCGACGCCTGGCGTCGGCACTGCGAGGCCTACTACCGGCGCTGGGATCTCACCGTCACCGGCTTCGTCATCGACGGTTACGCTCCCACGATGAGCCCGGCGGGCTTCGACGCCTACGCCCGCTTCTCCCCCGGTGGCCTGGTTGGGCAGAAGGTGCCCCCGCAGAGCCTGTATGGGCAGATGCCTGTCCTGCGCATGGCTTCCGACCTGGGGGACAGCGAGGACGGCGCGGCCGGGGTTATCGCCTCACGCTTGCGCGGGCGGACGCCGCAGTTCCTGGTCTTCCGCAGCATCCTGAAGTCGCCAACCTGGCACCTGCGGGTGGTCGAGAAGGTGCGCGCCCGCTGCCCGGATGAACCGCTGGAGGTCGTCGACGCCATCACGCTGCTGGCGCTGGTGCGGCAGCACGAGCAGACCAAGGTCGCCCTGCCGCTGCCCGCCGAGTGGCCGGCTGGCGAAGTCAGCCTGACCGCGGGGGGCGACGAGCGCGGGCTCTACCCGGTGGCCGTGGACGACGGTCCGTTCGAGCTGGTGACGGTGGCGGGAGTCACCGCGCTGCAGATGCCGCGGCGCCCGCGCGGGCACTACCTCTATGCGGATGTCGACGAGCGCTTCCTCTTCAACCGCCGCGCCGCGGTCGAGATCACCGTCGAGTTTCTGGATCAGGGCTCCGGCAGCCTGCTGCTCGAAGTCGATGCCGATGATCCGGCCGCCCCGCATGCCGGGGCCTACAAGGCGTGTGCTGCGGTGCCCCTTACGGACACTGGCGCCTGGCGCCAGCATACGTGGACCATCCCCGACGCCCGTTTCGGCGGTAACCAGAACAACGGGGCCGACTTCCGGCTGGCCCTCCCGGCCGACGCCGCGGTCGCGGTGCGCCGCATCACCGTGCGTCGGCCAGAGCGCTAGAGCCGCTGCGGGCGGGAGATCAGGTCAGTTCGTTCTGGAAGAACTCGATGATCTCGCCGGCCAGGCCGCGGCAGAAGGCGATGCGCACCGGTGTCGGCTGCGGCTGACTGGGGATGGTGACGTCGCGCGCGGTCATGGTGACCACGGCGCCGGCCGCCACCGCCTGCGCCAGGGCGGCATCGCAGTTCGCCGTCCGCAGGGCCAAGTGCAACACCGCCCCGTCCGGCACGCTGCCGCCGACGCCGCCCGCGAAGATCTCGATGTAGTTGCCGTTGCCGCAGTCCAGCAGGACCGCGCGGCTGTCGCCTTCGCCCCAGGAGATCTTCTCGGTCAGCCCGAGGCCCTGCTTATAGAACTCGACGACCGCCGCGAAGTTGGCCACCTTCATGGCGGCGTGGTGGAAACCGTTGACCGTGCGCTGCGCTGACATGCTGAGTGCTCCTTGGGGTGTCTCGCTATCCAGGCCGCCCGTCCGGCGGGTGCTGGCGCATAGCCTAGCGCGACTTTCCTAGTTATGGTTGAGTCGATCTTTAACATACTTCAGAAGAATGCTTTGCAAGTCAACAAACCTTACCCTAAACAAGCTTTCTCGGCGTCTAGTCCAAGCAGCTTGAGAAGGCGCTCCTGGACCTCGT
>CAILUI010000043.1 GCA_903837355.1 uncultured Victivallales bacterium
CTCGGCACAGCGGATCCGCGGCGGATTGGCCCAGGGGAACCGCCGCCGCCGCACGCCCAGGTCGCGGAGGGTCACGGGTCCGGACGCATCCCGCACATGCACCTGCAGCCAGCGCAGCGACTCGAAGTCGAACGCCTCGAAACGGTTTTCGCCCTCCCGGCAGATGAAGCGTGACCAGGCGTGAAAGTGGGTGTCCAACCAGGGCGTCACCGCCAGGTCATGCGACTCCTGCACCATCACCTCGACCACGGTGCCGGCGGGGGCGTCGATGGTAAACGCCGGCCAGCCGACGACCTGTTCCGCCAGCTCGAAGGTGGCGTAGACGGCGGTGGCACCGGCCGTCGGCGCCTCCAGCCGGAAACCGCTCGGCGCCGCGCTGGCGGACGGTGTACGCACGATCTCGAAGGCTCCTGGAGTACGGAACTCGAACCAGTCGGCCGGATCGCGATGCCAGACGACCTGGCCTGAGTCGGCCAAGCGCGCCGGGACGAACTCCTCGATCAGCATCGGTATCTGCCGCGCCCGCAGCTCGGCCTGCGCCTCGTCGAGGGGCTCGGTGGCGCGCAGGTAGTCGCCGTACCACGAGCACATCGGCGGGCGATCGGCCCGACCGGGCAGAAGCATGGCAGGCAGCCAGCGAGCGTCAGGGGCGAAGCCAGGGCGATCCCAACCATGGGGGTGCAACCTCGCATCGAACTGCTCCTGCAAGGCCCGCAGATACCAGCGCCGGTACTGGCCGGGTGGATGCGCTCGGTCCACACAGCACTGCCAACTCTCGTCCGTACCGACGACGTCGATACGGCCACCCGGCTGCGTGATCTCCAGCCGCATGAGCAGACCGGGCTTACCGATGGGCCAGGTGCCGTCCCCGTGGCCGTAGTAAAGCACCTCGACCCCGATGGTATTGGGCCCCGGCCGCAGCCGCCTCGTGATCTCGACGGGGTCAACATCCCACCAGCGCGGATCGGCAGGAGCGGGCCCCCACTGCACTCTCTCGCCGTTGACGGTCAGCCGGTAGCGGCTGTCGGCGGTGATCCATCCCGCAACCCGGGCCGGCAGCACGGGCAGCTCGAGGTCCTTGCGGAACAGCACGAAGGTGTTGGCCAGCGTCCGTTGCGAGGGCAACCAGATCCACTTGGCCGGGCTCAGGTCCAGGACCGTCGGGTTCAGGTGTCCCATGTCTCTACTCCCCGATGTTCTGGCCGGCGACAACCTCCGCCTTGCCGAGGTTCTCAAGCTGCATTCCGCCCTTGAAACGAGTAGCGGTCACCACCACGCTCTTCGCCTTTGCCCCCACCAGCACGTGCCGCCGCGCCAGGTCGGTGAAGTCGCAACCGTCCAGCGTCAAGCCGTTCCCATCGAGGAGGATCCCGGGGTGGCCGGCGTCCGGGTAGTCCTTCGGCAGGAAGGGCCCGCCTGGCCAGTAGAAGTGGCAGCCGATGAAGGTGGTGCGGCCCTGGCCGCGCAGCAGCGCATAGACCGCCTGGGCCTCGCCCTCGCCCACGTACGCCTGGCCGTAGCCGGTGGGGAAGATGCCGCAGTTGAGGAACTTCACTGGGCCGAGACTGCCCGCCCGCACCTCGATCCCGGCGTTGATCTGGCAATTGGTGAAGAGGTAGCCGGCATGCACCTGGCTGTACTCCACCAGCACGCCGATGTCGCAGACGTCGGCGCCGGAATTGGTGATGAGGCCGTTGCCGGCATCGGTCCGCAGGGCGGTCATGTGGAAGCCGATCTTGTAGCCCAGGCAGAAGACGTTGCTGATCATCTCCCAGTCGGTGCGCGCGAAGACGAAGGCGGTCGCACTCTTGCGGGTGAAGGGAATGAGCTTCTCGGTCCAGAAGGGCCAGAAGTGGATGTCCTCCAAGCGACCGCAGTCAAGGCAGACGTCCACGAACAGGCCCGTATGCAGCGGCTGACCGTAGAGCCCGCGCACCAGGTGCCGGCCGCAGGGGAAGGTGCCCAGGTCGACGCCGTTCCACGGGTTCACCAGGAGCACGTCGGTCACGGTGACATTGTCGCCCTCGCCGCGGAGGCACCACGGGTACGGCACCGGCGTCTCGGCATCCTGCTCCGGGTACATCACCGTGATGCCCTTCAGGCCGGCATTCGCATTGAGCTTGATGAAAGGCTCGCCGCTCTCACTGCCCCGCCCTTCGACCGCCAGGAGCGTGCTGCCCTTGTACTGGCTGCGTGCGGTGGGAGCGCGGAAGACGCCCTCCAGGGTGACATTGTCGGGGACGACCAGGTGCCCCGCGATCAGGTAGTTCCCCGTCGGCACGCGCACGATCCCGCCACCCTCAGTCGCCACCCCATTGAGCGCCTTCTGGAAGGCGCCCGTGTCATCGGCCTTGCCATCGCCCAGCGCGCCAAAAGCCAGAACCGAGCGGTTTCCCCGCTCCTCGTCAGCAGCCGCCGGACCGGCCGCCAGGCACAGGGCCAAGCTCGATAACCCCACCGGCAGACAGAGCAACGCATGTGTGTTCACAACCGACCTCCTGCGCATGAATGACAGCGAACCAGCCGTCCCATCTTAGCGTTTGGCGTCAGCAGCCGCCGCGACCGGCTGACTCCTGATGGACACCGGGCCGAACAGGCCCGCCTCAGCCTGGACTCCCAGGTTGTTGGCGATCAGATTGCCCACCCGGATACGCAGCCTGTTCTTGCCAGGCTGCACGGCGCGGATGAGGTCGAACTCGTAGGGCGCCCACAGGCGGGCACCGACGCTCTGACCGTTGACCCAGACCTCGGCCAGATGCTGCACGCGGCCCAGATCGAGGCGCACCGACGCCTGGCCAGGTTCGGTCTCGAACGCGGTGCTGTAGTCCACATAGCCGCTGAAGGTCCCCAGCCCGCACTGATTCCAGGAAACCAGTTCCCGGACGACGCCTGGAGCCGCGGTCAGGTCCACTGGCAAGGCCACGGGATTGGGCAGCGGTGGCTGCGCGGCGGGCTCGATGCGCCACGTCCAAGGCCCGTTCAGCGGCTTGCTCACCGTTGGTAGCGGCTCCGGGCCCGTGGACTTCTGCGCCGGTTGCTGCGGGTCGAAGACCAGCCAGCAGGCTTCGTTGGCGGTGAGCGCGAGCGCAACCCGACTGCCCTGCAGCGTCTCCTCCGAGGCAGTGGCGCGAATGCCACCCGTCTCGCAGTCCCAAAGTGCGGCGGCGCCCTTCGCGCCATTCACCCGTATGCGAAACTCCCGCAGATCATCCGTGTTGTTCACGAGCCAGAAGAAATCGCGGCCATCAATCCGCCGATGCTGCTGGATCATGGGGAACTCACCCGCCTCGAAGGTGATGGCCGAGCGCAGGCCGCCATCTGCCTTGGCGATTTCCGGGGCCAGACCGGCCCGACACTGCACGAAGGTGGGCAGCGAACGCAGGCTGCCCATGGCCTGGACCAAGATGGGGTCGTTCGCACCATTTTCCGTGGAGCAACTCGGCAGTTCGCCGAGCGCATAGACGTGGCCGCCGGCCTGGGCGAAGGCCACGAGCCGGGCGGCCACATCCAGCGGCAGCACCAGCATGGGCGGCATCACGATGCTCCGAAAGGCGAAGTCGCTGGTCACGAGCTTCCCCGCCACCAGCGCCAGCTTGCGCAGATAGTAGTTGTCCGCGCACAGGAACTCCACGCGGGCCTCGGTAAGCTGGGCCATGGCGTCGGCATAGACAATGTCCATCCGCAGCACGTCCGCGCCGAAGTCACCGTTCAACGACACCAGATCCAGCGGCACTTTCGGGTCGAATAGCCCATCCCCGGACAGCACCCAGACGCTGTCCATTGGATTGAGCAGCAGTACGTCGGGTACCGTGTGGCCATGGGCAGTGATGTAGCTGGCGCGGCGGGTGAAGTCCGCCCATTGGTGCAGGTAGGGGAAATAGGGGTTCTCACTATACCAGTCCGGCGGCCAGCCCAGCGCCTTGAGGTTGCGGCTGAGCAGATTGATGTGGGCCATGAACTGACTGACGCCCCAGGCGGTGGTGCAATTGACCGCGCGCTTCATCAGCGTGGGCGACATCTCCCAACCCGAAACCCCGAGCGTCTCGCTCATGAACCGGCGGTTCTCGAACTCGGAGACGGACTGGGCCTCGCGGAAATCGTGCGAACTGAGCCAGTTCCTGTTGAGACTGTCCACCCCTTGGAACGAGAGGGCGCGCTGCATACGGAAATGGTCGCCCACGGCGGCGGCCTGCAACATCAGGGTCTCCTCCCACGAATGGCCGGTGCAATACAGCCCATGCCGGCTCAGCCAGTCGGTGCCCTTCTGCCAGTAACTGTCGGCGTAGAGACTGGAAACACAGTCGAACCAATCCCAGCGCGCCTTGGCCCACCGGCCGCCGGAATCCCGATCAATCAGCAGCGGCATCAGCCGCCGGATGTCCTGCCCCTTGTCCTTCTGATAACGGCGGGCGAGCGACTCGGACCAGGCGAGCTTGTAGCCGTAGGCGCCCTCATTGTCGCGGAAGGCGCCGGCCAGCGTTTTCCCCAGGCGCTCGCCGAAGTGCTTGGCATAGGGCTCGTAGGCGATTTCCATGAAGCTGTCCGGCAGTCGCTCATCCAGGTAATTGACGGGCGAGCCGGACCAGGTGAGGTGGAACGTGTTGAACGAGTAGATCCGCCAGTCGCCCGGCGGTGCGGTCCATTCGACTGCCTTGCCTTCGCCGATCACCTGCAGACTCGCCGCGTCGATCTCCGCGGGCCGGTCCGGCTGGTAGAAGGTCTTGTTCCAGGGCGCGGCGCCCGGCGCACCGACCACGGCGGCTTTCACCCACGCCTGGTCATCGAAAGCAGGCTCGAACCAACCCGGGGCCGCCGTTGCGGAAGTCAGCCAGTCCGCCCCGCTGAACTGGTGCGCCGCCGTGCCATCCTCGTAGAGCGTGTGGATGCCGACGGTCAGACCGCAGGGAATCAGGCCATTGCGCGCCTCGATGGCGATGGTATTGGCGCCGGGGTGGACGTCGGGGCGCAGGTCGTACTGGCTGATCCGCTGCCACAGACCATCGCTCGCGATCTGCCGGCCGTTGACATAGAGCGTCCAGCCGGCGTCGGCGGTGAGATTGAGGTCGAGGTATCTGACCTGGCGGGCGGGATCAAGCTCCAGCCGGGCGCGGAAGTAGACCGTCTGGTTGTTCCCGTTGGCGGTGGGATGCCAGATCCACGGGCCGATGGGCGGCGTGCCGGGTGCAGGTTCCAGCCGCTTCACCACGCGTGCCGCCACCGTGAAGAACGCCGCCGGCAACGCCACCGTCGCCCCCCCGGCGACATCGTGGATCGTCCATTGCAGCGACTCGGCCTTCAACTCGGGATGCTGGGCCAGCACGCGCCCGGCCGCCTGGCCGCCGGGGAATCCGTACTCATCGCAGAAGCCCATGAAGGTGCCGGCTCTTTCCGCCGACTTCAGAGAACCGTCGAGCGCCTCGAACCAGTCCCTCGACAGCCACTGCTCCGGCGGCACCGCGCCCCACGGCAGGGGAATGGCATTCGGGAAGCCGGGGTTGATCCGCTGCTGACTCACCTTACCCGCCATCTCCGCCGCCAGCGCCTTGGCCTCGGGCGTCAGGGGCGTGTCCCAGAACCAGAACATGCACGGCGCGTAAGCCATGGGCGGATCGGCAAAACCAGCCCTCACCTGGTCGTAGGTGACCGCCACCCGCTCGCCCCAATGGGCCTTGGGGCCGGGGGGAGACTCGGCCGCACGGACAGGCTGCAACCCACTACCGACCCACAGGCAAAGGCTGGACGCGACGAGAGCGGCAAGGGCTGGCCTGAGCATGGGTGCTCGGGTCGGGGATGGAATGGGACGAGTCATGGAGCCTCCAACCGCACATTGTCCCAGGCGATCTGCGGCCCCCGGGACTCCAGACGAACGCCCACGCGGCGCCCGTTGGCGTTCGCGGGTACACGCCAGGTCAGGCTGACAGGTTTGAAGGTCCCCGCGTCTGCCGCCGTGAAGCTGGGTAGCTCCGTGGCGGCTTCCTCGCGCGGTCCGTCCGCGCCGGTCGTGAAGAGGACGAACCGGCCGCCCGGCCACGGCATGTTGCCGTCCCGGATGTCCAGGCTGTAGCCGACCTCGGCGGTCACCTGGCAGAGGTCTCCAGGACGGGCCAGGAGCGCCGTGGTCTGCTCGGCCCGGCCGTTCGGGCCGTTCAGCCACAGGTAATAGTCGCCCATCCAGAGATCGCGCGGGAAACGGCTCCAGTCGTAGGCGATGCGGTCACCGCCGGTCACGGTCCACGGTCGCGGAACGCTCTCGAAGCCGCCGCCGAGGACCGCGTTGGGCCGGGAGGGAGGCAGGGTGGGCACGGAGGCCGCCAGGGCGGCCGGCAGTCCCTCGGTGCCGGGTGGGACGAGACTCCACGGGCTGGCAGAGGCGGTGCCGAGCACCTGCACCGGCTGCCAGTCGTCGGGCGCGTCCTGCGCGAACCATTGCTCGCCACCGCTCTGGCCGCAGCGCCACGCGCCGGACGTGCCCGACGTGAGCACGCGCCCAGCGGGCAGCCAGGCCGTCAGCCCGGCGATGGCGCCGCCCGGACCACCGCCATTCCTGACCTCGATGGCCAGGCGGTTGATTCCTGCCCGCACCTGGCTGGTCACATCAAAGCTGCCCAACTGCTGCCAGTTGTCGCCGCTGCCGAGGCGGACGCCGTTCAGCCAGACGGTGAAGGCGTCGTCTGCCGTGATCGCGAGGCGAGCGCGTTCCGGAGTCGCGTCTGCGGGCAGGTCGAGCCTGCCCTGAAAGCGCACCGTGGCCGCCTGTTCGCCCACGCTCGGGTGCCAGATCCATTCCCCCAGCGCCGTGCCGGCATCATCATCCTCGCTGGGTGGCAGAGCCTGCAGCCGTACCCGCTCGGGTGAGAGCGGCAGATCCAGCCACGCCAGCCCGATGTCGCGGCCCATGTGGTGGTGCACATTCGAGTCCTGGCCATCGTAGAAGAGCGCCAGCCGGTTGCCGACCGGGGTCACCGTTGCCATGCCGATGATGGTCTTGCTCCAGGAGCAGTTGCGGCCATCCAGCACGACGGCACGATCGCGCTCGCTCCAGTGGGTCGGATCCGTGCTCCAGTAAACCCAGGTCGCATCGGTGTGCGGCACGGGTAGCATCCGGATGTGGTTCACGAACATCCAGTAGGTGCCGTTGGTCGGCTCGTAGTAGATCGAGGTGTTCTCCACCGGCGACGTGAGCTGCGGCTGAACGTCGATCTCCCATGGCGCCTCCAGGTCCCGCGTGCGGGCGATGGCCTGGCCGCCGTTGATGAACATCAGGTACTCGCCCTGGTACCTAAGGATGTGGCCAGGATAGGCGCCGCCCGCGGTGGGAGTGCCAGGCGTCGGACGAAACGGCACGAAGTCCCGAAGTTGCGTCCATGGCCCCACGAGCGCCGGGGCGGTGGCCTTCATCGTCAGGTAGGGCCCGGCAGGAACGTAGTCCGGCGCCGGGGTGACGGCGGGGCAGGCCACGTAGAACATGTGCCAGGTGGCACCGTCCTTGATGAGCCACGGGCTGCTGGCGGTGCCGGAGTCATCATAGCCTTTGGGCCCGAGCGAGAGCATGCGCCCGTGCTTCTTCCACGTCTTCAGGTCGGTGCTGGTGGCCAGACACGCCAGCCAACCGGGCGCCGCGCAGCCGTCGTAGAACAGGTAGAAGGTGCCGTCCTCCTGCACGATGCTCGGCTCGCGCATGCCGTTGGTGTCGCAGTTGTCCGGCCCATCGCCGTGTCGCAGGATGCAGCCGGAATCGGTCGCGTCCAGGCGCGCCTCGTAACGGCTGGAGGCGGCCTGGCATTGCTCCGGGAGCGCCAAGCTGCCCAGCAGGGCGGCCAGCGCCAGCCAGGGTCCGACGAGGCGGGTCGGGATTGTGTTCATGGGCGTTGGGAAATGGGATATCGGCATGGGAGTCACCGAAGGGGAGGCGTGACCGGCTCAAACCGCCAGGTGATCGCGCTGGTGGGGCCAGCGATGTGCTCGACGGGCATGTCGGGGCGCTTCTGGTAGGTCGCCCCGGCGATGGTAACGGTTCCTGGGCCCTGCTCCGGATAGAGCCAGCGGCGCTGCAGATCGGTCAGCACCCCCAGCCCTTCCCCGAGGATCATGGTGGGCAGGTCGGTAGTCAGGATGTGGCAGTCGTCGAGTTGCTTGAAGTCCGTGGAGAAGGTCACGAAACGCACCTGGACCCCGCGCCCCGGCAGGCTCTCGTTACCCACCATCACCAGGTTCTTCTGCCGGGGGTCATAGACCAGATCATTGCTGCAGCCATAGAGCCGGCGCGGCAGCCGTGCCACGGGCTCAGGCTGGATGAAATCCGGCTTCCGGCTACGGATCACGCCAAGGTGGTTGGTGGTGTCGTTATCGTACTGGTTGTCGGCGCTGTAGGTGTAGAGCATGTAGTACCAGCCGTCCGGCCCGAGAGTCACCGCGGGCTGCCCGACGCCATAACCGGTGACGGGGTTGAAGGCCTTGCCCATGTCCACTACAGGCAGGCCGCCGTTCAGGCGCTCGAACTGCCGCCCGTCCTTACTGAAGGCCACCATCACATAGCCCTGCCCCTTGGGCCAACGGTCCGATCTGCCGGCGCCGGTGTAGTAGAGGTAGTAGCCATCGTCCGCCACGATGACACTGGGATCGCAGCAGTGATCCTGGTCGGCCACCGGCTCCGTGCGCCGCGGCTCCAGGGTGATCTCCCACGGCTGATC
>CAILUI010000044.1 GCA_903837355.1 uncultured Victivallales bacterium
AACGACCATCGGTGTTGGTCACCGGCACGGTGAAAGCGTGAGAGCGTGATTGCGTGAGGGTTACGGCGCGTGTGCCGGCCGTCTGCCACGAATCCACGCTTTCACGTTCTCACGCGCTCACCCGTAGCGGGAACCGCGATCCTGGAACAGCCCTGCCAGGATTCGGCGGCAGGTTGCCCCGGCCGCGAGCGGGCAGTACGGTAGCTGGTCTGAACCGTGCGATGGTTCCCTGGGCGAGGCTCTGAACCCCGGATGGTCGGGGTGCTCTCTCCGCCCGCGCTGGCAGCGCTGGGGGTGCGACGGCTTGTGCCGTCGCGCGGGTGCGGCGTGCACGCAGTTCTGCGCCCTATGTGCCCGCATGGGAAGGGGGGTTGTGATGGCGACCAGGAAAGCGGGGCCCGCCAGGGCGCTGGAGAGCCTGGCGGCGCCGTCTCCCGAGGAGACGCAGCAGGTTCTCTATGAACTCCAGGTGCACCAACTCGAACTGGAGATGCAGAACGAGGAACTGCGCCGAACGCAGATCGAACTGGACGATGCGCGGGCACGCTATCTCGACCTCTACGACCACGCCCCAGTGGGCTATGTGACCGTCAACGCGGCGGGGCTCATTCGGGAAGCCAATCTCACCGCCGCCACGCTCCTGGGCGTACCGCGCGGCGCGCTGCTCACGCAACCCGCACACCGATTCATCTGCGAAGACGATCGGGATACCTACTACCGGCGCCGCAAGCAGCTCTTCGCAACCCCCGCGGCGCCGACGCCGGGCTCGGAACCGGCAGGCGCCGAAGCCTGGACGGAACAGCAGGCCTTCGAGCTGCGGATGGTGAAGAGTGACGGCACGGTGTTCTGGGCGCATCTGGAAGCCATCGTGACCGCGGCGGGGCAGGCTGCCACAGGCGCCCGGGTCTGCCGCATCACACTGAGCGATGTCAGCTCACGTGTGCTCGAAGCGCAGCGCTATCGCGCCGTGCTGCAGACAGCCATGGACGGGTTCTGGGTGGCAGACATGCAAGGACACCTGCTGGAGGTCAACGACACCTACTGCCGCATGAGCGGTTACAGTGCGCCGGAACTGCTGGCGATGCGCGTCTCCGACCTGGAGGCCACCGAAAGCGCCGCGGACACCGCCGCCCGTATCCAGCGAATCGTGGCCCAGGGCGAGGACCGTTTTGAGTCCTGGCATCGGCGCAAAGACGGGAGCGTCTTCGACGTTGAAGTCAGCGTGCAGTTCCGCGCGCTGAACGGCGGACAGTTGATGGCATTCCTGCGGGACATCAGCGCCCGCAAGCGTGCCGAGGAGGTGCTGCGCGCTTCGGAGGCTCGGCTGCGCCAACTGACCAACGAGTTGTCCCGGGTCGAGGCGCGCGAGCGCCAGCAGATCGCCGTGTGCCTGCACGATGAGGTGGGACAGTCGCTGGCCTTGCTGCGGCTCAAGCTCGGCGGCCTGGCGGCAACCCTCGACGCCGGTCCCGCCCAGACGGCCATCGCGCAGATCCGTGGCCAACTGGAGGAGGTCATCGATCAGACGCGGACGCTGGTCTTCGAGCTGAGCCCGCCGATCCTCCACCAACTGGGGTTGGTGGCGGCGCTCGAGTGGGCCGGCGAAAAGCTCCAGCGCGACCACTCACTGCAGTTCGTGTGCCGTGCCGAGGGCGAGCCGGGGCCCTTGAGCGGCGACGGCCGGACACTGCTGTTCCGCTGCGCCCGCGAGGTGATGATGAATACCGTGAAACACGCGCGAGCAACGCGGCTGACCGTCAGCGTGGAACGGGTGGGCGACGGGGTCGGTGTGACGATCGAGGATGACGGCTGCGGCTTTGACGTCGCGCGCGTGGAACAACGGCGGCCCGAAGCTGGGTTCAGGCTGTTCAGCGTGCGCGAACGCCTGGCCGCGGCCGGCGGGCACTGCGACCTTGACTCGACGCCAGGCGGCGGGACGCGGGTGACGCTGAGCATTCCCACCCCGCCCGTGCTCGCCGCGCCGCCAGAGTTACGGGGGCGCTGAGACTGAGGGAGAGGGCGAAACCATGAGAGTTCTGCTCGCGGATGACCATGTGCTGCTACGCGAAGGCCTGCGCGAACTGATCAACAAGCAGGAGGGGATGACCGTCGTCGGCGAGGCCGACGACGGAATCGCCGCCGTCAGACTGGCGCGTGAACTGCGCCCGGACGTGGTGTTGATGGATATCGGCATGCCGGATCTGAACGGGATCGAGGCGACCCGCCAAATCCGCGCCGGCTCGCCGGAGGTCAGGGTTATCGCGCTGTCCATGCATGCGGATCGCCGCTTCGTGCAACAGATGCTGGCGGCAGGCGCCGCCGGATACGTGCTGAAAGGCTCGGCCTTCGACGAACTGGCCGGGGCCATCACGACCGTGGCCAGCGGGCGCATCTACACCAGTCCGAAGGTCACCGACGTCGTCCTCGCGGACTACATCAGCCACCTGGCCGGTACCCTCGAGCCCATGGCCTCCCCCCTGTCCGACCGCGAACGCGAGGTGCTCCAGTTGCTCGCCGAAGGCCGAAGCGGTAAGTGGATTGCGGCGAAACTCGGCGTCAGCGTGACCACCATCGATTCGCACCGCAAGCACATCATGGACAAGCTCGGGTTGCACAGCATTGCCGAACTGACCAAGTACGCTATCCGCGAAGGGATAACCTCGCCGACCTAGCGCAGGCCGCTGGACGCGCCGGCCTCTCGGCCCCTCGCGCCGCCCCCGCCGGCGGCCCTCTGAACCGGCGGCGATCTGCCCGTCCACGGCCGACCGGCCAGCGCCCCCATGCCGCGTTGGTCGGTCCCCCGCCCGCCTCGGATCAAGGTTTCCCAAGCGGTCTTTCCGCAGCGTTGGTGATTGTAAGTTCTCCGGTCAGGACTCATATTTATTTTTGGACGTGTGGTTCATATGACGACGCGAACGCTTTTCTACTTCCCCGTTATGCACAGCCAGTCAGAGATGGGCGCCCTCGGGCAGTCCATCATGAGAGTGACGCAGCAGCAGCTCGGGCATGAGGTCTGGCAACGCAAGGTCGACCTCGTGGCGCGTTTCTGGTCAAGCGTCGCGGAGATCGTCTTCAACGACCTTGCCTTGCCGTACGAGCACACGCGCGTCTACCAGGATGGATTGCCCATCTGCAACAAGGAAGCGGAGATCGTCGCGGACCTCGCCAGCATGGGCAGTCCGAACCACCGGCTCCTCCTCCGCCTGCGGGAGAAGGGTGCCACCGTGATGGGCACTGAGTCCGCCGAGCTGCTGATCGAGGAATACCACCTCGCCAAGAAGACTCTTGAGGCGCGGGATGCCCGCGAGGCCCTGCAGATCGAGGCCGCGCAGAAGGCGACCAGCAGCCTGCTCCTGGAGCGGCGGGACGCGTTCATCGCCGCCCGCATTGCCGAGACGCTGCAGGCGGGGGAGACGGGCCTCCTCTTCCTAGGGATGCTGCACCGTCCGCTCGCTCGCTTGCCCGCGGACATCCACGTGCTCTGCCCCCTTGGGGGCCTGCAGAACTGAGGAATAGGATGCCGGTGAAAACGGTAAGACAAAGCGCACTCTGCGCCTTGGTGGCCGACGACGAAGCGGACGTCCGCTCCAACCTGACGCACATCCTGGAGAAGGAAGGCGTACGGGTCATCGTCGCCGCGGACGGCGAGCAGGCGATGCAGCGGATCCAGTCGCCGGCGTCGGCCCCGGACGTGGTTCTCCTCGACGTCAGCATGCCGGGCCTCAACGGCATGGAGGTGCTGAAGCGAGTCAGAGCGATCAGCGATGATCTCCCGGTGGTCCTGATCACTGGCCATGCGGACATTCGGCAAGCGGTCGAAGCGATGAAGGGCGGCGCCTTTGACTACCTTGCCAAGCCGTTCGACAACAGCGAAGTCGTCAGGGTGACCTTCCGCGCTTTGTCGGATGGACAGAAGCGGAAGCACCGCGCGACCGCCGGCGAGTCCCTGGACTACCTGTCACTCTTCGAGAGCATGGGGCCTTCCGACGCCATCGCCCAGATCACGGCGGATGTGCGCCGGGTGGCCAAGTCGGAGTTCTCGGTCCTGCTCGTCGGCGAGACGGGCAGCGGCAAGGAGGTGGTGGCGGCAGCCATCCACCGCGGCAGCGCGCGCGCTCAGGCCCCCTTCATCACCGTCGATTGCGGGGCGATCCCCGAGGCGCTGTTCGAGAGTGAGTTGTTCGGGCACGAGAAGGGCTCGTTCACCGGGGCCGACCGCCAGAAACCGGGCAGCTTCGAGCTGGCGCACGGCGGCACCCTGTTCCTTGACGAAATCGCCAACTTACCCCTGAGTTCGCAGGCAAAGCTGCTCCGCGCCATCCAGAGCAAGACGATCCAGCGGGTCGGCGGCACGGAACCCATCAAGGTGGATTTCCGTCTGCTTGCCGCCACCAACGGCAGCCTGCGGGAGATGGCGGCGGCGGGCACGTTCCGCGAGGATCTGTACTACCGTCTCTGTGACTTCACCATCAACGTCCCGGCGCTGCGCGAGCGGAAGACCGACATCCTCTACCTGGCGAAACGCTTCCTGGATGGCGCCGAGAGCGAGTTGAGCAAGCCGAGTTTTGGCCTTTCGGAAGCGGCCGTTGAGGCCCTGATTTCCTACGATTGGCCGGGGAACGTCCGCGAACTCAAGTCGGTGATCCGGCGGGCGGCACTGCTGGCCACGGGAACGATCACCGAGAAGGATCTCGGCATCGAGCGCCGGGAGAGCCTGGCGCCGGCCGCGGCCACCGCCGGCGGCATCCCCGCCTGGAAGGGCACGTCCCTCCACGACATCGTGCAGCGAAGCGTGGCCGAGGTCGAACGGCGAGTTCTCACTGGCGTCCTGCAGGTCACGGGCGGCAACAAAGCCAAGGCCGCCAGGCTGCTGAAGATCGATTACAAGACCATGCACGGTAAAGTCAAGAAGTTCGGCATCCCCACCAAGGGAGAAGACGATGAAGAAAAGCACGCGGGAGTCTAGCAAGAAGCAGGACGAGCAACCGGTGGATCGCGGCGGCGGCGCCTTCAGCAGCCTGACCGGGTTCCTGGAGTCGATGGGGAAGCTCGCGGGCGCGGCCGAGCAGCGTTCGCAGCGCCAGGGCGCGGCCAAGGAGTCTGGAGCGACAGCGGGGAAGAGCACGAGCGAACAACGGGTCGGCGGCATCCTGAACGGCTTGGCCGAGCTCGCCGAGAAACTGAACGAGATCGCGGCAAAGGGCGAATCCAAGTCGACGCAGGGCGAGTTCACCATCCCCTCGAAAGAGGGCGGCATCAAGGGCGTCTATGGCTTCTCGGTGAAAATGGGCCTGGGCGACAAGGGCGACCACATCAAGGTTGAGCCTTTCGGCAACATCCGCAAGGACAAGACGACCGGGGAGGCGGTGGTGCAGGAGATCAACGAACCGCTGGTCGACGTCTTCGAGGACGACGGCGCCACGGTCCTGGTTGCCGAGATGCCGGGCGTCGGGCCAGAGGACATTCACCTGGACGTTCAGGATGACGTGCTGACGATCTCGGCCCAGAAGGGCGAGAAGAAGTACCGGAAGGAGGTCCTGCTGGGCCACGTTCCCGCGCCGGCAGGGATCACGGTGACCTGCAACAACGGCATCGTCACCATTCGCTGTGCACGTGCGGGTAAGTGAGCACTAAGGCGGGATCCCCCTATGGCTACACGAGACGGTGATACGACGGCCGCCAAGTTGCGGGTAACCGAAGCCCTGTCCAAGGACGTCGGGCGGGCCTTTGCCCGGATGGGCCCCGAGGATTTGGAGCGGCTGCGACTCTCGGTCGGCGACACCGTGGAGGTCGAGGGCAAGCGCAAGGCGGTCTGCAAGGCCATGCCGGCCTATGCGGACCTCCGCGGTCAGTCGCGGGTGCAACTGGATGGATCGACCCGCGAGAACGCCGGGGCCAGCCTCGACGAGTTGGTCAGTATCCGCAAGGTCCAGTGCCGTCCCGCCGAGCGGGTGGTGCTCGCGCCGACCACCGTCGTGCCGGCGGAGCGGGATCTGAAGTACATCGGGAGCCTTCTGGACGGCTTGCCGGTCCTGGAAGGCGCGAAGATCCAGGCAGCGCTGTTCGGCAGCCGTTCGGCCTGCTTCAAGGTGGAATCCGTGACGCCGAAAGGCCCGGCGTTGATCCACCCGGGGACCACGCTGGTGATCGGCAAGAGCCAGGAGGAGGACGGCGGTCGCGTCCTCTCCTATGAGGACATCGGCGGGCTGAAATCCCAACTGCAGCGCATTCGCGAGATGATCGAGCTGCCGCTCCGCTACCCCGAGCTCTTCCAGCGCCTGGGGATCGACGCCCCCAAGGGAGTACTGCTCTACGGACCGCCGGGCTGCGGCAAGACCCTGATCGCCCGCGCCATCGCCCACGAAACCGAGGCCGCCTTCTTCTCGATCAGCGGCCCGGAGATCATCCACAAGTTCTACGGCGAGAGCGAGGCCCATCTGCGCAAGATCTTCGAGGAGGCCACCAAGAAGGGCCCAAGCATCCTCTTCATCGACGAGATCGACGCCATCGCGCCCCGGCGGGAGAACGTGGTCGGGGATGTGGAGAAGCGTGTCGTCGCGCAGCTCCTGGCGCTCATGGACGGCCTGAACAAGCGCCAGAACGTCATCGTCATTGCCGCCACCAACATCCCCAATGCCCTCGACCCGGCCCTGCGCCGTCCGGGCCGTTTCGATCGGGAGATCGTCATCCCGATCCCGGACCGGCGCAGCCGCCTGGAAATCCTGGAGATCCACAGCCGCGGCATGCCGCTGGCCGGTGACGTGCAGATGGAACACCTGGCAGAGATCACCCACGGTTTCGTGGGGGCCGACCTCGAGGCTCTCTGCCGGGAAGCGGCGATGATCTGCCTCCGGCAGATCATGGGCGAGATCGACTTCGGGCAGGCCGGGATCCCCTACGAGATCCTCGCCAAGCTCGAGGTCCGCATGGAGGATTTCCTGGCCGCCCTGCGCGAGATCGAGCCCTCCGCCATCCGCGAGGTCTTCGTCGAGTCCCCCAATGTCCACTGGGGTGACGTGGGCGGCCTGACCGCCCTGAAGCAGCGCCTGGTCGAGGCCGTGGAGTGGCCCCTCAAGTACCCCCATCTCTTTGAGAAAGGCGGTGTGACGCCACCCAAGGGGATTCTCCTGGTGGGCCCGCCGGGCTGCGGCAAGACCATGCTGGCCAAGGCGATCGCGACCGAAAGCCAGACCAACTTCATCTCGGTCAAGGGGCCGGCCCTGATGTCCAAGTGGGTGGGCGAATCCGAGAAGGGGATACGGGAGATCTTCCACAAGGCCCGGCAGGCTGCACCCTGTATCATCTTCTTCGACGAGATCGATTCCCTGGTGGCGACCCGCAGCGCCGGCACCGCGGACTCGCACGTCTCGGAGCGCATTCTGAGCCAGTTCCTGGCCGAGTTCGACGGCATTGACGAACTCCGGGGAGTCCTGGTGCTGGGAGCCACCAATCGGCGCGACATGCTGGACGCGGCGGTGCTCAGGCCGGGGCGGTTCGACGACATTGTCGAGATGAGCCTGCCCGAGGAGCAGGACCGGGAGGCGATCTTCGCGGTGCATCTGCGGGGGAAACCCCTGGCGGCCGATATCCAGAGCGCCGAACTCGCGGCCCAGACGGCCGGCTTCAGCGGCGCGGAGATCGCGGCCGTGGTGCGGCAGGCGGCCATGGCCGCCGTCCGGCGTGCGGTCAAGGGCCTGGCGGCGGACCCGAGCCAGGAGGCGGTGATCCTGGTCCTGCGGCAGGACCTGCAGGAGGCGCTGGCGGACGTTCGTCGGAGCCACGGATGAGCTCAGGGGTCTACCTTTTCTGCCTCACCCCGGGAACGCCGCGGCCCGAGCTCACGGGAACGGGAATCGACGCCCTTTCGCCCCTCGCTGCGGAGCCCCTCGCCGGGGTGGTGGCCATTACCGCCGCAGTCTCCCTGGAGGACTTTCGTGGGCCCGAAGCCCGTGCCCGGCTGGCGGACTTGGCCTGGGTGGCGCCGCGGGCCCGGCGCCACGAAGAGGTCATCCTGTCGATTCTGCGCCAGGCTCCCGTGCTGCCGGTGCGTTTCGGCAGCGTCTTCTCGGGGCTGGCGGCACTGGCGGCAGCACTGGAACCACACCGTGCAGCCTTGGCGGGTTTCTTCCTGGAGACGGCCGGCCAACAGGAATGGGCGCTGAAGGCCTACGTGGACCTGCCGGCGGCCCGCGCCCGGCTCCTGGCAACGCGCCTGGCGACGGAGCAGGCACAGCTTGCCGGGCTGCCGCCGGGTAAGCGCTACTTCCAGGAGCAGAAGATCAAGACCCAGGTGGACCTGGAGACGCGGGCCTGGCTCAGAGGGGTCACCGACGAGATCACCGCGCTCGTGGCGCCGGTGTCGACGACGACGGCTGCCGGTCGCCTGTTGGCAGCGGACCTGACCGGGAGGGCCGACGAGATGATCTACCATGCCGCGCTGCTGGTGCGCGTCGAGGATGTGGAGCGTCTGCACGGCCTGACCGCGGTGTGGAACGCCGGTCATGCGTCACTGGGGCTGCAGTTGGAGGCCTCCGGTCCCTGGCCACCCTACCACTTCACCCCGGTCCTGAACACGCAGGGGTAGTGGCCCATGGCCTACCTGATCTACGGCATCATGAAGACCCCGGTGGTTCCTGGCGAGCCCCTGGCGGGGGTGCGCGGCCAGGCGCTGTCCGTCGTCTGCGCCGCTGGCCTGGCGGCGGCGGTAGCGGAGCTGCCGAGCGCCGCGGCCGCCCCGCCGGTGGCTGAACTACTCGCCTACAGCCGGGCGGTTGCCGAACTCCACCGCCGGCAGGCGGTCATCCCCATGCGCTATGGCTGCTTCCTGGAGGATGAGTCCGCCATCCAGCGCCTGCTCGTCGAAAAGAGGGGCGACTATACGGCCCTGCTCGGAGAGCTGGAGGGGCGCGTTGAAATGGGTGTCCGCATCCTCCTCACGGAGTCCGTAGCGACCGCGGCGGCGCCGCCGCCGGCCGCGACGCCGCGGGACGGCAGCCAGTACCTGGCGACACGGCGGGAGTTCTACCGCGTGCGGGAGGCAAGCTCCCTGCAGTACCAGGCGTTGCTGGACCGTTGCAGCGCCGCCTTTGCCGGCCTGTACACCCAGCACCGGACCGAGACGGGCAGGCGCGACGGCCTGGTCGTCCTGTCCCTCTACTTCCTCGTCCCCCAAGAACACACCGACGGCTTCAGAGAGACGTTCCGAAGGCAGGTTGAGCAGGCCGGACCCAAGGCTTTGCTCAGCGGCCCGTGGCCACCGTACAACTTCGCGACCCCAGAACACCCACTTGGTGCCGTTGTCGGAGCCGACGATGAGCAACGAAGGCAGAGACACGATGACTGAGTGTTTGGCGGACCCGGCAGCCACACAAGCGGCGGCGCGCTTCGAGCAGCTCTATACCATGCTGCTGGACGCCATCCCGTCGTCGGTTCTCCTGATCGCCAAGAACCTGCGCATCCTCTCGGCCAACCGCAACTTCCTTGAGAAGAGCCACCGCACCCTGCTGGAGACGGTCGGACACCGAGTCGAGGAAGCGCTCCCGGCGGTGATCCTCGAGCAGATGGACATTGCCAGGCGGGTGCAGCACGTGATCGAGACCGGCCGGCCAGCCAAGGGCGAGCGCATGACCTACCGCGCTCCGGGGGTGCCAATCCGCATCTACTACTACAGCCTCATCCCGTTTTCCTGGCAGGGACAGACCGAGGGCGTCCTGCTGCTCATGGAGGATGTCACCGAGCAGATGCGCCTCAGCGACGAAGTGCGGCGGGTGGAGCGGCATCTGGCCAGCATCGTGGATAGCGCCAGCGACCTGGTCATTTCCACGGACAGGTTGGGCCGGATCCTGACCTGGAATGCAGCCGCAGAGAAGCTCTTGGGCTACTCGGCTGCGGAAGCGCGCGGGCGCGGCTTCGCCGAGTTCTGTTCCACCGAGTACCAGGAGAGCATCCAAGCCAGCCTCGTCAGTGCCGACAAGCGCTGTTCCACCCAGATCGAGGAATGCCCCCTCAAGACGAAACAGTCGTCCATCATCCTCGTCTCCTGGGTGTTCTCGCCACTATCGGACCGTTCCGGGCAGACGGTGGGCGTCGTGGCCGTCGGCCGGGATCTCACCGAAAGGCGGAAGTTCGAGTCGGAGATGATCCAGTCCCAGAAGCTGGCTGCCCTCGGAGTCATGGCCGGAGGGATCGCCCACGAGATCAGAAACCCCCTGGCCATCTGTTCGTCCGCCGCCGAATTCCTGATGGAGGAGGAGTGCTCGCGGGAGTTCCGCCGCGAGTGCGCCGACAAGATCTACCGGGGCATCCAGCGCGCCTCGGCGATCATCGAGAACCTGCTCCGCTACTCCCGCCCCAGTGCCGAAGCCCGGCCGGCCCCCATCAATCTCGTCGCGGTGATCCAGGAGACCTTGACCCTGGTAGCACACCACGCCGCGGTCCAGAGGATCGAGGTGAAGGTGTCTTTTGCCGTGGACAAGGCCATGGTCCGGGGTGCCCCCATACTGCTGCAGCAACTCTTCATGAACCTCTTCCTGAACGCCATGACCGCGATGCCTACGGGGGGGGTTCTCGAGGTCGGCCTGCGCCTGGCCAATGGCCTGGCTGTGGTGCGGGTGGCGGACACGGGGTACGGCATCGCGGAACGAGACATCGAGAGGGTTTTCGACCCCTTTTACACAACGGCCCCAGTCGGCAAGGGCACCGGGCTGGGCCTGTCCATCTGCTACTCCATCGCCAAACAGCATGGCGGCGGCATCGAGGTGGCAAGCGTCGAGGGCAGAGGCAGCACCTTCACGGTCAAGCTGCCCATGTGTGATGCAGAGAGGTAGCGCTTGGCGAACGAAGCCGGCCAGTTCCTCATCGTTGACGACGAACCTGAGATGTGCTGGGCTCTCCAGCGCATCCTGCAGGCAGGGGGGGGCGTCTGCCAGACGGCGTCTGATGCCCGCCAGGCGCTGGCCATGGCGGCCGGCCACCCCTTCCGCGTGGCCTTCCTCGACGCCAAGCTGGCGAACGATGACGGCCTCGACCTGGCCCGCCAGCTCCAGCGGACCAACCCTGACATCCGCATCGTCATCGTCTCCGGCTACTTCTACCAGGATGACCCGCTCATCCTGGACGCCCTCCGGTCCGGGCTGATCTCCGCGTTCGTCGCCAAGCCCTTCCGCCGCGACGATATCCTCCGGGCCATGGGCCGGCCAGCGCCGCCACCTGGGGCGGCGCCACCCGCGATCTAGGGAATCGATTCCATAGCCCCGACTCCACAGTGGCCCTCCAGAAACCCCTTCCGCCCCGAATTCCCGCTTGCTCAAGCCACTTGGCACGCCCCCTGCTTATCCCCTTCTCAACGGCATGCGTGCCGGGTCGGATGCAGCGGAACAGCAACCCCAGCAAGCGGAGGCAACGGCAATGGCGAAAGTACAGAAATCAACGGATTCGTCGAGTCTGGCCGAGGTCGTCGACCGCATCCTCGACAAGGGTATCGTGATCGACGCCTGGGTGAAGGTCTCCCTGGTCGGCATCGAGCTGCTCTCGGTCGAAGCCCGCGTCGTCATCGCGTCCGTCGAGACCTACCTGAAGTACGCTGAGGCGATCGGCCTGACCGCCAACGCCGCCACCCCCGCCTGAGTCGCAGACCCCGAAGACTAGTCCCTGGGCAGCAGGGGCGGCGACGCCCGCGCTGCTCAGGGTGGTGTGAGAAGAAGAAACGCGAAGGAGGCACTGATCATGGCCAAGGTACAGAAGTCCACAGATTCCTCGAGCCTCGCCGAAGTCGTCGACCGCATCCTCGACAAGGGTATCGTGATCGACGCCTGGGTGAAGGTGTCCCTGGTCGGCATCGAGCTGCTCTCGGTCGAAGCCC
>CAILUI010000045.1 GCA_903837355.1 uncultured Victivallales bacterium
GAGATCCAGAGACGCCTGTTCGATGGCCACGATGTCGCGGCCAGCGAGGATGCCGATGTCAGGCACCAGGGCCGGCGTCGTCATCCCCCAGCAGTCACAGAAGACGGTGATGTCGGTCAGGACGTTGATGAAGAGCGTGCTTTCGGGCGCGAAGGTCTTGAGGACAGCCGAGGTGGTGAGGGCCATCCCTTTCTGGAAGTCGCGATAGCCGCCGCCCACCAGACGGATGGCCTTGGCTGGGCAGATGAGGACGCAGTGCTGGCAGAACTTGCAGTTGTGGTAGAACACGTCGAAGCTGCCCTGCTCCGAGAAGCGGATGGCGTGGTTGGGGCAGTTCTCCATGCAGGCCTCGCAGTGTGTGCAGGCCTTGGCGTCCCAGAGCAAGCCGCCCTCGAGAGCATGCAGTTTGCGCCGCGTGCTGGTCACTACCGCGCCCATGCTGAGATTCTTCGAGGCCCCGCCGAAGCCGCAGGCGCCGTGGGCTTTGACGTGGGCGAGGTCGATGAGGGCGTCGGCGTCAACGATCTCGCCAGCCAGTTCCACCTCCGCAAGCTCACGGAAGGGCGGCTCGATGCGGGTGGGGTAGACGTACTTGTCCGCTGTACCGGCCACGGGCACAATCTGACAGCCGACGGTTTCCGCGGTGTAGCCGCGCTGGGCGGCTGAACGGACGGCCCCCGGGCTGTCGCAGAGAAAGACCTCCTGCGCCCCCGCGGCCATGGTCTTGGCCACCAGTTGTCGTACCAGGAAGGGGTGGACGGTGCTGAACCCGACGCCCCCCCCCAGGTGCAACTTGATCGCCACGCGTTTGCCTGCGACCGTACGCTTGAGGTCCAGGGCGTCCAGCAGGCGCTGCCACTTGGCTCCGATCGAGTTCTTGGGTTCCAGAGTGGCGGGAGTGTAGTCCGCGAACAGCAGTTCTGAGGGCATGGGTGAGCGGGGTCCAGGGGGGTTGCCGAGATCCTCACGAGTCGCACCGGACAGGAATCTACCGCCGCCCCGCCGTTCGGCAACCCCGAAGGCCACTCAGGCTGCCGGTCGCCGCCGTGGTCGGCGCAGCACGACCCCGGTTCCCACCACGGCCAGAAGCACCAGGGACGCCGGTTCCGGGACCACCGTGAGTCGATCGCCGAGAGTGGACATCACACCCATGGCGCTGTTGATCTCACTGATGTACGCCGATACGCGCGTGCCACCCGAGCCGTCTGGATCGGGCGCGAACCCGTTGCTGTAATTGAAGAAGTTGATGCCCGCCAGGTAGAAGGTCCCGTCGATGAGCGCAAACTCCGGGCCACCGGAGTCACCACCCATGAGCATCGCCTCGTCCCCGCCGACCTCGGCAGACGTGCGGTCGTAGTCGTACAGGATGACTTGCTGTCCCGGCTGCCCGCTGACCGTCAGCGAACCCACCCCATCGATCACGTTGCGGCCGATGCGTTGTGAGGTCTCAACGCCGACGTCATCCTTGCCGAAGACCCACACCTCCGAGTTCAGGAAGCCGCTGGCGACGTCGCTGTACACGGGGTAGTAGCGGATGCCGTCCGCGGGCACAATCGGCACGCTGAGTTCACACAACCAGAGATCCGAGGTTCCGATGCGCTGGCCATCCGCCACGGTGCGCGAGATGGGCGTTGCCGTGGGGTCGTTGTCAGGGTAGAAGAGGACCGTCGAACCCGTTTGCGGATGGTAGTTGAGGTGATTGCACGAGAGCGCAAAGGAGGGTGATACCAGAGTCGCCCAGTAGCCCCCGCTCATGCCCACTCCCGACCAGTCGTCGGCATTCCTGAGGAAGTTGTCAGGGGCCGGGACGGTACCCGTATAGAAGCGGTCGTTGCGCTCCGGATGGGTGTCGTCCAGAATCTGCATCACGGCCGAGGCCGGCGCCAGGCCTAGCAGGCCGGCAACCGCCAGTCCTAGGGTACGGGCTGCTGCTCTCATCATTACGGTCACGTCTGTCACTCCCTATGCATGAAGAGGCTCGTCGTCCTACCGCGTTCCGGGCGCCCCCGCGCGCGCCGCCAGTGCTCGAGACCCCGCGCCGGCACGCTGGCGCCGCCGCGGGCTCATTCTACAGCCTGCCTCGGCTCACTGCATGGACGATCTTGGCCACGCAGTCGCCGTGCTTCCACTGCACAAAGCGCCACCAGTCCCGCATGTCCTCCGGTGGCACCAGCATCGACGTGTCCAGCGTCCGGCGGTCGATGGCATCCTCGTGACAGAGCTGCCGTACGTCGGTGTGCAGGGCGCGCACATAGGTGATCCAGCGGCGCAGTTCGGCGACCGTACAGAGTGGCCCATGGCCCGGGACCACGGTCGTCGGCTCGAGCGCAGCGAGGCGCTCGTACGTGGCGACGATATGGTCCAGGCGCGGACGGTCCAGCCCGTGGTCCCACGGAATCAGCCCCCAGCCGAAGATGTCGCCGGTGAACAGCAACCGTTCGCGTGGCAGCCACACGATGAGGTCCCCGTCGGTATGGCAGCCCGGTAGCGCATGGGCCTCCACGCGTCGTTCGTCCGCGGTCCACACCAGCCCCGCGGGCGGGATCACATGCGTTTGTGCATTCACGACTTGGGCTCCGAAACGCCGTTGGAAGGCGTCGTTCAGCGCGACGTGGTCATGGTGCGTATGGGTGTTGATCACGACACCTACCGGCTTGCCGCCCGTCGTCGCTGCAATCGACTCCATGACCTCGGCCTCAAGCGCTGTCTGCTCAAGCGCGTCAACCACCAGGAGGTAGTCTCCCATGTCGAGCCAAGCGATGTTGTCGACCTCCTGACGTACGAAACACCCCGGCGCGGGGCGAAGCAGCTTCGGTCGGTCCGTTGCTGTCGTACTCATCGGCGTACCTCCTGCACACAATGTACACCTGAACCCATCGTCGCGCGCGACGACGTGGGACACCCGCCCCGACGTGAGCTAGCGGCGGCAACCGCTCACGTCGGTGCTTCTGTGAGATTCTCCACGGCGTGCAGGATCATGGCGTGGAGCGCGGCTGGATCGGCACATGCCAACAACTTCGCGCGCGGGATGTAGGTCAGCGCCCGCAGCAGCATGGCCAGGGTCTGTGCATAGGGGGTGGGCATCGACGTCGAGGCCAGGATCAGGACGACAATCTGCGTCGGCGCGCCGTCCTGACTGCCGAAATCCAAGCCGTCTGGCTTGAGCCCAAGGGCGCAGAGCACGCGGCTTACGGCCGCGGTGCGACAGTGCGGGACCGCGATGCCACGCTCGAGGCCGGTACTCATGGCCTGCTCGTGCTGCAGTAACTGCCGCTTGACCTGCGCTGTATCCTCGATCGGGTGCGCCGCCGCCAGCGCCTCGAGCAGCTCCGCGATGGCACCCTCTTTGGTCGTCGCCTGCAGTCGGGGTATCACCACCGCGTCGGTCAGCGCGGTGGCACGGAGGGCGTGCGGAACGGGTTGGCGTGGTGGTGGCGCCGCCGCCGCCGCCAAAGCCGGTTCCGCCTCGGCCCGCGCGCTCAAGATGGCGATCACCTCATGCGTTGACTCGGCCCGCAGCAAGCGCTGGCACACCGCGGGTGTCAAGGCCTGAATCACCTGTGACATGAACTGAACATGCGGCGTCGGCTCTGAGACCGGCGACAGAGTCAGCACGAACACCCGCGATGGCTGCCCATCAAAGGCACCGAAATCCACCCCCTCTGGCTTCAGGCCAATAGCGCAGGTCAGTCCTCTGACCGCGTCCGTGCGACAGTGGGGTACGGCGATGCCACGCTCCAGGCCGGTGGACATCGAGCGCTCCCGCGCCTGCACCGCCGCCAGAATCCCCTCCGCGTCCTGCACCAGCCCGGCAGCCTGGACGAGAGCTACCAGCTCCGCCAGCAACTCCGCGCCCGTGGTCCCCTGCAGTCGCAGTTTCACCAGGTCAGGACGAAGGTAGGGCTTCAGATCATGCGCGTCAGCCGCAGCCGGCGCCGCCGAGGGTATGTCCCGTAGCAGATGATGGACATCCAGAGGGCGACGCACCGCTTCAAGGGCGGCTCGCAGTTCGCGCACCACGTAGAGCACCGCCGTCTTCACGACCGCTGCTGCTCCCCGCTCGCAGGTAAAGAGGATGTCGTTGCTGTCGAGCCGGAACGCCATCGACGTCCGCCCACGCAGGGCCAGCACGGCGCCGTCCTCGGGCTCGAGGACGTGGACAAGGAAGCCATCCCGGTGCAAGGTATTTTGCAGGCCGTTGAAGATCCACTCCGCCTGACGCGGGTTGTCGCAGGGAAAGCGAATCGTTTCGGCGCTACCCAGCGGCCTGGCGTGGCGCAGTCCCGGATTTTCACCGCGGTAGAGGGCCCGCAGCGCCGCAGCGGCGCTGAGCACCGAGAGGATCGTCATGAGCACGACGACACTGAAGGCGTCCTGGGACAGAACTCCGCTCGCCAGCCCCACCCCAGCGACGACCAGAGCCACCTCGCCCCGTGGCACCATGCCCACGCCGACGCGTAGGGCACCCCGCACGTTGAAGCCGCAGAACAGCGCCGGCCCGCCGCCGCCCGCTACCTTCGCAAGGATCGCCAGAGCACTGAAGGCGAAGCCGAAACCAAGCACATGCAGGTCCCCGAACGAGCGCACATCAACCAGCATCCCCAGCACCGCGATAACCACTGGCAGCAGCAGGGTACACAGCCCGTCAAGTTTCCCGCGCAGGGTCTGGGCCAGGTCCGTCCGCGACAAGGTCAGGCCCATCACATAGGCGCCGACGATCGTCGCCAGTCCTGCCGCCTCAAAGAGAGCCGCTACCACCAGCGCCAGTCCGAGGGCGGCGATGGTGACCGTCGCTCGCTCGCGCCCGCGACCCAGCATGTCCCCGATACGCCCAGCAAGCACCCTCCCCGCGAGCATCGCCAGCAACCACACGCCAAGTGCTAGAGCGGCTGCAGCACTCAGGCGGGCCCAGTCAGCTCCGCCCGTCCCTTGGGCAGAGGCCAGGCCCAGGACGGCCGCCAGGGCGACCATGCCCAGAACCTCGCCGACCGTCGCCGCCGCTAGCGTGTTGACCCCTTCGGGACTGTCCAGTCGCCGCCGCTCCGCCAGGAATCGGACCGTCACCCCCGCCGCGCTGATCGCCGACACTACACCCAGGAGTAGGCACGGTGCGTCCGTCAACCCGACCGCCTTGCCGAAGATCCGTGCCCCAAAGCAGCCGGCCGCGAGATCCCCCACCAGGAAAGCCGTCAACACACCGCCACAACCAACCGCAGTTCCCGCTCTGGAGTAACGCAGGAACATGCGGACGTCAGTCCGCAACCCAACGGCAAAGAGCAGTAACACTGCCCCAAGCGCGCTTATACCATATAGAACAGTACTGACCGGGAACCCCACTGCCGCCGGAAACAGACCCTTGGGGAACCCAGGGAAAGGTAACGCCCCCAGCAGAAACGGTCCCATCACTATTCCGGCTGCCAACTCACCCAGGAACCCCGGCAAGCCCACGCGAGAGGCGCCCAGGTTGCCGGCCCTTGCAGCCAGGATCAGAACCCCAACCTGAGCCACTAGGTCCAGAACGGGAGGGGGCACGTCCGTGACCTCACCGCCCGCCGCCGCCAGCGCCACGATCGGTACTAGAAACACCAGCGCCACGCCTGGAACCACCCTGCGCATCGACCAAGGCGCTCCACGCGGAAACTCGAAACCTATAGACCAGGGCACCATACCAGCACCTGCCTAACTCGCATCCCCATACTACCCAACGGAAAACCCAATCTACCGCCGCCGGGCGCCTCCGCAACCAGGCGGCGCGCCAGCCCACACCTCGCGATCCGGAGACCGGACGCCGCAGCCCGCCGAAAAAGTTGCCCCACGGGCTTGCGGACGGCGCCTGGGGCGCTATAATAGCCAGCCGCGACTGAGTCTGGCTAGCCTGACGCAGTAAACTGAAAAGTCTGTGCCAGGGCTTGCAAGAGGCGGTCGGCAGGGTAGAGTAGTCAGCCCGCAGTCGTCCAGCCGTGTAGAACGTCAGGGCGGCCTCGGGAAAAAGCTTCGCAGCGACTTGTAAGGTGCGCGAAGTAGGGTAAAGTAAACACCCTGTGCGACGGATGTCAGGAAAGCGTAAGCAACCCTGGCAGGCTCTTTGAAAACTGAACAGTGCGATGTACCTGCAGATCGATTGAAAACCGGCAGGCCGGCCCGTTCTGACAGCCGTTACGCCCTACGGGGAGTGAAGGCCAGATGACGGACCGGGTTGGACCGGAGTATGGATTCCTTGAATCCTTGCTGAAGTAACGCTGCGGTAGCACCTCGGTGCTGCTGCAGTAGTTTTTTGCAATGGAGAGTTTGATCCTGGCTCAGAATGAACGCTGGCGGCATGGATTAGGCATGCAAGTCGAACGGGCCGAATTTCGCAAGAAAGACGGCTAGTGGCGAAAGGGTGAGTAACACGTGAGTAACCTGCCCCCAAGTCCGGGATAGCCCATGGAAACGTGGATTAATACCGGATGTGGTACTCTGCCTCATGGCAGGGCTACTGAAGATTTATCGCTCGGGGATGGACTCGCGGCCCATAAGCTAGTTGGCGGGGTAACGGCCCACCAAGGCTATGACGGGTAGGTGGTCTGAGAGGATGGTCACCCACACTGGGACTGAGACACTGCCCAGACTCCTACGGGAGGCTGCAGTCGAGAATCTTCCGCAATGGGC
>CAILUI010000046.1 GCA_903837355.1 uncultured Victivallales bacterium
CCGGCCGCGGCCGGCCGCGACGGCCGGCGCGAACTGCTCGCCGCCGGCGTCGTGCTGGGGGTGGCGGCGGTGTCCCGGCCGTGGCGTGGCCTGAGCGCGACACCCCCGGCCGACGACGCCAGCGGCGGGCCGGTCTCGCCGCCCGGTTCCGGCGCCCGCGCGCGCTTTGTGCAGAGATGCACCGCCTGCCAACTGTGCGTCACCGTCTGCCCGACCCGCGTGCTCAAGCCGGCTCTCTTTGAGTATGGCGTGGGCGGTCTGCTGCAGCCGCGCCTGTCCTTCCTGGACGGCTTCTGTGAGTACGACTGCAACCGCTGCACCCGCGTTTGCCCGACCGGGGCGCTGTTGCCGCTGAGCCTCCCGGAAAAGCAGCGTACGCAACTGGGCGTCGCTCGGCTCTACAAGGACCGCTGCATCGTCTACTGCCGCGGTGAGGAGTGCGGTGCCTGCGCTGAAGTCTGCCCCACTCACGCCGTGCATACCCAGGATCGGGATGGCCTGCTCTACCCCGAGATGGCGGCGGGATCCTGTACCGGCTGTGGTGCCTGCGAGTGCGCCTGCCCGGTGCAGCCCAGGGCCATCGCGGTCATTGCCAGCGCGGTCCATGGCCACGCCGCACCGCCCTATGTGCCGGCCGCCGCCGCACAGCCTGCCGACGGCACCACGCCCTCAGGCGAGGCCGCCCCCCCCGCCGCCGCCAGCCCGCCGTCGTCCGCGGCCTTCCCCTTCTGAGCGACTCAGCGGCGCTGCAACTGTCCATCGAGGGCCGCCGCGATCTCCGCGAGCAGGCTGGCGGCGGCGTTGCGGTCTTTGGCGTAGCCGAGGAGGCGCACCAGGAAGCGGTCGCGGCGGAACAACGCTTCGGGCTCGAAACCGGCCCAGGTGCAGCCGGCCTCGCCGGCGGCGAAGGCCGTCCCGGGGGAGGCTGTGAGGGCGGTGTAGAGCCGAGTTGCGTCCGCCGGTGAGGCCAGTTCGTAGAGTTCGATCTTGGCCTGGTCGGCGCCACGGAAGACATCGCCGGCGGCCAGGGTGCGGAGGTGGTGCTCGAGGTAGGTGACCGCGGCGCCGTTCATGTAGTTGTAGAGGCGTTCGCCGGGGAATTCCTCGACCGGTCCGAAGCGCAGCGCGGGCGTGGCCCGCGCCGTCGCCGCAAGGACGGCGGCCGGCGTCGATGCCGCCGGCGGCATGGTCCGGCAGCCGCAGAGAGTCAGTGCCAGGGCCGCCCCCAGCGGCAGCAGCCGACGGCAGGCCACTGCCGCGCGCCCGCGGCTCGAGGGCTCTCTGGAGATGCGGCGGGCCGCCGCCGCGCGCCCGCCGCCGGGCGCCTCGCCAGCGCCGGATCTTGGGTTAGCCGAGGGTGACCTCATCGATGTCCACCTTCTTCAGATCCGCCTGGCCGACGCCGAGCTTGGCGCATTCGACGAGGTAGTTGGTTTTGGTGCGGTTGCCCTGGACGTACGGGCTGGTCCCCTGGCTCCAGTCGCCGAGGGCCGGGAGGTAGATGTCAGGCCGGTTGGCGTAGAGCAGGCCGCAGCCGTAGACATCCATCGCCAGGGCGTCGGTGCCGACCAGGGTGGTGTGCGCATCGAAGGTCTGGATCCGCTCAGCGCCGGGGCCGCGCCAGCCGAAAGTGGGCTGTCCGGCATCGAGGATGTGCAGCGCGCAGCGCGGCCCGATGACGTCGCGGAAGGCATGGGCCAGCTTGCGCGGGAAGACCTCCCAGCCGTCGCTGTCGGCCGGATCGCCGGCGTTCTTGGGCGGTTCGACGTCGTCGATCTTGTGGAAGCCGTACATGCGGTAGGTCAGACCGACGACGTTCTTGATGCAGCCGGTGAAGACGCAGTGCGGGTGCGTCTTCAGGCGGGCCAGGTTGAGGACGACGGCGCCGGGGTCCATGATTGCCTTGGCCACGTGCAGTTCGTGCCAGACGTCGCCCTGTGGTTGGGTGAGTGTGTAGGCTTCCTCGCTGCCTTTGACCCAGTAGTGCGGCAGTTCGTCGAGGGTGGCTTTGGCGTCGGCGATGACTTGCCGCAGGGTGGGCTGTCCGGCGCGCGGGCTGTCGAAGCCGCCCCACTCCTGGCCCACGACGGTCACGCCGCTGGCGCCGCTTTCTCGGCACAGTCGCAGCAAGGCGATCGCGGCCGGGACGGAGGTGTTGGCGTCCTGGCTGGAACGCTCGGTAGCGTTGATCTTGATGACGACCGGCTTGCCCTTGACCCGTGACTCCAGGCCGCCGAGGCGTTCGAGGCCGGCCTTGAGCCGCTGGTAGGCCGCCTCTTCCGGCGCCAAGGCGGCACCGCCCTTGACCACGACCAGGTCGGGTCTGCCGGCCGCGGCGAAGACCCGCGGCACCAGCAGCGGTACCGCCAGCAAGCCGGCACCGCGCACCAGGAACTCGCGTCGTGCCACCCCGTTCGTCACCTGGGAGTCCATCGTGCTGTTCCTCCGGTTCCCGTTACTCAGTGCCCACCGCGCTTCTGTGTCAGGCGTGCGTTGTTCCCGGTGCTCCTGCCGATCTTACCCTACACCCCCGCCCGCCCATTGCCGATCACCTCGCTGACCAGCAGTGCCCGGCCGTAGAGGCGCAGGGACCGCAACGTGCCGCGGAATGACGGGGCAAGGAGCATGTCCTTGGCGCCGTGCGGCGTGCGCAGATCGGGGCTGAAGCGGCCCCAGCCGAACTGCCTGGCCTCGCCGCCGTCGTTGAAGCGGCCATCGATGACGAACGAGATGATCTTCGGGCCCGCATCGACCAGGATGGCGATGTGGTGCTCTTGGCCCCGGCGCAGGACCCCCGGATCGCAGTCCCAGCGGTTCTCGGTGCGGCCATCGTTGAGCACGACCTCGAGTGTGCGGCGGGCCGTCGTCTGCACCACGATGCCCTGGCCGAGAGCGCTACGCGAGTCGAGCAGCACCTGCCCCGCTGCCAGCGCGGAGAAGGTGGCACGGAACTCGAGGGTGAAGCCAGTCCGGTTGTCCCTAGTGCCGTAGTCGAGCCGCTTGGTGTCGCGCGCCAGGAACTCGGGGAGCGTCGGCATCGCGACCGCGGCCGGCAACGGCTGTCCCGCCGCGGGCAGGCTCAGCAGCAGGCCGTCGGTGGCGAGCGTCGTGGCCGCGAATTGTCCGAACAGCCGCTCCAGGAAGCGGGCCTCGACCTCGTGGGTGCGCGCGCTGTCTTTGTTGGTCTCGGTCAGGTAGAGCTTGCCGTCCTCCTCAACCAGGTCCGGGTAGCTCATGCGGATGTAGGTGTCATCGTCATAGACCACGATCTCGGGCTGCGACCAGCGGATCTCGCGCCCCTGCGGCGTGTCGATCTCCTCGCCGGCGCTGAGCCAGACCGGATTGCGGTCCTCGTAGGGGCCCCACTCGGGCAGGCCGCGCAGGAAGCCGCCGCCGTGGTTGTGGAACCAGTAGAGGTACTTACCGTTGCGGCAGCGCCAGGCGAAGTTGGCCGCGCGGGGGTGTTTCATCAGGCGGCCGTCGGCGTAGGCTTTGTAGCGCGGCGTCGACCAGGTGTGCCCGGCGTCGCGGCTGTAGGCCTCGACGGGGTGGCCGTCGATGCTGCGGTAGACGCAATAGAGCGAGCCGTCGCTCAGGACTGAGTAGCTCTGCTCCTCGGCTACCCGGCCACCGCCCGGTGGGGTGCGCAGGCCGATATCTCCATCAGGCAGCGTTTCCCAGGTGATGCGGGCCGGGTCGGGCTCGCACAGCAGGTTCCGGCTCATCAGCAGAGCGCCTTCGGACTGCGCGAAGAAGCCGGCCCCCATGGCGCCCACTTTGTGCAAGGATACGTAGGCCGCGCCCCGCAGCACAAAGGGCTTGCCGACATTCCAGAAGAAACAGAGCTCGCCGCCGTAGGTATTGCTCAGGTCGCAGGCGAACTTCCGCATCGGGATATCGTAGCGCTGCGCCGACCAACTGCGGCCATGGTCATCCGAGACCTTGAAGACGAAGTGCCCGAGCGAGTCGACGCGGGTGTAGACGCCGGCGTCCTCGCGTTTGACCTCGGGGACGCGGTCGGTGTTGTGGTTGTAGAAGACGAAGAGGCGGCCGGAGGGCGCCTTGAGCGCGACCGCATAGGAAGCCTCGGGGCCGTCGAGGGGCTCGACATCCACCGGCTTTTCCCAGCTCCGTCCCTGGTCGGTGCTGCGCAGCGAGACCACGTGCTGGCCCTTGGCGCCCTCGTGACCAGGGCCGGTTGTGAGGACGCACAGCCAGGCGCCGTCAGCGGTCTGCACGATGTAGGGCTGATCGCTGTAGCTTTCGGTCGGAATTTCGCGGCCGTTGTGGGCATGCCGCCAGTCGGGAGTCGCTGCCATGGCAAACCGGTCTCCTGGGTGTAGGTCTGGATCCGCTGTGCGGGGGAAAGGTAAAGCCTCAACCACGAAGATGCGATGCGCCGCGGCCGCGGCACGTGCCGGCGCTCAGACCGCGGCCGCCAGGCAGCGGAGGCGGGGGCAGGCGAGGATGCGCTCGTCGGCCGTCAGCAGGGTCAGGTGGTCCAGGATGGCGGTGGCCACCAGGATGCGGTCAGCCGGATCGGGATGGAAGGGGCCGGGCAACTCGTAGGCGGCCAGGGCGATGTCGGGTGTGATCGGGCTCACCTGCGCGCCGAGGTTCTCCAGCGCCCGGCGTGACCAGTCGCCCAGGGTCCCCTGCAACACGATGCGTTGCCGGTGGGCCAGTTGTGCCAGTTCGAGGAAGGAGATGGCGGACACCACCAGTTTGTGGGTCGGATCCTCCAGGACCTCGCGCGCCTCCGGCCCCAGACGCTCGGGCGACTCCTGTGACCAGATCCACACGTGGGTGTCCAGCAGGATCCTCACGACAAACTCTCCCAGTCGCCGGCCCCATCACCATGCACGATGTCGCCCTGTATCGCCATCTCCCCGCGCATGGCGCCGAGTTGCCGCCGCCGACCACCCGCGGCCGCGCAGGGCTCAACCATCGCCAGGGGCTTCCCGCGCCAGGTCACCAGCAAGGGCGTGCGCTGCTTCTGCACCGCCTTCAAGGTGGCGATGCAGGTCGCTTTGAACTCGGAGATGCCCATCGTCTTCATGGTCTGACCGCCTGCTTTCCGACTCCGGTTGCCTGAGACCACCGCCGCTTTTAGTATAGCCAGGTCAAGTGACCTGGTCAAGGTACTCAAAACCATAGAAACAGGGCTCCGGTGTTGGGTGCGGACAGGCCCATTCGGCTTGGAGGGCGAAGCTCCACGGCCTGCTTGCAGGCGCTGAGCCGTTCCCACGAAACCGGCCGCTGATCTCACGGCTCGGCGGGGCATGCGCCCATAAGCGCTAACTAATTAAGATCACCAGTCTGCTGGGTTGTCCCAGGTCCCGGCATGCCCTAGTCCGTAAGTGCGTCCACCTGTGGACGTCTCTTCCGCCAGGGTGAGGCCAGTGCCTCCGCGATGCGGTTCCAG
>CAILUI010000047.1 GCA_903837355.1 uncultured Victivallales bacterium
AAAAACTTTGCGCCTTTGCGGCTTTGCGCGAGATAACTCTTCATTGGAATGAGTGGATGGGAAACGGGATCATCGGCTGTGACAGTTGCCAGGGTGTGAAGATTGCCTCGCGCAAAGGCGCAAAGACGCAAAGGAAGATGGGGTTTTGGTGGATGAGTATGTCATGGATGCCTGAACCTAAAAAAACCGGTGTTTCTAAATTCTAACAAACTTTGCGTCCTTTGCGGCTCTGCGGTAAATCTTCAAGTGAGTCGGGTGCATGTAGGGTCCGGAGTTGTGGAATGATCGCTCACTTCGCCTCCAGCGCGTCGAGGCGCTTGAGGATGGCGGCGTTCTGGGCTTTGATGGGCAGTCCGCCAGGCTGTCTCGCATCGCTCGGTTGTGGGGTTCACGAATGGAGGCCTGTTACTGGAGTTGTTTGATGGTGACATATGAGGTTGCGGAAGCGACATTAACGGTGCCAGCACTAACCGTGATCATCCTGACCTTGACGTTGGTGTCAACCGAAGGGGTGAATACAGCCTTGCTGACGGGTTGTATCGCATCTGCTGAACCGGAGTACGTGATTGGGAGCATGTTAGCAGCCACATTCACGTCTCCGATACGGGTATTAGCGCTATCCACCCAGGCCCACTCCGCGTAGGCGCTTACAGAAAAGAGATAGAGTCTGAGGGCGCACTCCAACTCGTAGGTCTTTCCGGCCTTCAGCACGAAGTATGTGGTGCCATTCTGGGTTATGGCCCCACGCAAGTAACAGCTTTGCCAACTACTGATGTCTGTGCCAGTTGTGACTAGGGTTTGATTTACTGTTTTGGCCGCCATGGCGTAATCGAGGGTGGTGGCGACGGCGGTGCCGTTGACGCGGAAGGCGCCGGTGACGTTCACATCGCCGGTCACATCCACGGTGTAGCTGGGGCTTGAGTCCTTCACGCCAAGACGGTTGTTGGTGCGGTCCCAGACCAAATTACCACTGACGCCCGGCGTACTGTTCCCTTCGCCATACAGAACATAGCCGCCGGGATAGCTGGTTTCGGTGGTTTTGCCGGTGCCGCCGTTGGCGACGGCGACGGTGCCGGTGACATTGGCGGCGGAGCCGGTGATATTGCCGGAGATGACAGATCCGGGGATGGTGGCCGAGGCGGTCATGGCGGAGGTGCCCGATCCCTTGACATAGCCGGTGAGGGTCGATGCGCCGGTGCCGCCCTGGGCCACGGAGAGATCCGTGGTCAGTCCGGTCAGGCTGGTGATGTCGCCATTGGCACCGGTGCCCGCCGCGCTCAGAGCGGTGCGGGCGAGGGCGGCGGTGGTGGCGCCGGTGCCGCCGTTGGCGACGGGCACCGTGCCGGTGAGGGCCACGACCGGCGTGGTGGTGCCGGTGGTCACGCTGATGGGGGCGGTGCCAGTGACGCTGGTGACGGTGCCGCTGTTGATGGCGGTGCCATTGACCCGGTAACTACCGGTGATGTTCACATCGCCGGCGACATCCAACTTGGAAGTCGGGGTCAAGGTCCCGATGCCGACATTGCCGGCATCGGTGACCAGGGCGTAGGCCGCGCCGGTATTGGTGGCGGTGAAATAGCCGCCGTAGTTGGCCCCGGTGGAGTTTCCGACGGCTCGCGCATACACACCGTATTTCGCGGTGGTGATGGTGGCGGAGTTTTCTAAGAATCCGCCGTAGCTGCTTGTGCCGGTGCTTCCCGATGCCGACCCGAGTATCCCGATGTTCTGAGCACTCCCCCCCGACGCAAGAGCGAAAACTCCGAAGCTGGCAGCCGTGCTTGCACCGATTGCCGACGCATAGACCCCGGCGTTGTATGTCCCCGTGCCGCTTGCAAGCGCATAGACGCCTTCGTTCCAGTCCCTTGCCCCGCTGGCACTCAGGTACGCTCCATAGGCATTGCCTATGACCGCCCCGGACTTGGCGATATTCAGCCCCTTGGTGACGGTGGTGCTGGTATCCACGATGTTCAATTTGCTGTCGGCCGCGGCGGTGCCCCCGATGGCCACATTTCCACCCAGCATCGAGTAGCCGGCGCCGGTGGGGGTGAGGGTGACGTTCTGGTCTGTCCCCCCGGCCGCAAGGGTGAGCGCGCCGGTGCCGGTGATCGAACCGGTGGCGGTGCCGGTGCCGCCGTTGGCCACGGGGAGGAAGCCGCTGACATGGGTGGTCAGGCCGATCTTGCCCCAGCTCGGCGCGGTGGTCGCGCCGCCGGAGATGAGCGCATTGCCGGTGGCCACTGCGGTGAGTTTCGAAAGAGTCGACCCGCCCGAGCCATAGGGCAGGTCGCCGACGGCGTAACTGGTCAGGCCGGTGCCGCCGTTGGCGACAGTGACGGTGCCGGTGACGTTGGCGGCCGTGCCGGTGGTGTTCTGGTTGAGCGTCGGGATGTCCGCCGCAACAAGGGTGTCCCAGGCCGGTATCGCGCCATTGGTGCCGGAACCGGTCATGCGCAGGAATTTTTTGGTGGTGGTGGTGTTAGGACTCACCCAGGTCGTGGCGTCGATGCCCGACTGATAGGGCATGGCACCATACAAGGTCGTGCTGTTTCCACCGACCAGATTCGTCGCCTTGCTGGCGGTGCCGGTCAGGGAAGCGGTGATGGTGCCGGCGCTGAAGTTGCCGGAGGGGTCGCGTCCCACCACGGTGCTAGCGGTGTTTGCATTGGTTGCCGCCAGAGTGGCCGCGGTGCCCAGCCCGAGGTTGGTGCGGGCGGCCGCGGCGGTGGTGGCGCCGGTGCCGCCGTTGGCCAGGGCCAGGGTGCCGCCCAGGGTCAGGGTGCCGGTGGTGGTGATCGGGCCGCCGCCCAGGGTCAGCCCGGTGACGCCGCCGTCGCCGGTGACGCTGGTCACCGTGCCGGTGCCGAGGGTGAGCAGGACACCGTTGAGGCGCAGGTCGCCGGTGAGGTTAATATCGCCGCGCACATCCAGCGCGTAAGCGGGGCTGGCCAGGCCGAGGCCCAGCCGGCCATTGGAGCCGACGCGAATGAGTTCGGCGCTGCCGGAATCGAGGACTCGGAAGGCGCTGCTGCCGTCCGCACTGTCCAGGGTTAGGGTGGCGTCACCGCCGCGCGTGGCGACGGCCAGGATCGCCACCAGGATCAGGGCAAGATGCGGCAGGGCTTTTCTCGTGGACACGTCCGGCTCCTCGTGTGTGGCCTCTAGGCACCAGAGAGACTGCTTCCTCAACAGGGCAGCTGAAAAGCACCTGACGTGCCAAGCCGCCATAGTTGGGGCGAAAAGGCCTCCGTCGGGGGCTGTGCGGAAGGCAGATAACCATCACCTGGAGAGCGCCTTGCCTTGGCGCCTGCGGACCGGCGCTCTCTTGTGAAGCGGCCGACGTTGCGCCGCGCCGCGGGAGTGGCCGGCGGGCGGGCGGGCAGAACGTGGCGGCTGGCAGCGGGCCGTGGCCGGCCCATTCCCGTCCCGGGCGCGCGGTGTTCAGAGTTCACGCTTCAGCGTGTCCCCAGGGCGGCTCAGCGCCCGCGTGCAGGTCCTGCTGGACAGCAGGATTCGCTCGCCAGCGGGAGCGCGGCGGGCAGGGCGCGACGCCCTTTCCTGGGGCGCGCTTGAAACAGCTTGGGACGGTGTATGCTATGGCGGTCGTAGTCCCGTACCGTGGTGGTGCGGGCGGTCAGCGCCGGCGCGGCGCGGTGTTCGCGGGGTCCCCGATGTCTTCCCCTCCTCCTGCCCGTCTGCCGGCGGCCGAGAACCGCCAGGCGCTGCGGCTGTTTTTGGTGCAGGCGGCGCTGCTGGGCACGTGGTCGTCGGTGGGAGTTCCGGCGAACGCCATCGTCAGCGGCTTTGCCCTGGATGTGCTGGGCCTGAGCCGGGAGAACGCCGGGCTGATTGGCGCCTGCGTCTACCTGGCGGCGGTGTGGCAGTTCCTCTCGTTTCTGGTGACCAACCGGCTGGCCGACCGGAAGCGTTTCGTGGTCTTGGCCGGGGTGGGCGAGGTCGTGTGTCTGGTGCTGATGCTGGCCGTGCCGGGGCTGTTTCGCCGGGGCAGCGGGCTGGCCTGCGGCGTGTTTCTGGGCCTGCTGTTTCTGAGCGGCACCTGTCTGCATGTGGCGCAGCCGCTGTTGGGCAGTTGGCTGTCGGCCGTGGTCCCGGCCCGGATTCGCGGGCGTTATCTCGGCAGTCGGCAGGTGCTGATGACCGGCCTGGCGACGGTGGGGACGTGGGGCGGCACCTGGGTCGTGGATCGCTGGCACACCTGGGGTGGGTTTGCGGTGGCGATCCTGGCTTGCGGCCTGGCGGGGTTGGCCGGCGTGGCCGTGCTCGCCCGTACCCCGATGCCGCCGGTGTCGCAGCAGACCCACTTCCGGCTGCGTGACTTCGCCGGCGTGCTCAAACTGGACGACTTCCGGCGCTACCTGGTGTTTGTCAGCATGCTGTTTGCCGCCTTCTCTCTGGCCTGCAGCTACTACGCCGTCTTCTTCATCGAGGAGATCGGGCTGAGTTATACGCAGATTGGCTGGTACGTCATCGGCCACAACCTGCTGATGATCCTGGTTCTGCGTCCCGGCGGCCGCCTGGTGGACCGCATCGGCGCCAAGCCGGTGTTGCTGGGGATGCTGCTGATCTACGCCGCCTTCTACCTCAGTTTCCCCTTCTTCACGGCCGCACGCTACTGGCTGGTGCTGCTGGCCTGGACCCTGGTCGGGATCGCGGATGGTCTCTACTGGGTGGCGGGTATATCGACCCTCTACCAGGCCTTGCCGCGGGGGCCGGAACGGGCCGGCTATCTGGCCGTGGCCCAAGGCGTCATCATGGTCGGGATGGGCCTTGGGCCGCTGCTGGTGCGGGCGTACCTACCGCTGGCCCGGCACCTCGAGTTCGTCGTCTGGGGAGTGCGCCTGGAGCGTTTCCGCCTGCTCTATGTCGTTTGCGGCCTGCTGATGCTGGCCACCCTGGGCGCCGCGGCGCGGCTCCGTAACACGGTTTCCGTGCCCTTCCGTCACGCCCTGGCCGCCGTCCTGCGCGACCGGCTGTTCCGTCTGCTGCCCTTGTCCTGGCGTTGAGCGGGCCGTCGGCCCGCTCAGCGCAGGGCCGTGGCGATGGTGACGACACCGGCGAGCACCAGCAGTCCGGCCACGAGTTTCGCGAAAGCGGCCTGGGGCAGGCGCTCGGCGGACTTCTGTCCCAGCCAGCCCGCGGTCAGCACCAGCGGGGCCAGGGCCGCGGCTTGCCAGAGGTGCGGGATACCGATCTCGCCGCCGGCGACGCGGGCGCTGATGAGGCCGGTATTGAGCAGCAGCCAGACGGCGGTCAAGGTGGCGCGGAAGGCGCGTTTGGCCGGGATGGCGCGACTGGCGTAGACGACCAGGGCCGAGCCGCCGCAGGTGAAGGCGCCATGGATGACGCCGGCCACCAGCAGCGTGAGGCGGCCCAGCCAACGCGGCAGCGGCTGCTCGCCACGGCTGCCGTCGGCGCCGAGCCTGGCCAGGCCGCTGACGATCAGCACGCTGCCCAGCGCGGCCCGCAACAGCGCTTCCGGAAGCTGGCGCTGCGACAGCAGGCCGACGGGCAACGCCACCCCGCACCAGAGCAGGATGCGGCCCAGTTCGCGGCGATCGATGTCGCGCCAGGTGTAGAGCGCGACCTGGACGCATTGGAGGGTGCCGATCAGCAGCGTCAGCACGATCCACAGCGTCAGGTCGTCGCGCACCCAGAGCAACAGCGGGATGGCGAGCAGCGTGGCGCCGAAGGAGGCGACCGCGCCCAGGTAGTGGGTGGTGAACACGATCAGGGCGGTGGCGATCAGGACGGAGGCAGTCGGCATGGGCAGACTCAGGCCGTTCGGTTAGTGGGTTTCGATGCCGATTGCCCGGACCATACCCCGCGGCCGGAGGCCTGACAAGGAGGGGCGCGCTCCAGGTCGCGGGAACGCGCTGGCCCGCGGCGCTGTCTGAGACGGTAATGCTATCATTCGAGGCGGCGGCGGCTGGCGGCGCCCGGAGCGTGCCTCGGCCGGGGTCGCGGTGCGGGTGGTGCCACCTCAACATGCCGGTCTTGTTCTACGTTCTTCTCATGGTCTAGTATGGGGTAGCGTGGTCGCGGGCGGGGAGTGCCGGCTGGGTTCGGATCCTGCCCGCAGTGGCCGCGTGCCGGTATCAGTGAGGATTGCCGCTATGCAGCACATTCATCTGCCGCGACGGATGCCGGGTGTGGCTGCCGCGCTGCTCCTGGCATGGCTGGGCGGCCTGGCGTCCTGTGCGCTAGGTGCGGAGGGTATCCGCCGGCAGGTTCGTGAGGAGCGCGCGCGGGGGGCGCGCCTTGAGTATGTGCTGCCCGAGCCCACGTTGGCGACGCGCGAGAGCCCGGACGGCCAGCGCTTCACGGAGGTCAAGGTGGCGGACGGTGGGCGCACAGCGGAGGTCGGTCAGCCCGACTTGCCGACGTTGGTTGACGACATTGCCGTCGCCGCTCGCGGGGAGATCGAGATCCGCCTGGAGGCGCGTGGCCAGAAGCGGCTGACGACGCCGCACTGGGTCTACCCCGTGCAGGAGCCCATGCCCAAGGTGCCGGGGGCACTGGAGCGCCGCCGATTCCGTCTGGATGAGGCCTGGTATCGCACCGCCAGCCGGCGTGGCGCGGCGACGGCGGTGCCGTTCACGACGACGACCTACACCGTGCGCGGGCAGCGTTTCGTGCGGGTGCAGGCGTCGCCCTACGCCTATGATCCCGTGGGCAAGGTGCTGACCTACCCCGGTACGGTCAGCCTGGAGGTCACGGTGACGGAGCCGACGCTGCCGGCGGCCGCGGGGCCGCGCCTCGGCCCCGTGCAGATTCTGCGGGTACCGCTCGCCGCGCGGGCCGAGTTGGACGATCTGCAGGCCCGCGGCGTGGACATCAAGACCCTCACCGGCGGCGCGGCGACCGTGTACGCCACCGCGGCCGAGCGCGCGGCCCTGGAGCAGGCCGGGTACGCGGTCGAGCTGATCGGGGAGCAGGGCGGCGATCCGCAGGCTGGCGGGACCAAGGCCATCTCTGCCGGTTACCACGACTGGAGCCAGGTGCAGGCCTTGCTGAGCCAGTTCGCGAGTACCTACCCGAGCCTTTGTCGGGTGGAGACGATCGGCAGCAGCGGCGGCGGCCTGCCGATCCTGGCCATCCGCATCACCGACAATCCGGGCAGCGAGGAAGCCGAGCCCGAGGTCCGCTTCGTTGGCGCCATCCACGGCGATGAGGTGGTCGGCACCGAGATGAGCCTGCTGTTCATCGACTACCTGCTGTCAGGCTACGCCGCTGACAGTCGCATCCAGGCGCTGGTCAACCGCACCGACATCTGGATCGTGCCGGTGATGAACCCGGATGGGTTCGTGGCGAACACGCGCTCCAACGCCGGCGGCTTCGACCTGAACCGCTCCTTCCCGGACGGCGCCGAGACGAGTATCGGTACGGTGTTCGGCGGCGCGGCCATGGACATGGCCGGGCGGCCGGCGGAGACGGTGGCCATGATGCAGTGGTCGGCGGCGCACCATTTCGTGCTCTCGGCGACCTTCCATACCGGGGCGCTGGTGGCCAACTACCCCTACGACAACGACGGCCTGGGCAGCGTCGCTTCGCCCTCGCCGGACGAGGATGTCTTCGTCGGGCTGGCGGAGACCTACGCCTCACGCAACGGCCCGATGTGGGCCAGCACCGAGTTCACGCACGGGATCACGAATGGCGCTGCCTGGTACGAGGTGATCGGCGGGGTGCAGGACTGGCTGTACCGTTATGCCGGCTGCATGGAACTCACCCTGGAGATATCGGCCAGCGACCGGCCCGCCGCCAGCGCCCTGAGCGGGCTGTGGAACGACAATCGCGAGGCCATGCTCGCCTATCTCGAGGCCGTCCATGCGGGGGTCGCCGGCGTGGTCACGGAAGTCGGTACGGGGCAACCGCTCTACGCCAGTATCGCCATCCAGGGCCGCACACCCCAGGTCTACTCCGACCCGACGCTGGGCGACTACTACCGGCTGTTGCGGCCGGGGACCTACAGCGTGGTGGTGTCCGCGCCCGGCTACCAACCCAAGGTGCTGCCGGATGTCGTCGTCGGCAGCGGCGCTGCGACGCGGCTGGACGTAGCCCTGGAGAAGACGGGGAGTACGGGTGGCACGCCGCTGATCGCCGTGCACCATGCGGATCACGACGTCGCCTTCGCGGCCTACCGTGACCAGAAACAGACCGAGGGCTACACGGTGACCGAAGTCCGGCTCACCGGCACCCCCACCGCGGAGAGCGTACGCACCGACATCCGTGCGGCCTACGCGGCCACGGCGGCGCGCTATGTGGTCATCCTCGGCGATATCGAGGCGGTCCCGACCTTCAGCAATTCCGCCTACGGGACGACGGCCTGGTCCGACCTGGCCTATGCCCTGCTGGACCCGGGCGAGACCTTTGACAACTATCTCGGCAAGGACGTCGGCATCGGTCGGATCTCGCTGGATACCAACGCCGAGCTGCTGGAGTATGTGGCCAAGCTGAGCGCCTTCAACCGCGGTCCGCGGCACCACGATCTGACCTGGGTCTCCGGCGGCAGCGCCACCTGGGAGAACGATATGGCCGAGGGCACACACACCTACGTGATGGCCAACTACGTCGATGCCACGCGCTATCACAACGAGCTGTTCTTCCGCGCCAACGGCAGCGCCGCGGAGCTGAGCGGGCACATTGATGCCGGTACCGATCTGGTCGTGTACTCCGGCCATGGCTACGAAATGGGCTGGTTGCGTTACGACTACGACGGCACGGACCTGGCCGGATTCACCAACACCCTCGACGCCCCGATCGTGATCGGGCACTGTTGCCTGACTGGGTCGTTCCAGCTCGACGACTGTTTCGCCGAGCAATGGCTGGCCACCAAGGAGCGCGCCGTGGCCTATGTGGGCGGCAGTCAGAACACTCTCTGGGATGAGGACGACGCGCTGCAGCGCCGCGAGTTCCAGTGGCTGTACGAGCATCCGGGGGGAACCCTTGCCGATGCCCTTGACTGGGGCCTGCGGCAGACGGCCGCGGCGTATCCCGCCACCGCCGAGTACTACTTCACGATCTACCACATCTTCGGCGACCCCACGGTACGGGTGTTCGGCCTGCCGATCACCCATGTGCCGCTGGCGGACAGCGCGCAGCGCGTCACGCCCTACGTGGTGGAGGCCAGCGTGGTCGCGCAGGCGGCGCTGACCGCGGTCACCCTGTACTGGCGCAACGTGCCGACGGGCGCCTTTACGGCCGTGCCCATGGGCGCGGTGCGCGGCACGACGTACCGCGGGTCCATTCCCGCGCAGCCCTATGGCACGCAGGTCCAGTACTACGTGCAGGCCACCGACGCCAACGGCGCCACCGCGACCCATCCGGCGGATGCGCCCACGGCCTGGCATAGCTTTCGGGTCGACGTACTGTTCACGCACGCGCCGCAGGCCAATACGACGGCGCTCGGGCCCACGCTGATCCAGGCCGGTGCGCTCGGCGACGGTCCGCTGACGGTCACGCTGCACTGGGCGGTTGGCGGCGGCGTCTTTACGGCGGTGCCCATGGGTGCCGCTGCCGGGGGCCTCTTCTCGGGGTCCATCCCCGCGCAGCCGGCGGGGACTGTGGTCTCCTACTACCTCACCGCGACCACGGCGGACGGCCATGTGGCGTACGCCCCGCTCGGCGCGCCGGGGAGCACGTACTCGTTCCTCGTGGATACCGCGCCGCCGGTCTTCGCCGGGCTGGATCTGGCGAGCGCCGGCGACCACGCGGTCCTGCTCTCGTGGACGGCGGCCACGGACGGCTCGGGGCCGGTGACGTACAGCATCTACCGCGCGACGGTCTCCGGCGGTCAGGACTTCGCTGCCCCGCTGGCCACCACGCAGAGCCTGACCTACAGCGACACCGCGGTCAGCAACGGCACGTTGTACTATTACGTCGTCCGGGCCCGCGATGTGCTGGGCAATGCCGAGGCCAACAGCACGGAGTCCTTGGCCACGCCGCGCGGCCCCGAGGAGGTGTACCGTTGGCTTCTGGACACGGATCCAGGCTGGACCTGTGACGTCGGCTGGGCGTATGGCATTCCGCGCGGTCTCGGCGGCCAGTATGGCAATCCCGACCCGACCTCCGGGGCCACGGGCAGCGCGGTGCTGGGCTTCAACCTCCTGGGCGACTACAGCAACAGCATGCCGGTGCGCTACCTGACCACGCCAGCGATCGACTGCAGCGCCAGCAGCGGTACGCAACTGCGCTTCCAACGCTGGCTGAATGTCGAGCAGCCCGGCTATGACCATGCCACCATCGAGGTCTCCCGCGATGGCACGGACTGGCAGCGGCTGTGGGAGAACCCGGCCGCGGTCGCCGATATAGCCTGGACGGCGCAGGTGTTGGACGTCTCCGCCTATGCCGACGGCTGCGCCACCTTCCGCATCCGCTGGGGCATGGGGCCGACGGACAGCTCCTGGACCTACTCCGGCTGGAATCTGGATGACGTGCAGATCTGGGGCGTGCCGGCCGACCGGCAGCCGCCGACCTTCGCTGGGCTGACAGGGGCCACCGGGGGCCCCGGTCAGGTCGTCCTGACCTGGGATGCCGCCACGGACGCCTCGCCGCCGATCACCTACGCGGTCTACCGCGCTACGATCGCCGGCGGTCAGACCTTTGCCGTGCCGCTGGGCACAACCCAGGCGCTGGCCTACCTCGATACGGCGGTGAGTGCTGGCACCACGTACTACTATGTGGTGCGGGCGGCGGACGCGGAGGGTAACCGCGATGCCAATCGCGTCGAGCTGACAGCCACGACGAGCCCCTTCGGTTGTGTGTACTCATGGTCCCTGGCGACCGATCCGGGCTGGACCCGTGGCACGGCGTGGGCCTTTGGCGAGCCGCGTGGCAGGGGCGGCCGCCGCGCCGGTTACCCGGATCCCTCGCAGGGCCACACGGGTACGACCGTCTTCGGCTACAACCTGAAGGGTGACTACCGCAGTAACCTGAGGCCGCGCTACCTGACCACGGGCAGCCTCGACTGCAGTCGCCTCAGCGGCACACAGCTCCGCTACCGGCGCTGGCTGAACGTCGAATCGCTGCCGCAGGACCGGGCCGCCATCGAGGTCTCCGCCGATGGCAGTGCCTGGCACACCGTCTGGCAGAATGACACCGCCATCCAGGATGCTGCCTGGCGGCTCGAGGTCGTTGACATCGCCGCTTACGCCGATGGCTGCCCGACCTTACGGTTGCGCTGGGCTATGGGGCCGACGAACCGGCAGGTTGAGATGTCCGGCTGGAATCTTGACGATGTCGAGATCTGGGCCACGACCAGCGCGGCCCGTGGTTCGGCCCCGGCCGTCCCCGCGCTCGCCGCCAAACGGCTGAGCCGCTTCAGCCGGGCCACCCGCACGTCGGCGTGGACCTGGCCGCTGTTCTTCGCCGGTGCGGGGCAGGGCCAGGTTACCTTCGGAGTGGCAGCGGTGGCCGAGCGCGTCGTCGGCAGTCGCGGCGCGGGCGAGCCCGGCGCCTGGCTGCTGTCCGGCGATCAGGCCTGCACAACCTGGGTTCAGGACAGTGCGGCCGTGGCGGAGTGGGTTCTCGAGGTGGTGCCGAGTGCCAGTGCCGAGGGACTGTTGTCCTGGATCGAGCCGGCCGGCGTGCCGGCGGAGTTGGGGGTCACCCTGGTTGAGATCGACGCCGGGGGGGCGGCGCTTCCGGGCGGCCTGGAGGTCGACCTGCGTCGTCAGACCGGCTTGACCGTACCGGCCGGAACCGTACGGCGGTTTGCCCTCCGGGCGGCACCGCGGCTCACGTTTGAGCTGGCGCTGACGGCAGGCTGGAACGTACTGTCCCTGCCCATCTCGCCCGCGCTGCCGTCCGCGGCGGCGGTTTTCGGGGACGCCGTGGCGACCGCAGCCCAAGCCCAGGCCGTGCTGACCTACGACCCCGTCCGCGGCGGCTATGTGGCGGCGCCGACCATCCGGGCCCTGCAAGGGGTCTGGGTCTGGGCGCCGGTTGCCGTGCACCTCGTGGTCGCCGGTGCGGCCCCGAGCGCGCCAAGCCTGACCTTGGCGGCGGGCTGGAATCTGGTCGGAGTCCCGGCGGCGCTGACGACGTGGCCGGGGGCCGATCAGGGCGTCGGACCCTGGCTCGAGGCCAACCCGGCGCAAACCAGCTATCCGCCGGCGCGGAACCTGACGCCGGGACGCGCCTACTGGGTCTTTTCCCCGCTCGCCGTGACGCTGAACGTGGGCCGGGGTGAGTGAGGGGTGACGCTCACGGAAAGAGGCCGGTTGACGTGTTGTTAACGGTTGTGGTTAAGGAGGTTACTACGTGACGCTTGTGCTCTGCCATTGTGCCTCTCGCCGACTGCTCGACGCCACGCGCCTGCAGCAGGTGCGTGCCGCCGTGTTGGCGCAGGGCGGCGAGACCATCGACGTCGGCGACCTCTGTGCGCTCGCGGCTCGCGGGGATGCCGACCTGGCCACCGCCTTGGCGGCAGAGGATGTGGTGTTGGGCGGCTGCCACGTCCGGGCGCTCCGGGCGTTGGTGCGGCGACTGTTGGGCCACGACTCGCCCAGCCTGCGGGCGCTGGACCTGCGCGAGGCGGATGACGCCGGCATCCTCGCCGGGCTCGGGGGGGCGGGCTTTCCGGCCAGCTTGCCGGCCGCGCCCGCGCTGTCGCCGGCAGAGGACGCGTGGTACCCGCTCATCGATGCGGAGCGCTGCACGGACTGCGGTTCGTGCCATGCCTTCTGCCTCTTCGGGGTCTATGCTCGGGAGCCGGCTGGCGCGGTGCGCGTGCAGGCGCCCCTGAGCTGCAAGACCGACTGCCCCGCCTGCGCCCGCATCTGCCCCGCCAATGCCATCATCTTCCCGAAGTGCCCCGACCCTGCCATCAACGGCGCGATCCGAACCCCGGAGCAGCTCCAGGGCGCCCGGTTGCGCCTCGACCCGAAGGAGGTCTTCGGCGGTGACCTGCGGGCCAAGTTGGCGGCTCGGCGCGCGCTGGCGGCCGCCGCGCCGACGCCACTCTTTCGCCCGGGCGTGTTTGCCGAGCCGCCGCCGGATGCCACCGCCGAGCCGCTGCCGGGAGGGCCGGACCGATGATGGCACGCATCGCTTTGCGCTTCCTCCGCGAAACCGACCCGCGGCTGCTCGCCAAGTTCGCCTACACCGTCGGCTGGAAGGGCATGCGTGCCGTGCAGCGCTTCGAACGCCGCAAGGCCCGCGGCGAGGGCTTCCCGGCGTTCCTCTTCCTGTCGATCACCAACGCCTGTAACCTGCGCTGCCAGGGCTGTTGGGTGACGCCGTCGCACCCACCGCAGCATCTCGACCTGGAGCTTGCCCACCGCCTGATCGAGGCCGGCAAGCGCCAGGGGACCTTCTTCTACGGCATTCTGGGCGGCGAGCCGTTCCTGCATCCAGGGCTGTTCGACCTGCTCGCGGCGCATCCGGACTGCTACTTCCAGGTCTTCACCAATGGCACCCTGATCACCGCCGCCGTGGCGGCCCGCCTGCGCCGTCTGGGGAACGTGACGCCGTTGATCAGCGTCGAGGGCCTGGAAACGGTGAGCGACGCGCGGCGCGGCGGCACGGCGGTCTTTGCCGCGACCATGGCCGGCCTGGAGCACTGCCGGAAAGAGCGCCTGATCACGGGCGTGGCCTGCAGCATCTGCCAGTCGAATCTGGCCGACCTCGCGACCGAGGCCTTTGCGCGGCAGTTGGTCGACCGGGGGGTTCATTACCTCTGGTACTACCTCTACCGCCCCGTCGGTCCGCGGCCCTGTCCCGAGCTGGCGCTTGAGCGCGAGCAGATCATTCAACTGCGGCGCTTCCTGGTCGAGGTGCGCTGCCGGGTGCCGCTGCTGGTCGTCGACGCCTACTGGGATCACGAGGGCAGGGGGCTCTGCCCGGCCGCCGTGGGCATCAGCCACCATGTCAACCCGTTTGGCGACCTCGAGCCCTGCCCGGTGGTCCAGTTTGCCGCCGACAACCTGGCCGCGGCCGCAGACCCCGGTGCGGTGATCGGCGAGTCGGCGTTTCTGGCGGCGTTCCGGAGCTTCGCGGCGGCCCAGGGCCAGGGCTGTATCATCATGGAAGACCCCGAACGGCTGCGGCATTTCCTGGTTGAGCAGGGTGCCCGCGACTGCACCGGGCGGGGGCAGGGGTTCGCTGAGCTCGGCAAGGCCTGCTGCCGCCTCAGCCATCACGTCCCCGGTGCCGAGATCCCCGAACGGCACTGGGCCTATCGTTTTGGCAAGAAACACTGGTTTTTCGGTTTCGGCACGTATGGTTGAGTCGTGTCGGTACGGAGCGCCGCGCTGGCGCTGGCGTACGGCGACCGCCGCGAGGTGAAGATGCCCCGGTCTGAGCAAACCATGTCAGGGGTGACGCCGACCGTCCAGGCCGTTCCCCAAGAGCGCGCTGAGCGCGATCGTCTCCACGCGGCGGTTGACCGCTACCTGGCCGCGCGCGACTTGGTGCCCCCCCTGACCATCGACGAGATCCGCCAGCATGCCGCCGAGATCGCCCGCACGGCGCAGGCATTGCCCTTTGTGGACTACCTCATGGTCCTCTGCGGCAGTGCGGTGTGGCGCGACACCGTGGCCGCCGTGCCCTTCGACCGGCGCGTGCTGCTGCTGCCGCAGTGCCTGAAGTCAACCATCCACTGCAAGGCGCAGGCCGACGACGTGGGGCTCCTGTGCGCCCGTTGCGGCCATTGCGCGCTGGCTGACCTCGATCGCGAGGCCCAGGATCTCGGCTACATGGTGCTGATCGCCGAGGGCTCGACCCTGGTGAACCAGTTGCTCGACCAGGGCTGCGTCGATGCCGTGGTCGGCGTCAGTTGCCTCGAGGCCCTGGAGAAGTCGTTCCCGTTGCTGTTCGCCGAAGCCATCCCCGGCATGGCCATTCCGCTGCATCGTGCTGGCTGCCGCGACACCGAGGTCGACGTCGACCGTGTGCGGGGGTTGTTGCATCTGCGTTCGGCGCGCTGCGAGCCGCGCCGGGATATCGACGCATTGCGGCCGCGGGTCGAAGCCTGGTTTGCCCCCGAGGCGCTGGCGTTGTTGATCGGGCCGGATGGCGGGCATTCCGGGCGCCTGGCGCGGGAGTGGCTGGGGCGTTCCGGTAAGCGCTGGCGGCCGTTGCTGACGGCCTGCGTCTGGCAGGCCCTGGCCGCGGACCACGACGCCGTTCCCGCCAGCCTGCAGCGCCTGGCCGTCGCGGTGGAGTGTTTCCACAAGGCCTCGCTGATCCACGATGATATCGAGGACGGCGATGACGAGCGCTACGAGACGCCGACCCTGCACATCAGCCAGGGCGTGCCCATTGCCATCAACGTCGGTGACCTGCTGCTGGGCGAGGGCTACCGCCTGATTGCCGGCTGCGGTCTGCCGCCGGAGCGCCAGGCGCGGGTTCTGGAGATCGCTTCGCGCGGGCACCGTGACCTCGCCGTCGGCCAGGGCGAGGAGCTGGCGTGGTGCCGCTCGCCGGTGCCCCTCCGGGTCGATTGGGTCCTCGATGTCTTCCGGCTCAAGACCGCTCCCGCCTTCGAGGTCGCTCTCCGGCTCGGCTCACTCTGTGCCGGCGACACCGAGCCGGGAGCCGATGCGCTGACCCGCTTCAGTGCCGCGCTGGGGATCGCTTACCAGATTCGCGATGACATCGACGATGCCTGCGGACTCAGCGCTGCCGAGCTCTGGGCCTCGGCCTGTCGACCGTCGCTGACCACCGCCCTCGCCTACGACCTGGCGGATGAGCATCTGCAGGCCGAGGTGATGACGGCCTGGCGCGCCAAGACCGCCAGCGCCGATGTACAGCGCCGTTTCTCGGCCCTGGTCGCCGATGAGCGGGTCGGCGCCAAGGCGAACCTGATGTTCGAACACTACCGCAACGAAGCCTTACGCTCCCTGGCGCCGTTGCGGCACGCGCCGCTGAAGACCCTGCTGCAGCGGGTCGTGCAGCGCATTCTGCGCCACGGGGACCGGCCATGACTCGCCGCCGGGCCATCGGCGCGGAGCTGTTGCGGGTGAGTGGCCGGGCCAAGCCCCTGCTGGAACGGGCAGCGCTGGCGCGGGTGGGCGCCTTCGTGCTCTCCCGGGTGGCGTCTGACGGCGGTTTTCGCGGTCGTGGTGGGCTCACGGGCGACGTTTACTACAGCCTTTTCGGTGCGGTGGTCGGGAGCCTCGTCGGGGCCGCTGTCGAACGTCGCGCCCTGGGCGCGTTCCTCGGCCGCCAGGACCCCGCAGCGCTGGACCTGCCACACCTGGCTGCCCTGGTCCAATGTCAGCGGCTGCTGCACCTCTTCGGGATACCGCGGCGCCAGCGCGCCGTGTATCTGGAGGCCGTGTCCAGGTTCCGCAGTCAGGATGGTGGCTTTGGCGATGCGCCCGGCAGCGTTCGCGGTTCGGCCTATGCGCTCTACCTCGCGGTGTTGTGCCACGAGGCCCTGGGTGTGGAGGTGCCGGCCTTGGACCTGGCGGCAACGGCCGCGGCCGGGCTGCTGCAGGAGGAACGGGCGAGCGCAACGGGGAGCCTGCCGCGGCTGGTTTCGGCGACCCTGGCGCTGCAGGCCCTGGGAGGCCCGGTTCCCGAGGCCCAGGTCTGTGCGCAGATCCGTGGCTGCTGTGACCCGGCGGGTGGCTGCCGCGCCCATCCGCAGGCGCCGCTGTGCGATCTGTTGTCGACCGCCGTCGCGGCCTTCGCCCTGCGCCGTCTGGGCGCGCCGCTGGGTGGATTGGCGGCCGCGCGCACGGCGCAGTTTGTGCAAGCCCGCTGGGACGTGAGCGGGGGTTTCTGCGGGACCGCGGTGGATCCCACCCCCGACTGCGAATACACCTTCTATGGTCTGCTGGCACTAGGGGCCTTGGAGCCATGAACCGCCTTGAGGTTGAGCGCTGCTACCAGCTCTGCCGCGACCGCCTGCTTGCGGCGCGTGACGAGCACGGTGTCTGGCGTGGCGAGCTCTCGTCGAGTGCTTTGTCTACCGCGGTGGCGGCCTTTGCGCTGCGGCGCCTCGGCGGCGCGGCCCGGTTGCGGGCCGCTCTGCAAGGCGAGGCCTGGCTAGTGCGGACGGCTTTGGCCGATGGCAGTTGGGGCGACACGCCGGTCAGTCCGGGGAACCTCAGCACGACCCTCCTGGCCTGGGCAGCGCTGCGGGGCAGCCCGCGCGCCGGCGCCTCGACGGCGGTCTGCGGGGCGGAGGTCTGGGTCCATCGCCAGGCGGGCAACCTCGGACCGGCGGCGGTCGCCGCGGCGGTTCTGGGGCACTACGGCGCCGATCGCACCTTTGCGGTTCCCATCCTCAGCCAGTGTGCGTTGGCGGGTATCCTTGGCGAGTCTCCGGCCTGCTGGCGCCTGGTACCGCAGTTGCCGTTCGCCCTGGCGGTATTGCCGCGCGCCACCTTTGGAGCCCTGGGTCTGCCCGTGGTCAGTTACGCGCTGCCGGCGCTGATCGCGCTGGGAATCGTGCGCCAGCGCTGCGGCCCCCGTGCAGCCCTCAACTGGCAGCGGCCGTTCAAGCCTGCGGCCCTGCGGCGGCTGGCGCGCCTGCAGCCCGCGAGTGGCGGTTTTCTCGAGGCGGTGCCGCTGACCGGCTTCGTCGCCATGAGCCTGCGGGCGGCGGGTCTCGGCGATCAGCCTACGGCGACACGCTGTGCGGAGTTCCTGCTGGCAACGCAGCGTGCCGACGGCAGTTGGCCCATCGACAGCAACCTGGCGACCTGGCTCAGTACGCTGGGCACCGTCAGCCTCGGCGCCGATCTGCCCACCGCGGACCGGCCGGCCCTGCGCACCTGGCTTCTGGGCCAGCAGTTCCGCCAGGTCCATCCGTACACCGGGGCCGCGCCTGGCGGCTGGGGCTGGACCGATCTGCCGGGCGCCGTCCCGGATGCCGATGATACGGCTGGCGCCCTCCTGGCCTTGCCGCAGTTGGGGTCGCTTGCGGATCCCGAGCTGCGGGGTGCGGCCGAAGCCGGTCTGACCTGGCTGCTGGGGTTGGCCAATCGGGACGGCGGTACGCCTACCTTCTGTCGCGGTTGGGGCCGACTGCCTTTCGACCGCAGTTGCCCCGACATTACGGCGCACGTCCTGCGCGCCGCCGCGGTCTGGGGGCCGGCGGTCAGCCCCGCCCTGCGGCGGCGACTCGACCAGGCCGTCCCCGCGGCGCTGCGCTACCTCGAGCGCAGTCAGCGGCCCGATGGCTCCTGGCTGCCGCTGTGGTTCGGCAACGACGCCGCGCCTGAACACGCCAATCCCGTCTATGGCACAGCGCGGGTGCTGCGGGCCCTCAGCGACCTGCCGCAACTGGCGGCCGCACCCCCGGCCTGGGTCCAGCGCGGCCTCGAGGCCCTGCTGGCGCGGCAGGCGGACGACGGTGGCTGGGGAGGAGATCAGGGGGTTGCGCCCAGCGTCGAGGAGACCGCCCTGGCGGTCACGGCCCTGCTGCGCTGGCCGGCGACGCGGGCCGTGGCGACACGCGGCGTAGAGTGGCTGGTGCTCCACCCGGAGGAGATCGAGCGCCCACGCCCAATCGGTCTCTACTTCGCCAGCCTGTGGTACTACGAAGCCCTGTACCCGTTGCTGTTCGCCACCGAGGCTTTGCGCGAGTGGCTGGCGAGCCCCGATTCCCCGCTGTGAGGTCAGTCTGTCAGCGCCTGCCTGCAGCCTCCCGGAAAGCACTGGCCAGGCGCTGGGCGCGCTCCGGGCAGACCGGGTTCGACCACAGGCCGCCCACCTTGGCCGCCGAGCCGACGATCAGGGCGCTCGCGTCAGGCAACAGATCCGGCAGGTTGTCGGCAGTGACGCCGGAGCCCACCAGCACCGGCAGGGTGACCGCCGCCCGGACTTCCCGGAGATCGTCTGCCGCGGGCGCGACGCCGGTACGCGTGCCGGTGACGATCACGCCGTCGGCGCCGAAGAACGCCGCGGTCCGGGCGGTCTCGGCGTGGTCGACATCGGCGGTGATCGCGTGCGCGCAGTGCTTCTTCTTGATATCCGCGAACACGGCAACGCCGGTCGCCCCGATCTGGCGCCGGTAGCGCAGGAGGTCCCCGGCGCAGGCCTCGATCAGCCCTTCGTCGGCGATGTGGGCATAGACGAAGCCCTCAACCCGCACGAAGGCGAGGTCCGCGGCCAGGGCGATGGCCAGGGCCTCGCGGTTGGCGCCGGCGAGAACCTGTACCCCCGTGGGCAGGCCGAGGCTGCGGACCTCGGCGCAGGCCCGCGTCATGGCGGCGACGATCTCCGGGCCGGGGTCCCGCACGTACGGCACGTCATGCATGTTCTCGACCATGACCGCGTCGAAACCCGCGTCGCGGTAGGTCGTGGCATCGGCGCGGGCCGCCGCCAGCAGGGCGCCGATGGGCTGCGTGTTGGCCGGGGTTCCCGGCAAAGCCCCGACATGCACCATGCCGATGAGGAGCTTCCCGGCACGCAGGCCGGTGAGCACGGGATTGGGGGGCATCGGGCTATCCTCCGTCGACGTGTGGATCATGGGCCGAGGCCAGGCAGTCCCGCGCCTCTGGTCGATTGGCGATTACAACCCCGCGCGGTAACTACTCAGGTGCTCCACCGAGCTCAGTTCGGGGTCGGGGTCGGTATCGGGGTCGGTGGGTTTGGCGAATCGGTTCCGACCCCGATACCGGCCCCGATTCCGAGGTCAGAAAGCCTACCTGAGTAGTCACCCGGCACGGATGCATTCGTGGACCCACTGAGAGACAAGCTCAGCTTCAGACACGCGCCGCTTGCAGGCCAGCCTCTGCAGTGCTAACGCGTCAGCAGGCGCCAGACGGACAGTCAGATCTGCGGGACGCACGAAGACGGGCTCTGAGACTTCCTCGAGTTCCCCCTCAAAGTCAGTGAGATCATGGGTGTCCCAGAACGTGGCCAGTTCAGAGATCGAGTCAGTCTTGGGCAGTGAGTTCATTGTGCTCTCCAGCGCTCGTAGCGCCGCTTCTCCTTGGGCGTCATCGGCCGGGCCGTAACGGGATAGCCCTTGCCGTCCGGGAAGTGGATCACAACACAAAGCAGGTACCGATTGGAGTCCGTCTGTCCGAGGCGTGGTACACGGGACTCGCTCCCTCTGACCTTCCCCGCAACACCAGAGCATGCCCAAAGCACACATCCTCGAACTCATTTGGGCTGATTCCGTGCTTCGCGATATGTTCGACCCGATCATCGGGCCAGACGATCCCAGAGATGAGCATTTCGGCACCATAGTGCGCCCGAGGGGCGCTGCCAGCGGCTGGGGTCTCCCCGCCTTCCGCCATAGCGGGTGACAGGAGGAAACCGCCCGGGCCGAGCGCGGGCAGTCCTTTACTGGTCCGGTCCATCCTCGGGCTGAGCAGGCCGCCTCGTTGCCTTGGCCTCAACCACGAAATCCACCCCCTCTGGCAACTTCCTGTCCTGGAACCCGACCCGGACCGTTTTGCCCGCGAAACTCACCACCCAGACTGCGCCTTCCGGGGGCGCTGAGATCTGGAACGTGTATCGTCCTTCCGCATCGGTGCGCTGTTCGGCGGTGTAGCCCGCCCACGTGGCCTCTCGCGGTGCCAGGGAGAGCTGAACCGTCTCTTCGGGCGCAGGAACCAGCTTCTCTCTGTCTCGCGCCTGCTAGGCGTCTGGCATTTCCTTCCGCCTTCTGGCGCCGGCGTACCCGCATGGCAGGTCTAGAGACCAGCCGCTGCTACCTCTTGCGTTTGCGATGCTGCTGATCGCAGAATGAGACAGCCCTGCCTGCATGGTGCCTGGGGTTTGCCACGCGCTTGGTCCATACTACACCGATCTGACGCATGATGCAAGTGGCAGGCCCGTTGAAGGTTATGTCCAGACCGGAGCTCCGCTGGCGTGCTGCTCTTGCCGTCACGTCCGGCGGTCGGAGGGCACAGAGGTACCAGGGGCTATGGGTAGGCCGCGGCACGGCTGGGTGCGCTGAGTGGCTTCGTCGAAGGGGCGTTCCGCGGAGGCTTGGCAGTATCTTGAGGTGCGGCGGGTATGGGTTAGCCCAACTTACGCACTCCACCGAGCCAGAAGGGCTGGGGAACTTTATTTTCTCGCACGAGTCGCGGTCGGTTTGTGCCTGGGGCAACTCGTCTCGTGCGTAGCGTAGTTACGATAAAGCGACTTGACTTATGTGGCGCC
>CAILUI010000048.1 GCA_903837355.1 uncultured Victivallales bacterium
ATACCTGGCGTGCGCCGCCCCTGGACTGTCGGTATGCCGCCCCTGTAGGGCTCACTCTCGGTTACGATTCCATTCCCAGGGCGGTGCCCTGGGCTGAGGAATTGCCGCGCTTTCAGCGCTCCGAGCCGTCTGGCATTCACGACAGGCCTCTCCGCAAGCCTCCCCCAAGAGCCACGTGGCCCCATCCACCCGCCGGACGCAGCCGGAAGCGGAGCAGAAACCCCTACGGAGCTGACGTGCGCGCCCCGCCGCCGAGACCTGGCGCAATTCCTGCTTTGACCCGTTAGGTTAGAGTGATGTGGATACAGACAGGGTCCGGCCGGCGCCACGGGTGCACGGCCGCGGTTGCCTGGGAGTGCAAGGGATGAAGACGGCGCAGACCGACAACGGCGCGGCAAGCAGGCGCGGCGGCGTGGAAGCGGGGGGCGGGCCTGGCGGTGGCTGCGGCCGCAGCCAGGCGTTCAGCCTGATCGAGGTGGTCCTGGCCTTGGCGGTGATCGCCTTCGGCGTGGTCAGCGTCCTGGCCCTGCTGCCGGCCAGCATGAAGTCCAGTCGCGATTCCGTGGCAGACACGCACTCGGCCCTGGTCGGCGAGCACCTGATCGAGATGCTGAGCACAGCCATGGAGAACGCCCCGGATGCCACCACCTGGTACGCCAATGCGCTGACCCTGCCGACCGCCAAGCCCGGAGCCGCCGAGAGCGCCACGACCTGGGTCAACTGGCGCTCCCAGGATGGTATCCGCTACTGGCGCGTGGGCACGTCCAACCAACTGCACCGCGTTGAGTTGCGCCGCGAGGGCAATGACTACGCCGAGTTCGCGGGCATGGTCCGCGTCTGGCGCCAGCCGGTCGCCATCTCCCAGTTTGCGAGCGGCGCCTGGACCTCACGCACGCTACCCTGGACCGAAGCCGTGGCCCTGAACCTGGAGGTGAGCTGGCCAGTCCAGGCTCCCTACGCGCGGCGGCAGAAAGCCCTCTACGCCCTCAACGTCTTCTGGAAGGCCCCGTGAGCTATGGATAGCCCTTCCCGAGCGCCGCAACCCCCGCGGCAACGCGCCTTTACCCTGCTCGAACTGCTCCTGGCGACGACCCTGGTCGTGGTCATCGCCCTGCTGGCCTACAAGTTCTTCTCAAACCTGCAAAACGTCTGGCGGCACTCGGCCGGGCGCACCGCTACGCACGAGGACGCCCGGCTGGCTCTGGAGCTGGTGGCGCGGGACCTGCAGCGTGCCGTGGCCCGCGCCGATGACCGCCCCGGCCTCGACATCCTCATCAACCAGCCCTCCGAAACGCAACTCTGGTTCGTCACCGACGCGGCGGCTGACTCCACCGCCTCGTGCTCGTTCGTGGAGGTCGCCTACCGCGTGGCCGATGACTGCCTGCAGCGCGCCTTCGTGGATCAGTCGTGCTCCGCCTGGAATATCTACGGGGACCGCGACGATGCGGATGACCAGGGCGGCTATCGGACCGTCATCGACGGCGTCGTCGGCCTGCGCTTCGTCTGCTACGACGGCCAGTACATCGTCACCACCCCGGACCAGACGCACCAGATGCCGACCCTGATCGAGATCCGCCTCTCCATCCTGGACGCCCAGGACCTGGCCCGCTGGAAGGCCCTGCCCAGCGCTGACCGTCCCGCTTTTGAGAAACGCGCGGCCCGGACTTTCTGGAAGACCATCCAGCCTCAGTGAGCTTGCCCGCCCCCCCCACCCCAGCGCCTTGGCATGGAACCTGCTTAATATCCAACTAAGTAAAGCGTCCCGCCAGACCCGGCAAGGCAGTGCAGCGACAACCGGCAGCGAGCGCAGCAGGGCCAACGACCAAGGTAGGGTCCCCCGAGGCACCAGAGCAGGATCGCAAGACGAGGGCAGTCTCATGAATGCGAAACCAGTCACCGTCAGAGTCGCGGCAGCGCGGCGCGCTCGGCAGTCGGGAATGACACTCCTGCTGACGCTCGGCTTTCTCTGTGTCATGCTGATGCTGGTGCTGTCCCTGGCCCTGGCATCGCGTACGGAACGGCGGGCCGCGGCGGCAGGCGCCGATCTGGTCCGCAGCCGGCTGGTGGCACAGTCGGCCCTGGGCGAGGCCGAGGCGCGACTGCGCCTTGACTATGCCGGGGTGCGCTATCCCGCGGACCGCTTCTACGCGCCGACCGCGTCGAGTTCCTGGGCCGGTCGCCGCTATCTGAGCACCGGCGGTAGCTCCGCCGTCCGCGCCGACATCGGCGCCGCGTTGGCGGTGCAGTTGGCGGGGCGCACCTTCACGCCCGATGCCACGCTCTCTGACGACACCGGCTGGATACCGATGCTGTCGAAGCAGTCCCTGACGACCGCCAGCGGGGTGGTGGACCAGACCGCGGTCGTGGGTCGCTACGCCTATCTGATCATCGATCAGTCCGGTATGATCGATCCGGGAGCCGTGGTCCAGCAGGGGCAGGAAGAGCCCACCGCGCCGGTGGTGACCGGCGCCTCGGTCGCCGATCTCTCGCTCGCCACCCTTGGCTTCAGCAGCCCGAACGCATTCACCCCGACCAGCGCGGGCGAGGAGATCAGCGGCCAGCTACCGCTGGCCAGCGGGCGCTGGTTCGACCTCTCGCACATGGCGCGCGCCCTGAGCTTCACGCAGAGCGAAATGGATGTCGCGTCGCGCACGCTCTTCCCCTTCAGCTACGATCAGGAGCAGTTCTGGCGCGACCGCGATGAAGATGGCGCCTACGCCGCGGGCGAAGAAGCTGACCGTCTCGACATACGCTCCTTCGGCGATATCAGCCAGGTCTATCACACCCTGGTCGGGCCGCTGCAGGACCCGCACCATTACCGGGGCAGCTCCCACGTCGACGCCGACGAAGATGACTGCCAGTGGCTGAAGGATCTGGACAGCAACCCCTGGTTCGTCGCCTGGAAGAACCAGGCCTTCGCCAGCTACTCCGAGCCCGGCCGCACCATCCGCGCCCGCGCTCAGGTGGCGGCCCAGGTGGCCGTCAATATCGCGGACTATGCGGACCCCGACAGCGTCCCCACCCTGGCTTACCTCGACAACGCCGGGCAGATCCACCTCGGCACCAGTGGCGGCGCTACCAACGTCGCCGGGGTCGAACGTACCTGGGGCCTGTCGGAGGTCGCCATGCGCATCGAGACCGACACCACTGAAGTGATCGGCATCAGCGGCGGCACGACGGTCACTACGACCACGACCTCAACCACCGACGTGCCTTTCACCGTTACCGGTGGCACAGTCACCCCGACCGTCCCTTACCAAGTCACGGCAACCATCCTCGGCGCGCAACTCTCCCTGCACCAGGGCAGCGACACGGGGCCGCTGCTGTGGTGGTGCCCCGTCACCACCAACCTGAAGATTGGCACCGAGACCGTCGAGCCTTGGGGCCCGATCGCGACGGCCGCCAGCGACATCCAGGACTTCAACTACCCGAAGCACTACCAGTTGGCCAAGGCCTACCCCGCCGGCACCCCGATCGTCTTCAACGGCATGTTCTGGAACCATCCCTACGCCAACAACAAATACGACACCAAGACCTGGACCTGCTTCCGCCAGGAGTCAAGCAACGTCGACACCGCCCAGATCAAGATCCTGCGTAACGGCAATGCGATTCCCAACATCGGCACCTCGTCCACCATCCAGAACCCGGTGTCCTACTACCTGCAGGATTACGTTGAGGCTGGCAGGATCTCGCTGCAGCCCAACCAGGCCATCTACCTGTTCGAGACGCGGCTGCCGGGCCAGGGCTATCAGGACTTCCAGGACCTGGTGGTGCTGGTCACCCTGTTCAGGGCCCCGGAGGGATCTCTGGCGACGGTGCTCACGAAGCACAGCATGGAGGGGACCTGCAACATCAACCCCAGCAACGCCTCGAGCATGGAGTTCTACCTGACCAAGCCGGACGGCTCACAGATCACCCGCGACGATCTCTTCATCAGCCGCGCCAAACTCCGTTACGACGGCCTCTGCACCCGCCTGCACTGGAAGCCGAAAGGCAACTCGAACGACAACTACCTCATGATCAACGGCACGCGGTTCGAGTGCCGGAACGGCCGGGTCTACGACTTCACCGGCAGTATGCCAGTGAGTCTCTTCAACGAAAAGTATGATACCAATGGCCGCGCCCTGGGCCGCTGGTGGTTGGGCGTGGCGGCCTGCACCGATATCACCATCACGGATGAGAGCGTGACCTATACCGAAGTGATCACGCCCCCCCCGCCCCCGCCCCCGCCCCTGCCGATTGAGCCCGGCGCCCTTGCCGGCACGGGCAGTAGCCTGCGGCTGCGGGCCGGCTTCAAGGCTGAGCTCTCGTACCCGTGGTCGCCAGACGGCAACACGGTCTGTCCGCCCTCGGCCGTCGAGATCACCTATCGCGTCGACATCGCCACCGCCACCGGCAAGACCCTCACCCGCTACGCCACCAAGACGGTCACCCTCGATCAGAGCGGCGTGGTCGACGGCGGCACGTTGATGTGGACCGGCAGCTTCAACATGGATGACTGGGTGACCCTCGAGGGCGCCTTCGACACCACCGGCACGCCGACGCTGAGCAGCTACGTGATCACCCTGGCGCGCATCGAACGGGTCATCGTCAAGGATACTCTCGGCGTGGTGGCAGACGCCATCCCCTCGCCCGCAGACGTGCTTTACGAGGCCGCGGCCAGCAGCGCCGCCAGCGGCGACCAGATCTTCCACGTCGGCCTGACCGCAGCCGACCCCTTCATGAATGACCGTGGCTTCCGGGCCCCGGACTTCTCCATGTTCTGGACGCCCGAACCCGCAGCGAGCGGAAGCATCGCGGTCGGAGAGAGCACGGCCCCCGCCACCATCGGCCAGGGCACCGTCTACTATGAGACGGGTGCGTACTCCGGAATCGCGGTCCCCAACACCCTGGTCCAACGCCTCGGCGAACTGGGCCGCGTTCACAGCTTCCAACCCAGCCGCTCGCTGCGCCTGTGGGCCGCCAGCTCGATGGATGAGAATGGTTCCGATGCGGCCATCCTGGACGTCTTCAAGATCGGCAACCAGGCCCAGGTCGCGGGCCGCGTCAACATCAATACCGTTCAGCCCGAGGTGCTCAAGGCACTCTTCACCGGGGCGCTGGACGTCAATGTGGACAGCGCTGTGGAGGCGCTGCTTGCCAAGCGCGGCGCCGGCACCGTCTTCACCAACATCGGCCAGATCTTCGGCACGGTCGCGGCCATCACTCCCTCGAACCCGGCGCAGGACCGCCTCGGCGAGGAGGCCGCCGTCCGCCTGGCCGAGAGAATTACGACGCGGTCGAACTATTTTACCGTCATCGTCTGTGCCCAGGCGGTGCGGGACGTGGAGGGCCTGGTCTACAAGAACGAGGCCAACCAGAACGTGGCCGCTGCCTACGGCACCCTCGACATCGCCAAGGGCGGACGCTGTGTCGACCCCGTCTTGTCCGAGCAGAAGATGATGGCCGTGATCTACCGCGATGCCCTGACCAACGCCACCCGCATCGAACGTCTGGAGTACCTGGATGAGTGATTGCTGCGCCGTGTTGCCGCTGCGGCCGTCCCGATACCGGTTTGCCAGAGCCCTGGCCGCCCTCGCCATCACGGCGGGGGCGGCCGCCGTTTGGGCGCAGACGGCGCCTGCCGGCGCGGCGGCACCGCCGCCGACTGCCGCCAAGCCCGCCGCCCAGACGGGGCAGCCGAAGCTGCGCTCGCCGCGCCAGATGGCCGAGGAGCTGGTCCCCATCCTGCAGCGGCAGAAGACGCCCTGGCAGCTCTACCCGACCTACGAGAAGATCTTTGCCGACTTCGCCGATCAGGAACAGGCCCTGGCGGTCGCCAACAACCCCACCGATCCGCGCGCCAAGCGCGCCGAGCAGTTGCGCACCATGGCGGCCCTGCTGGCCGCCATGGGTCAGCAGGCGAAGCTGCAGAACGACATCAAGCGTGGCCAGTCGACCGCGCCACCGGAGAAGCGCCAGAGCACCTTCGTCGATGCCGGCAATGAACTGGCGCGCCTGCTGGGCGAGTTCGTCCGCCTGGGCGCCACACTGCCCCAGAGCGCGGCAGCGGCGCGCCCCTGAAACGCCGCCGTAGCCGCGCCACCGCCCCCAAAAACTGCGCTATAGTATGCGGCTTCCGGCGGACTGCCGGCGGCCCGTTGTGGCCCGCCTGTCGCCGCCGCCGACAGGAACGACAGCACGAGGCGGACGACAATGCCTGATACCATTCGCATGACTGACGCCGGACTCCAGGTTGGCGACCATCCCGTTATCCCCTACATCGAGGGTGATGGCACGGGCCCGGATATCTGGCGGGCCACGGTGCACGTCGTCGACGGCGCCGTCCGTCACGCCTATGGCAAGACGCGGCAGCTCGAGTGGCGCGAGGTCCTGGCCGGCGAGAAGGCTTTCAAACAGACTGGCGAGTGGCTGCCCCAGGCCACCCTCGACGCCTTCAGGCAGTACCTGGTCGGCATCAAAGGCCCGCTGACGACCCCGGTCGGCGGCGGCATTCGCAGCCTGAATGTGGCCATTCGGCAGCTCCTCGACCTCTATGTCTGCCTGCGGCCGGTGCGCTACTTCGACGGCGTACCCTCCCCCGTCAAGCACCCTGAGGCGGTCGACATGGTCATCTTCCGCGAGAACACCGAGGACATCTACGCCGGTATCGAGTTCCAGCACGGCAAGCCGGAAACCGAGACCTTCCGCACGCTCCTGCAGCAGCACTTCCCGGAGCGCTTCGCCAAGGTGCGCTTTCCGGCCACGGCCGGTTTCGGCATCAAGCCGGTGTCGCAGGAGGGAACCGCGCGTCTGGTGCGCGCCGCCATCCGCTACGCCATCGAGGCGGGGCGTGACTCGGTGACCCTGGTGCACAAGGGCAACATCATGAAGTTCACCGAGGGCGCCTTCCGCGACTGGGGTTACGACGTGGCCAGGACTGAGTTCGGTGCCGTCGAGCTTGACGGCGGTCCCTGGTGTGTGATCAGGAATCCGCGCACCGGTAAGGACGTGGTCATCAAGGACTGTATCGCGGACGCCTTCCTGCAGCAGATTCTGACGCGGCCGGCAGACTACAGCGTGATCGCCACCCTGAACCTCAACGGCGACTACGTCTCCGACGCCCTGGCCGCCTGCGTCGGCGGCATCGGCATCGCCCCCGGCGGCAACATCAACTACGTCAGCGGCCACGCCATCTTCGAAGCCACTCATGGCACCGCGCCCAAGTATGCCAACCAGGACAAGGTCAACCCGGGCAGTCTGATCCTCTCGGCCGAGATGATGCTCCGGCATCTGGGCTGGGACGAAGCGGCCGCGGCGGTCCTGCGCGGCCTCGAGCGCACCATCGCCGCCAAGACCGTGACCTACGACTTCGAGCGCCTGATGGCCGGCGCCACCCTGGTCTCATGCTCCGAGTTCGGCCGCCTCATCGTGCGTAACCTGGCCTGAGATAGGGCTACCTGGCCGCCAGCTGCCAGGAGCAGGCCACCAGGGCTGCGGCCAGCACGCCGCAGAGGCCCTGGATGTACCACGGTAAGGGCCGGCGCAGAAGCGTCATGCAGAGCAGGCCCAGGACCATCCCCCAACCGAAACCGAAAGCGTGCCCAAGCACGTCCACGTTGCCGCGGCTCGGCCCCAGTTCATCACTGCCACCCCCTGCCCCCAGCCAGCCCAGCAACGCCGCCGCCGCCCCCAGGGGCAGCCAGGTTCGCGAGAAGACCACCCGCAACTCGGCGCCCTGACGCCAGGCCCGCGCCGTCTGCAGGACCCCGAGGGCGCCGAGGGCGCCGAAGGTGGCGGTCGAGGCCCCGATGGCGTGCCGCCCCGGGCCTGCCGCCAAGGCCTCGGTGAGGTTCCCCAGAACGCCGCTGAGCAGGATCACGGCCCAGGCCGGACCGGCCCCGAGCAACTGCGTCAGGGCCACCCCGAAAGCGAAGACGACGGCGGCGTTGCCGAGGACGTGCGCCAGATCGGCATGCAACCAGAGTGCGGTGACGGCGCGCCACCACTCCCCGGCGCAGACCCGCGCCGAGTCCAGCGCGCCCACCTCGCGAAGCCGGTCGGCGTCAGCCACGGCGCCGGTCCGCAGGTGGAAATGCAGCAGTGCCACCGCCACCCCGAGGGCACACGCCAGTTCGCCGATGCCCAGGGACGCCAGGGCCGCAGCACCGTCGCGCGCCCGCGGCCACCCGCGGTTGGCCCCCTCGTAACCCAGCAACTCCAGCCGCGCCGGCTCCGCCCAGGCTTCCGCCACCACGATGTAACGGCTGCCGTCCGGAGCGTCCTCCACACGGTGCGGAATCCGCGCCGACGACAGCGCTGCCAGGTAGGGCAACAGACGCCGCGGCGAGGACGGGATGAACCGCTCCTCCACCCCCCCCGCGATGCTCCACTGGTCGGCAAACCCACTCATCAACCAAGCCCCACTGCACCAACGCTCTTCATTGCCTGGGAAACTCTTGCCAAGCGCCCGGCGACATGCATATTATGACTCCGTGTTCTGAAACCGACGACCCTCTTGCCGGAAAAAGCGGCAGCGCTTGTGCAACCCGCAAGCGGGGGCTAGGTTGCGAGTTCCGTGGTGTGCCCAACACGTCCGATTCGGAGGTCCTGCTGAACATGACAAAACGTGACGTAGTGATTCGCATTGCTCGCCAGACCAACCTCAAGCAGCGCGATGTGATGCAGGTCGTGCAACTCACGCTCGATACGATCACCAAGGAACTGGCCGCAGGTCGGGGTATCGAGTTCCGCAACTTCGGCGTGTTCGAAGTCATGGTGCGCAAGCCGCGGGTGGGGCGCAATCCCAACGCGCCCAAGAAGACGGTCGAGATCCCGGAGCGCGTGGTGGTGAAGTTCAAGCCCGGCAAGATCATGCGCCACCGCGTCGTCAAGCTCGACCCCAAGCGTGTTTGAACGGCGCCGCGGCCCGCGGCAGTGCCGTCGGGCCGCTGAACCTGCCCAGCCCGCGCCCACAGAAGCCAGTCAGCCCGAGCGTGCTGGCTTCTCCCGTTTACAGGTACAGCGCTATGGCCCCCGCCAATGAACCGTTGCCCGGGACTTCCGACATCTGGGAACCGGACGTCCGGGAATGGGTCTGCCTGGAGACCGCGGCCCGCGACATCTTCGCCCGCTACGGCTACGGCGAAGTACGGACCCCGATCTTCGAGCGCACCGACGTCTTCGTCCGCAGTCTCGGCGACGAGACCGACGTGGTCCAGAAGGAGATGTACACCTTCGAGGACCGCGGCGGGCGCAGCCTGACCCTCCGCCCGGAAGGTACGGCGGGCACCATGCGCGCGATCGCCTGTCGCGGCCTCGCCGACGGCGAGCAGTTGCGCGTCTTCTACATGGGCCCGATGTTCCGCGGTGAACGGCCGGCGGCTGGCCGCCGGCGGCAGTTCCACCAAGTGGGCGTCGAGGCGGTCGGCGGCTCCGATCCGTGCGAGGATGCCGAAACCATCGCGATGCTGGTCCACTACCTCGATGCGATCGGCGTGCAGGGTGGACGCGTACGGCTCAACACGCGCGGCGTGCCCGAGGACCGGGCGGCCGTGAGCGCGGCGCTGCGGCAGCACTTCGAACCGCAGGCGGCGGCGATGTGCCCGGACTGCCAGCGCCGGCTCAGCGCCAATGTCTGGCGCATTCTGGACTGTAAGAACCCAGCCTGTCAGGCGCTGGTGGATGGGGCTCCGAAGATGGTCGACCTGGTGGGCGCCGAAAGCCGCGCCTTCTTCGCGGCGGTGTGCCGGGGCCTCGACCAGCTTCACGTCCCCTACGAACTGGCGCCACGTCTGGTGCGCGGCTTGGACTACTACGTACATACCGTCTTCGAAGTGGTGCATAGCGGTCTCGGCGCGCAGGATGCACTTGCCGGCGGCGGACGTTACCGCATCAGCCTGCCTGGCAACAAGAAAGCCCTCGACGGCGTCGGTTTTGCCGCGGGCATGGAACGATTGCTGATGGCACGCGAAAGCCTGGGGTTGACGGCGCAGGCCCGCGCCGCCGCCGATGTCTTCGTCGTCGCCCTGGGCGATGGTGCGGTCGTCGCCGCGCTGGAACTGGCGCAGCAACTGCGCCGTTCCAACGCCGGCCTGCGGGTGCTCGCCGGGCTCGGGGCACGCAGCATGAAGGCCCAGATGCGCGCCGCCAACCGTGCCGGCGCCCGCTGGGCTCTGATCATTGGCGACAACGAGCTCACGGCGGGGACGGTCGTCTGCAAGAACATGGCCGCCTCGCAGCAGGAGAGCGTGCGCCGCGAGGCCGTGCTCGACTGGCTCACGGCGGCTTCCCGTGCCTAGGAACCTGACGGACGACCAGGAGAAGTACGGCCGCGGGCCCCCACGCGACACGGGTGGCGGGTGAGGGCACCCGCCCGTACAGCGCGAAGCGAAGAAAAGTACGGCCGCGGGCCCCCACGCGACACGGGTGGCGGGTGAGGGCACCCCCCCCGTACAGCGCGAAGCGAAGAAAAGTACGGCCGCGGGCCCCCACGCAACACGGGTGGCGGGTGAGGGCACCCCCCCGTACAGCGCGAAGCGAAGCTTTCAGCCGCAGGCCCACCCGAGCGCACGGAACACGAAGGGAGTGCGACGATGAACGGCAGGTACCAGCGCACACACCACTGCAACCAACTCACCCGGGCGGAGGTCGGCCAGACGGTCAACCTCAGCGGCTGGGTGAACAGTTGCCGCGATCTCGGTGGCCTCGTCTTCATCGACCTGCGCGACCGCGAGGGCGTCACCCAGCTCTTCATCGACCCCACCCAGCACCCGGAACTGGCGGTGGTAGCTCGCGACATCCGCGAGGAGTGGGTCATCGCCGCAACCGGTACCGTGCGCGCCCGGCCGGACAGCATGGTCAACCGCAATCGCCCCACCGGCGGCATCGAGGTCGGGGTCGAGACCCTGACGGTGCTGAACCGTGCCGCCCCCATGCCCTTCAACCTCGAGGACCCCTCGGTCAGCGAAGACCTGCGACTCAAGTACCGCTATCTGGACATGCGGCGTTCTGGCCTGGTGAACAACCTGCGGTTGCGTCACCGGATCACCAAGGTTGTTCGCGATGTACTTGATCAGCAGGGCTTTGTAGAAGTCGAGACGCCGATCCTCAGCAAGAGCACTCCCGAGGGGGCCCGCGATTACCTCGTGCCCAGCCGCGTCCATCCGGGCACCTTCTACGCGCTGCCCCAGGCACCGCAGCAGTACAAGCAGATCCTGATGATTGGCGGCCTGGAAAAGTACTTCCAGATCGCGCGCTGTTTTCGCGATGAGGACCTCCGCGCCGACCGTCAGCCCGAGTTCACGCAGATCGACCTCGAGATGAGTTTTGTCACCGCCGAGGACATCATCGCCACGGTCGAGAGCATTCTGGTTGCGGTCATGAAACAGGTTGCCGGGCGCGAGGTCCAGCCGCCCTTCCTGCGCCTGACCCACCGCGAGGCCATGGAGCGCTACGGATCCGACAAACCGGACACCCGCTTCGCCATGGAGTTGACCGACCTGACCGCCGCCCTGCGGCAGACCGAGTTCCGGGTCTTTCGCGCCGCCATCGATGCGGGCGGTGTGATCAAGGCCATCAATGCCAAGGGCCAAGGCAACAGCAACCGCAAGCAGATCGACGCCTGGACCGAGACCGTGCAGCTCTTCGGGGCCAAGGGACTGGCCTGGCTCAAGGTCGGTGCCGCCGGGGAGCTTAGCGGCAGCATCGCCAAGTTCCTCTCCGAGGCCGAACGCGCCGCCGTGCGCGCCGCCACCCAGGCGGCCGAAGGGGACCTGCTACTGATCGTGGCCGACCGGCCCCGCGTCGCCTGCGAGGCCCTCGGGCGCCTGCGTCTCGAGGTCGCCAAAGCCGCCAACATGATCCCCGCCGACTGCTTCAATCTGCTCTGGGTGGTCGACTTCCCGCTCCTCGAATTCGACGAGCAGGAGAAGCGCTACGCCGCCGTGCACCATCCCTTCACCAGCCCGCGCGACGAGGATGTCGACAAACTGACGTCCGACCCGGGCAACATCCGCGCCAAGGCCTACGACATCGTGCTGAACGGCACCGAACTGGGCGGTGGTTCCATCCGTATTCACACCCCCGAGATGCAGCAGACCATGTTCAGTGCCCTGGGCATCTCGCCGGCGGAGGCGCGGTCCCGCTTCGGACATCTGCTCGAAGCCCTGAGTTATGGCGCCCCGCCGCACGGTGGTCTGGCCATCGGGCTCGACCGCTTCGCGATGCTCCTGGCCGGCGCCCCCTCGATCCGCGACGTCATCGCCTTCCCGAAGACGACCAAGGCGTCCTGCCTGATGACCGATTCGCCCAGCACCGTGGACGCGCGCCAGCTCGACGAATTACACATCGCGGCCAAGGCGGAGGAGAAGCCCGCGCCGACGCCGTGAGCTCGCGGCGAGGCGGCGCGCCTGCCCACGCCGGGACGCGGCCACCGCGATGTCCTGTCACTACTGGGTACGGGCACGGTCGGAGGAAACGAGCGATGAGAGCGCCCCTTGCCGCGATCTCGGTGCTGACTGCCGCCCTCGGCGGTGCCGCGTTGAGCGCGGCGGACCTCCCGGCCCGCGCCGAGTTCATCCCCGCGCTCAGCGACGAGGTTCTTTTCAACCCCGGCATGGGGCTGTACCTGCAGTATCCGCCGCTCGAGGTCAAGGCCGACGAGTGGTTCATGGGGATCTGCGACATCGCCTACTACCGCCTCGACTGGTCCGAGGTGAACCCCGAGCCGGGAGTCACCCGCTTCGAGGAGGTCTTCGGCCCCCGTTTCGACACCTGGGTCAAGGCTCACGGCAAGCGGGTCGCCTTCCGCGTCATGTGCCAGAACATGCACTCGGCCAATGCCTACGTCACCCCGAAGTGGGCCTTCGACCGCGGCGTCCCCGGGGTGCCCCACCGCGCCATCCGCGGCCAGATGCAGACGAATCCCGCCTTCTGGGACGAGCGCTACCTGGAGCAGCATCTGCCCTTCATCCAAGCGCTGGGGCAGTACCTCGATGGTCGCGAGGGCCTGGAGTTCGTTGACATCGGTAGCATCGGCGAGTGGGGCGAGATGCATCTGATGCGCTGGACGGCCGAGCAACTGGAGGCGACCGGCTACACGCATGCCCGCTACGTGCAGGCCTATCGCCGGGTCATCGACGCTTTCGCGGCAGCCTTCCCCCGCACGCGCGTCTTTCTCAACATCGGCGGTCGGGACAACCACACCATCAACGACTATGCCGCCCAGCTCGGGTTCCACTTCCGCCAGGACGGGCTGAACCCCAAGGGCGCCAGCTACAACTGCGAGGAGTGGCTCTTCCCGCCCTACGCGCGGCGCGGCGTCATCTGCAACCTCGAGTTCCACAGCGGCTACGACGAGATGGTGAAGAAGGGCTGGGACGTCGCGACCACGCTCGACAAGGCGCTCGCCTCGCCGGTGAGTTACCTCAACACCAACCTGTTCGGCGGCGCGGGCTACCGCCAGGCCCCGGCGGAGGTCCGGCAGCTCCTGACCGAAGCCGGCCGCCGTTTCGGTTACCGGTTCGTGCTGACTCGTCTCGAGCACCCGACGGTGCTGCGGATCTCGGACACCCGACCGACCCGTATCCTGCTGCAGGCCACTTGGCGGAACGACGGCGTCGCGCCCTGCTACGCCAGCTACGCCCTGGACTGGACACTCCTCGATGGCGCCGGGAACGCGGTTGTCAGCGCACGGCTCTTCCCGCCCACGCCGACGACCCAGTGGCAACCGGGCGAGACGCAGACGACCGACGTCTGCCTGCGCCTGCCGGTCGGCTTCGCGGCCGGCGAGTACCGCCTCGCGGTCGCCATGACCGACCCGGAGACCCGACGCCCGGTCCGCCTCGGTATCGGCGACTGCGATGAGGCCGGACGCTACCGTTTGTGCGCCCTCCGCACCGACGCGGTACAGGGGGCTCCGGCAACCGCCTTTCAGGACGGTTTCGAGGACGAGTCCGGGCCAGCCTGGCGGGGGTCACCCGGGGTGACGGCCAGCGTCGCGGCGGATGTCGCCCACCAAGGCGCCAAGGCGCTGCGCGTCGCGGGCACCAGCAAGGACACCTGGAACTATGCCACGGTGCGCCTGCCTGGCGGCGTGCCGGCGGGCAGTCGGGTGCGGCTCTCGGGCTGGCTACGCGTGGACGAACTCAAGGGCAGCCGCCGCGAGCCCTACCTGAAGATCGGCATCAACGACGCCAATAACGCCTGGATCACCAACCTCGGCACCTCAGCCTACGACCTGGGCGCCCTGGGCACCTGGCAGTACCTCCAGGGCGCCGGCGAGATCCCGGCCAACGCCGGGAGCGTCGACATCGCCATCGAGCGCGGTGAGCCCGACCCCGAGATCACGGTGGACCTGCGCCTCGATGACGTTCAGATCGAGGTGCTCGAAGCGCCGTGAACCGTGGCCATCGATAGACTACCGACATGCCCCACCCCGAAACCAAGCCTTTCGAGCGCTGCTACTGGGTGGTTCCCGGCCGCCTGCTGGCAGGCTACTATCCCGGCGAGCTGGACGAGCAGGCGGCAACCACCAAACTGGCCGGCCTCCTCGAGGTCGGTATCCGCGTTGTGATTGCGCTCACGGAGGCGCACGAGAGCGGACGCGGCGGGCTGCCGTTTGCCCCCTACGAGCCGATTCTCAGGAGGCTGGCCGAGAAGCGCGGCCTGGCGGTCAGCGTGGAACGCCATGCCATCCCTGATATGGGCGTTCCCACGACCGCGGCGCTGCGCCTGACATTGGACGCCATCGACGGCGCCGTGGCTGCCGGGCGGCCGGTCTACGTCCATTGCTGGGGTGGCTACGGCCGCACCGGCACCGTGGTGGGCTGCTGGCTGGCCCGGCATGGCCACGGCGTTGGCGCGGCGGCGCTCGAACGCCTCGCCGCCTTGCGGCGCGACCTGAAGGGTGAGTCACCGCAGACCGACGCGCAGCGGGCCATGGTCACGGGCTGGCGCCCCGGCGAGTGATCCTACGCTCACTGCCGAGACCGCCAGAGGTCCTCGAAGCGGGCGAAACCCATTCCCTGCTGAGCCACGTGGTCGAACAGCAGTTCCAGCATCCGCATGTCGGGATCGAAGCGGTTCAGTGACCACGGGTGCCAGATCAGCGTCGCGTACTCCAGCCCGTCGGCCACAGCGCGGTCGATGAAGAAGCGCTGTACGCCGAACTCCTCCGCAGGGGTCTTGACGTACCCGTGTACCTGCATCTCAGGGTAGAACGGCGGCCAGAGCAGCAGTCGTCCGGGGGTGGCGTTGTGGCCCTTCAGCACGTTCTCATGCCAGCCGTGGCCAGGGAACTCCCAGAGCTGTGGGAAACCGTCCTCGGCATAGGTGTGCGCCTGCTCGAGCGGCGCCGGCACCGTGGTGTGCGGTCCCCACAGGCGGGAACTCACGTACTTGAACCCGGCGCCGACGATCTCGGCCAGAACGCTGGGCGCGCCCCGGAAGCCGACATCGAAACCGCACCCCGGGCGCAGGCCCAGGCAGGGCCGGCCGAAGCAGTCTTCAACCAGCGCCTTGCCGCGGTAGAGCTCCTCATGGATCTCCTCCGGACTCGCCCCCGGGCCGCAGATCCCATGGTCGCGCAGTAGTTTATGGCTGTAAGTATGCGAGGCGATCTCGAAGAGCCCGGGTTCATCAAGCAGCTCACGATAGGCCGCGCCCTCGGTCTCCAGAAGCTTGCCGACGATGAAGAAGGTGGCCGGAATCCCGCGCTGGCGATGGAGGCGCGCGATCTTGCGGCACGCCTCCAGGCAGAACCCACCCGACTCGGTATCGTAGGCAGGCAGGAACAGGGGGCGACGCGGGGCCGTGAGTGCAGTAGCCATCGTCTGAGACCTCCTTGACCGCGGCATCATGGCTTCTCCCGGCCGGTGGCACGGTACAGCTCGCAGATCGAGTCCAGCATCGCCGTACGCTCGTAGCGGGCCGCCCACTCCCGAGCGGCGCCGACGGCGGCGTTCCGGCGCTCGGCCGACAGCCACTCCCGGATGCCGGCGGCCAGGGCTGCCGCCGTATCCTCCGTCAGTGTCGCGGCGGGACAGCCAGCCAGGATCTCCCCCGGGCCGCAGGCGTTGACGGCAACCACAGGCCGGCCCAGGGCCAGGGCCTCGATGATCGTCCGCCCGAAGGGCTCAGCCAGGGCCGCCGAGACCACCACGTCGGCCGCCGCCAGCCAGGGCAGCGCCGAGGCGGCAGTGCTGACCCAGCGGACCCGCGTCGCGATCCCGAGGGTTACGGCCAGCCCCTGCAGCCGGTGCAGATACCGGCTGGCCGCCGGCGTACGGGCACGACCCACCACCAGGGCCCCGAGGTCGGCCCCAGCGGCGACGCACTGTGCGACCGCCTCGAGGAACACGTCGTGACGTTTCCAGGGCTCGAGATCAGCCACCAGAGCGACCCAGACCCGCCCAGCCGCTGGGCTCAGGCCCGCGGCGGGCGGCGTGGCGGCAAGACGCCCGAGGTCGAAGCCGTTCGGAACCACGTGCAGGCGTTCCGCGGGGACCTGCCCATGCCACTTTGCCGCCACGCAGCGGGAGATGGCCAGCACCTGCCCGACGCGCCCGGCCAACCAGCCGAGCGCCAACCGCGGCACCCGCAGGTCGCGGTCATGCAGGATCACCGGCACCGGCCCCCGAGCTCCCCCCGGCAGCAACAGGCCGCTGCGCACCCCGTTGGCATGGATCAACGCCGGCTCGGCCTCGGCCAGCGCCCGCCGCAGGACCCGCCCGGCCGCCAGCCGGTCCAAGCCCAGGCGAGCGACGCCCAGCGGCGAGGCCCGCCAGTGCGAGGTCCGCAGCTCATAGACCCGCCAGCCGCGCTGACGGCAACGCGCCAGGAGCCCATGCTCGCCGTGGTCAGCCCCGGCGAGCAGCGGTTCCCAACCACGCACCGCCACCCCCTCCATGAGGGTCAACAGACTCTCCTGCGCACCGCCACTGAACGGCGCGCTGTCCACGTAGAGAATGCGTTGTTTCGGCGTGCTGTCCATGGCACTATACGACGCGCTTGGCGAGCGCCACGATCGGGGTGTTTCTCAGCCGCTGACCTGCACGTCACGGAAACCCATGATGCCGCGTTCGAAGAGGAAGCCAGCGCCGCCGCTGTCGAGCCCGCTCTCCTCGGCCGCAAGCAGTATCGCGCCGTCGCAGCTACCCGTAATGTGCGTCCCGCGGCAGACCAGACGCAGCGTGTGCAGTTCATCCCAGGCCCAGGCCGATGGCGCCGCTGCCAGGACCGTATCGCGGCCGTACCAACGCCGGATGAGCTGCAGACGGTCGCGAGTCTGCACCAGGGCGACGTAGCGCTCCAGGCCCTGGTAGCGCACCAGGATGCCAGCCTGGTCGGCCAGGTGGATCTTCACGCGTGCGACGAAGGTGTAATCGCGCCAGTCCGTCGTGCCCGTGACCACGATGCCACGGCCTTCGTTCTTGCCGGCGTGGCGCACGACTTCCCGGTCATCCGAGAAGGCGCCACGCACGATATCGGCATCGACGACCCAACCGGGGAAGGTCCCGCGCAGCAGCGGCGGACCGTCCTTCCAGCCCAGCGTCGGCGTGCCGCTCCAGGTCACGCGGTCGCAGTAAAGGGTGCCGCCAGCCGTTTTCGGGCTGCTGATCTCGAAACCAGCGTCGCGCACCGGCAGACCGTCGCTCTCGGGGATGGCCAACGTCAGCACCAGCGTTGCGCCAGGGAGCAGCGCCTGCGCTGGGCCACAGACGATCTTCCCCTCGCCTTCGGCCGCGGCAAAACGCACAAACAGACGTGCTTGCGCCGCGCCACTGACCGCGCCGGCCACGCACTCGGCACGCAAGGTCATGCCAGGGTAGAGTCGCGGCGTGGCCTGGATGCCGTAGCCGCCCTGGACGTCGGGCGGCAGAATGGGGGTGCTGACGCGGGCAGTGCGCCCGGCCGAGGTTTGGAAGTCCAGCTTCAGGGCAAGCCCGCTGCCAGCCGGCAGCGGCGCGTTGGTCACGACGGCGGCGCCACGGTTCTCCAAGTGCTGCTCTTCGCACTGGTAACCGTGCACCGCTCCCGGCAGGGCGAAGTGGTGCCAGGCGCCGTCTTTGGGCGGCGGCAGCGCTGGCCAGCCCATCAGGCGCCGGCCCAGACGGGCGATGTGCAGCGCTTCGGCCAGGCAATCGGTCATGCCGCGCGTGCCTTCGGCGGTGGGCAGCACGATGCGGTCGGCCAGCGGCGTGCGGAAGTCGTAGGCTTCGCAGAGGCGCTCCAGCCCCACCACCAACGCCGACACCGAGCCGACATTGGCGGCGTTGCAGTCCGTGTCCCAGCCGGCGGTGTTGATGATGGTCTGGGCCAGGTGGAAATCGCTCGGAGCATAGCACCAGGCCATCACCATGATGGCGTGATTGGGAATGACATGGCAGTTCCCGCCGTAGAGGCTGTAGCCATAGCGCTCGTTGATGCGTTCGTAGGTCCGCCGCCAGTCGCCATCGGCACGGCACCAGGCGCGCACGTCGCGGTGGACCTGAGCAATCAGCGAGGCCGCCGGCACCAGCCCGATGCCGACGTCAAGCAGGGTCTGCATGTCCTTCTCGACGAAGGCGGCGCTGACCATGCCGGCAACCACGACGGCGGCGTGTACGGCCTCGCCATCGTGCGACACCGCGGCACTGCGACGGGCCAAGCGCGCGGCCAGGACCGGATCCCCCGGCGCCACCATGCCGAAGGCGTCGATGAAGATCTGAGCCCCAATCTGTTCGGCGACGGTGCGACCGTTCAGCGCGATTGACCCCGACTGCGGTGCGCGCACGCCGTGCTTCAAGCGCAGGTAGGCCGTATGCTCGGTCGAGTGGCCGAGCCCGCCCCACCAGAGCACGGTCTTGCCCTCGATCAGGTAGTTCAGCCAGGTATCGCCAAAGAACTCGGCCGGGGTCTCGGCGTAGCCGCCCGAGTCCGCCAGTGCCCTGATGAAGGTCAGCGTGCCCGAGATGTCATCATCGGGCACGACCAGCGGCTTGCCGCAGTCCTCATGCACATAGCGGTCAACCCGCCCCCAGCGCTTCTCGAGGGCATCTTTGCACCAGCCCTCGAAGGGACGTCCCATATAGACGCCGATGACCTTGCCCAGAACCGCCGCATACACCTGCTGTTCGTAGTCGCGCAGCGCGTCCATCGCCTTGTCCTCCTTGCCGAACTGGCGCCGCCCGCAGCCCGAACTGCGGCCCGCGGGTTCCCTCAGCCCACATTAGCCAGCGACACTGTAGCCGTCGTCCGGAAAGCAGCAACAGCGACGCTCAGCGGAGCTGGAACAGGCACACGGCCAGCGGGCCGACGACAAGACGATCCGTCTCCGCCGCCTCGAGGGTGCGGCCGCTGGATACGTCGATGACGGACCGCCCCTCGGCCCAGGGCACGGGCGCCGTCTGGGGGTCGGTGGTTCTGAGCAGACGACGCCGTCGCGCCGGATACTCTCCAGTTGGCGTACGGCCTCCTCGGAGCTCTCCGGACAGAAGAAGACGACGCCGTGGCGCGTCGGCGCGTCAACGGCCCCCGCCGCGGCGACCGCGGCCAGCGTGGCCACCGCCAAACGGATGAGGCCAAGGCGGTGCATGATAGTCCCCCGTGTACGCTTGTTTTCGGTGCCCCTGAGTATCAAGCTAATGCCCGACGGAGTGCGGGGCAACACCCGGGAGCGAAAGGAGACACGATGACAGCGCGCGAGATCATCCTGGCCAACATCGAGTACCGCTGCACTGACCGCATCGGCATGAACTTCGACGGTGGCCGTCTGAACGACCTCACGGGCGCCGGCATCCAGCACAGCATCCCGACCAGGAAGTGGGTCGACGGCGCCGTCGAATACTCCACGGATATCTGGGGCAATACCTGGTTCCGCCTGGAGGCGCTCTCCAAGGGCGGCGAAATCTTCAAGCCTGTCCTGGAGGACTGGAACGACCTCGACCGGCTGCAGCTTCCCGACCTCGACAACCCGGCCTACTACCAGGCCGCCCGCGACGTCGGTGCCAGTGACAGCGACCGCTTCCGCGTCGGCTGGCTGCCGGGCTGGCCCTTCGCCATCTGTCGCTACATGCGCAAGATGGAGATCTACTTCGTCGACCTGGTGACCGAGCGCGAGCGCATCGATATCCTCCACGACCGCGTCACCACCCTGCTCGAAGGCGTCATCGACCGCTTCGGCGAGGCGCACATGGATGCGGTCATGTTCTGCGAGGACCTGGGGACACAGGACCGCGTTCTGATCGGGCCACGCATGTGGCTGGACATCTTCCGGCCGCTCTACGAACGCCTCACCAGCCGGGCCCACGCCCACGGCATGAAGGTCATCCAGCACTCCTGCGGCTACAACTGGGAACTCGTGGACCCGCTCTGCGAGGCCGGCATTGACTGCCTGCAGTTCGACCAACCGGCGGTGTACGACCAGCCCGCCCTGGCCGCCACGCTGCGGCGCCACCATGTCGGCCTGTTTTCGCCCTGCGATATCCAGAAGGTCCTGCCCACCGGCAACCGCGCCTTCATCGAGGCCGAGACGCGCCGCCTGGCCGAGACCTTCCGCGGCGGTCTGATCGCCAAGAACTACCCCGACCTGCACGGCATCGGCGTCCTGCCCGAGTGGGACCAGTGGGCCTATGAGGCCTTTGTGGAGGCGGGTGCACGCGCTGGAGGGTGAAGCTCCCGCTGAGCCGCCGGGGGGGAATGGCGAATCCTGCTGTTCAGCAGGACGCCGGCGCCGCTGAGCCACCGCGACCAGCGGACACGGTTGTCTCAGGTGGTACCACCAACCGCGCGAGCCAAGGCGACCGGCATGAGGGTGTCGATGGCCTCGACGGCCGCTGGGCGGGCGGTCTCGGCAGTTCGGGACGTCAGCGGGCCGCCTTCATCGAGGCCTTGCTGCGGGTTTCCTGAAGGGTGAGGTTCGGCAGGCGATGCTCCAGTAAGGCCATGGAGATCTCGATGACCTCGCGGGCCTCGTCGGCGGTCATGCAGCCGACGGTGACCATGTCGATGGGCCGCAGCGTGGCCCAGACAAAGGCCAGGCCAACCAGGGGCTCAAGCCGCCCGGCCGCCAGGGGCTTGATCGTGATCACCGGCTTCTGGCAGCCCCAGATCATCCGCTGCACCCAGTCGATCTCGATCTGCATCAGGAAGCCGGCGGCGTTGTAGATCTGGATGTAGGTGCCGATGTCGAGCTTCATTTCGTCGGCGTACATCGGCGTCTCGGGCATGTGCGTAGACAGTCCGGGGACCATGCCCCGCTCGCGGATGGCGGGGATGAAGACGTCCATCTCACGGATGGTGCGCCGCTGGCGATCCACCAAGGCGTCAGTGGTGCATTGGTGCGGCATCAGCAGATCACAGCGGATCTCCCGAAAAGCATCCAACGTGCGCAGGTTGGCGTCCTTGGCTGCCGCGGTCCCGGCGAGATCAAACGAGGGAATGCCGATACGCACGCAGGCCCGACCCGTACGTTGTTCCGCGTCTTGAATGGCGTGGTTCAGGTGCGGGGCGCCGGGGTGAATGCCGTACACGGAGTTGCAGCCGGCCGCGAAGAACACCTCCAGGATGTCGGCCAGGGTTTCGCGCGACTGCAGTTCCTTGATGAACTTGCTGCGCGACGCCGTCTGGTGCGAGTAGCCCAGAAACCAGTTGGTGCCCGCGATCAGGCGGGGGAAGGACAGGGTCTCGATCTGCGTCCGCGGCATTTCGTTCATGCGCTTGGCCCATCCTGAGCAGCGACCGCCACGCCCCGGTCCCTGCTCCCGGAACCGGTTCCGGGAGATCGGCTGACGACCGGCGCACTAACCACAACATCCATCCCCCTGCGGCCTTCCGCAACCCGCCTGCCGCCGCGGGTGCATGACCAGATTGTCGGAAAGGACCAAACCCGAGGGGAATTGCGCCTGCAGAGTGTATAGACGCCTATACTCGCAGTCTCTCCTATCCGTGGAGTCCGTGCCATCCGTGGTCAATCCGGCTTTCTGGAGCGGAGACAACGCGGGGAATCCACCACGGATGACTCGGAGGGCACGGATCAGACACGTCGCCATGATCGCCGCTTTCCTCTGTACCCTCACGTCTCTGCGGGCTGACCATCTTTCCCCCTATCGAACCGACGCGAATGTCATGCACCCTGCCGCCGCCCCGGCGCTTTCGCGAAAACGCCGGGGATGGCGATGCAAGGCGTGGGTTCTGGGGCTATGGTGGGCACTCTCGGCGGTGCAGGGGTGCCTGCCCGCGACGCGGCCGTGGTGCGAACGACGCCTGGCGTCATCAGGGAAGTGGTCTCGGCATGGACAGGTACGCGCTGCTGGGCTGGCCTGTGAAGCACTCGGTGTCGCCGCAGATGCAGGGCGCCGGCTTTCAGGCGTTGGGCATCGAGGCGACCTACGAGCTGCTGGAAGTCACTCCCGAAGACCTTCTGGAGTGTGTGGGTAGGCTGGCCCGGGCCGGCTACGCGGGCTGGAATGCCACCGTACCCCACAAGGAGCAACTGGCGACCTTGGTCCATGAGCTCGACCCCGGTGCCGCGGCGGCCGGTTCCGTCAACACCGTCGTCAACCGCGGCGGCCGGCTCAAGGGCTACTCCACGGACGGGGTGGGGCTGGCGCGCGCCGTGGCAGAGAGTTTCGGGCTGGCCGTGACCGGGGCGCGTTTCGTCTTCCTGGGGACGGGGGGTGCGGCCCGCGCGACGGCGGTGCACTTTGCCCGTGCCGGAGCTGCGGAAATTATCCTGGTGAACCGCACCGTAAGCAAAGCCGAGACCCTGGCTGCGAGTATTGCCGCGGCGGCACCGGACTGCCCGGTGCGCTGCCTGCCGTTGGCCGCGTCGACAGCGGTCGCTCAGGCCCTCGCGGGCATGGACTGCCTGATCCAGTCGACCTCACTCGGCCTGCACGCGGGCGACCCGCCGCCCCTGGATCCGGCGTGCCTGCCGCCGGCGCTGGCCGTCATGGACATGATCTACGGCGACACGCCTTTCCTGCAGGGCGCAAGGGCCCGCGGTTGCCGGACCGCCGATGGCCGCGGCATGCTGCTGTACCAGGGCGTTCGCAGCTTCGAGTTGTGGACGGGGCGGCAGGCGCCGGTGGAGGCCATGCGTGCCGGCCTCGAACAGGCCCTGGCGGCACGCCGCTGACGCGGCTCGGGAAGGAACCAGGCGATGCTGCAACGCGAGATCGTCGGTCAGATACTGCCGCTGTTCAGCGCCTTTGTGTTCGTTCTGGGCACGGTCATCGGCAGCTTCCTCAACGTCGTCGTCTGGCGCTTACCGCGCGGCGAATCCCTCAGCCATCCGGGCAGCCACTGCCCAAAGTGCGGCCACGCCATCCGGCCTTGGGAGAATGTCCCCATCCTGAGTTGGCTCGTGCTGCACGCCCGCTGCAGCCAGTGCCACTTGCCGATCTCGATGCGCTATCCGTTGGTGGAGTTGGCTACAGGCCTGCTGTTCCTCGTCCTCTGGTGGCGACTGTGGCACTCGCCTCTGCCGCTCGCAGCCCTCTGGGGTTACCTCTTCCTCGGCGCGGCCCTGTTGGCCTCCTCCCTGATCGACATCGAGCATTACCTCATCCCCGACGCGATCACCTTTCCCGGCATGGCCGTCGCCGCCGGGCTGGCGCTTGTCTTCCCGGAGACACACCTCGGCACCGGCCTGACCGGCCTGCCTGGCGGTGACCAACTGATCACGGCGGCCGTCTACAACAGCCTGGGGACGGTGGGCCAGGCGGTGGCGGCACACCCGCGCGCCGCGGCCCTCGTCGACGCGCTGCTCGGCATGCTGGTCGGCTACGCCATCCTGCGCCTGCTGCTCGAGGTGGGCCAGCGCCTGTGGGGGCGGGTGCGGGAGCAGCGGCGCGCACCCGTCACGGCCCAGCTCAGCGCCACGAGCATCCGTATCGGTGACGACGACCTCGACGCCCTGTGGGAGGACTTGCTGGTGCGCCCCCGCGAGGAGTTCCGCGCCCAGGCAACGGCGCTGACCGAATCGGGCGCGACGACGCAGGCCAGTGCGGTGCCCGTCGTGGTCCGCGTGCGCGGCGCCCGGCTGTATATCGGTACGGAAGAGCGCCCGCTGGCGACAACGCGGACGCTGACTCTGGAACTGGTCTCCTGGGAATACCCGCGCGAAGTGATGGGCCACGGCGATCTGAAGCTGCTGGCCATGATCGGCGCCTTCCTGGGGCCGGATGCCACGGTCTTCGTGCTGATGTGGGGCGCCCTCCTGGGCTGCGCCTGGGGGCTCGGCCGCGTCGTAGTCGCCCCCGTCCGGCCTGGCGCCCCGCTGCCATTCGGCCCTTTCCTGGCCGCCGGCACCCTCCTCTGGATTCTCTGCGGCGAGGCCTTTGTACGCTGGTACAGCGGGCTCCTGGCGGGCCGCCTGGGCTAGTGTGTTTACACAGCATCCGGGATTTCACTTGCAAAGTCAGGCGTCCGCGGCAATATTGGTTTCATAGTCGGGTGTGGTCTGCCCCGGAGGGCACGCCAGGGAACAGCGGGGTTCGGTGCCGATACCGGACGGGATGGCGTTGGGTACGTTGCCGCCGGAGTGAGATGGCCTGCAGCCAGAGCCATGCCCCCTCCGGTCAGGTCTGCGAGGTCAGGGCGGCCGTTTACAGCGCGGGAGTGACCCATGGGAAAACTCGGAACGATCTTCGGTATCGTCGCGGCCGTCCTGGCGATCGTGGCAGCGGGCCTGAGCTTCATGATCTCCGGCAAGCGTGTCCTCTATGAGGATCGCGCCGCCAAACTCGCCACCACGGTCGTGCAGGTCGTTGATAAGCTCGACCAAAACAGCAACTCCGGCGCCAAGGCCGCGGTCTCCTTTACCGTTGCCGAGGGACAACGAAACGGCACTCCCGAGGACTCGCTGGGCTGGAAGAAGTTCCTCGAAGACCCCGCTGCTTTCGACGCTAGCCTGGGCCAGGCGGTGACCCTGTCCGGCAAGATCAACACGCAACGCGACACCCTGGCAAAGTCGCTCGCCGACGCCTCGACGGGACTGGGGATGGACTTGGATGTCAAAGAGTTGCGCGATCTCGGCAACGACACTGGAGTGGGGACGGCCGTAGCCTCGATCGCCGGCCATGTCGAGGCCGTGGCCGCCCGCGACAAGGCCATGGCTGATGCCCTCGTCAAGGCGGCGGGGACGATCAACCACTCGCTGGACGCGGCCGTTCTCAGCAAGCGCGAGGAAAGCACAGACGCCGACGGCAAAGTCGTCAAGGGGCAGTTCCCCTGCGTCGCGCCGCTGGAGGACTTCAACGGCAAGGTGAAGGGGCTCAGCACCCGCGCTAACGACTACGCCGACGCGATCGTGGCGGCGATTCGCGGCGTCAGCAAGCACACCTGGCAGGCCGACCCCGAGAAGGTCAAGGACGAACGCGAGTACAGCGGCGCGCTGACGTCCCTGCAGAACGACTTTACCGACATCAACGAGCAGTTGGCGCTGTATGAACAGGCCAAGAAGGAAGTCGCCGAGCAGAAGACGCGGATCTCGCAGTTGATGGAAGGCGTCGAGGAGGCTCAGGCGGAACTGCGCGACGTCAAGAAGGACCTCACGAAGGTCAAGAGCGAGAACCTCCGGCTGAAGAAGATCGCCAACATCGACGAGGGTGCGGCGGACGGGCCAAGTCAGGACCTGGCAGGGGAAGTGGTCGAGGTTAACGAGCAGTGGAACTTCGTCGTCCTGAATCTGGGCCGCAAAGACCGCGTTCCCGAGAATCTGCGCATGCTGGTGGCCCGCGGCGACAAACTGGTGGCACGTCTGTTGGTCTCGAAGGTGATGGGCAAAGTCTCGGTGGCGGAGATCCTGCCGGAGGCCAATGTCGAGGCGGTCAAAGTTGGTGACCGCGTGATCATGCCGAAGGAGCAGGAGGAATGAGTTCCGACGCGGGACGAAAGGGCAGCCGATGAGTAAGCTGTTTCCCATGGCGATGATACTGATGGCCGTGGCCCTGATCGTGGTCGTGGCGTTTCAGATCGTGGATCTCCGCGCGTTCGGCGTTCTGTGAGGCGGAGGGAGACGTCGTTGCTGAGGCATTACGCCATCCGAATTCCGCTGTTTCTGAGCCTTACGGTTGTGCTTTTGGCTGTGCTCCTGAGTGGGTGCATGTCGGCGACGACCCAGGAGCAGTCCGACCGGGAGGTGCTGCCGTGGAATGAGCCCGCGAGTTGGGAGCGGACGACCTTGGGAGTGCCGTTCTGAGGGGTTCTGCAAGTGCCATCGTGAGTAACGCCGTCGGTGCCTGGACGCCCGGCGGCGTTTGCATTTTCCGGGGGCGGCGGCGACCCGCGCCGGCGGACGACTGCGGCTGGACCGACCTCACTACCCCAGCATGACCTGGAACGCCTTGGGACGCTCGCCGGTGACGAAATAGTAGACGGCCCCGACCAGGCTGGGCAGCAGCGCGCCCAGCACTTCGCCCGCGATCAGTCCGATCATCAGCGGCTTGATGCGGTTGTACGTACGGTTGCCGCCATACTTGAGAACTAGCCACTTCACCAGCGAGCCCAGCAGGAAGGCGCCGGCGAAGGCCTGGATATGGGTCGTGCACCAGGTCACGAAGAGCAGCGGGTGCAAGGGCCAGTTGCGGAAGCGCAGCCGGGCCGCGCTGAACAACAGCACCAGCACCAACCCGGCCACGAAGCCCCACATGCAGGCCGCGTTCGGCGCCAGGTGTTGGAAGCGTTCCCAGCCGGAGTAGCCTAGGCTGGCAGTGAGCGTATCCTGGGCCGCGAGTTTGCGCTTTACCGCGATGGCGTTCTGGAACTGCATCGTCGGCACATTCTGCTCGGCCCAGGATTCCCAGATGGCATTGCCTTGGTCGTACTGGATGTACAGCGTCAACGGCAAGGCCACCGCCAGCCCAAGCAGCACCGCTGCCGCGCACCAGAGCGCGGTCCGGCCCAACCGTACGCGCCGCATCTCTAAGAGACCCAGCGAGTTCGAGACGAAAGGCATGATTGATTCACGCGGGTCCATCACCAGGATCATGCTGACCACCTGCAACACCAGCAGAACGCGCGGCCCAAGGCTCGGCGCACCCATGAACCCCCAGACGATACAGCAGGGAAAGATGTTGCTCTGCAGGTGGAACAGGCCCGCCTCGGAGAGGATGCGGCTCATGACGACGTAGAACACGACCAGCACGCCCGAGTACATGACCGCCAATTGCCAGTCAACCCCGACGGCGACGAGTTGGACAGTGAAGGCGAGCAGCAGCACCAGAAACAGCCGGCAGCCCCAGACCGACGGCCCGTCCACCTCGGTCGACCGGCCCAGGCCGAAAGCCCGCGTCAGAACCTGCCCGTAGAAGCGTCGCCCGCTGTAGAGCAGCGCCAGGAATAGGCCAACATTGGCGCCGAAGAGGATGAACATGCGCGGCTTGAGCCCAGTGTACCAGAAACTGCCCTCAACCACGTCGTTCAAGTTGGTACCGTAGAGGGCGAAGACGCCCACCACCAAGGCCCAGAGCCAGGGGCCGATACCGAAGGTGAACGAGAGGTCGGTGGGAATCAGAAAGCAGATGCCAATCACGGAGAAGTAGAGCGTCGGGACGAACAGGCTCCAGCCGCCGCCGCGGTTCAGGGTAGGGAAGAACTGCGCCAAGGGCGCAAACGAGAAGCGCACCGGAATGGGGATGAGGACCTCCGGGAACCAGGCGCAGAGGTAGTTGTTGGTGTGGACGAAGAGGACGGCCAGCGTGCCGACCCAGAACAACCGCTCGCGAAACAGCGGCACGCGGCCGTCAGCGTCCGCGGGCAGGAGCGAGTTGGCGAAGGCCGCGATGGGGTAGGGCAGGTGTTCGTACTGGCTCCACTGTCGATGCACCATGACCGACAACGCGATCAACGCACACCATAGGGTCAGCACCATCGGCAACCAGCAGGCAACCGGGCGCAGCCAGGCGGACCAGGGCACAGCCGCCGGCGCGATGTGGTTGCCGGGCGAGCCCAGCCCCTGGACGAAGCCGCCCAACACCGTGTCCTCATCCTGACTGATGTCGGCCAGCAGGCCCTTCGGCACGTAGTCGAGAATCCGCTCCTCGCGCCAGGCCGGCTCCAGCTTCTCGTAGTGGTAAGGAAGGACCAGGGACGAGGAGAAAGTCCGCAGCAGGCCGGAGCCGGGCAGGCAACACGCAGCCAGGGTCAACGCCAGAATGACGGCCATCTCGCCGCCGCTCAGGTGCCGTTTGCGCAGCAGTGGATTGACGAACAGCAGGAAGAGGATCAGCGTCCCGTACACCGAGACAGGCATGTTGTTGCCGACCAGATAGGTCTGGCGCAACACCCGGTCGTTGAGGAAACTGGCGCCGCAGACCAGCGCGGCACCCAGCAGCCCAAGCAGTACGGAACGGCGGGTCATCGGCCCTCCTTGCCAACGCCGGCCGGTGCTTCTGACCGGCCTGGCGTAGCATAGGCGGCGCAACGTACTTTGCCAAGCCGACCAAGCAGCCGTCGGCAGGCCGTCGCGGGCCACGGTTAGCTATGGACGGCTGGCGGATGGCGGCACAGTGGCTATTTTAGTACGCTCGTTCCCGGTGACGACATGACAATGAGGGACGCGCGTGTCCAGCGTGGCACTCGTCCGCAGGCGCAGGACAACCCCACCGGGAGAACGGAACTACGATGGCTCCCCAATTCGTCTTTCAGATGCAGAACGTTTCCAAGTTCTACAACGACAAGCCGGTCCTGCAGGACATTTCGTTGTCGTTCTACTACGGCGCCAAGATCGGCATCGTCGGCGAGAACGGCTCCGGTAAGTCGACGCTGCTGCGTATCATGTCGGGCCAGGACACCGACATCCTGGGTACGGCCCAGTTGATGAAAGGGATGCGGGTGGGATTCGTGCCGCAGGAACCGCGGCTGAACCCCGAGAAGACGGTCCGCGGCAACCTCGAGGAGGCGATGGCGCCGATCCAGGCCCTCATCGACCGCTATGACAAGGTCTGCGGTGAGCTCGGCGAGGACCACACGCCGGCCGAGATGGATAAGCTGGGCAGCGAGATGGACCGCCTGCAGAACGAGATCGACCGCGTCAGCGGCTGGGAGATCGACCGCATGCTGGACATCGCCTCTGACGCCTTGGTCCTGCCCCCTGACGATGCCAACGTGAGCACCCTCTCCGGCGGTGAAAGGCGGCGCGTCGCTCTCTGCAAGGTCCTGCTCGAGAAGCCCGATCTACTGCTCCTCGACGAGCCCACCAACCACCTCGATGCCGAGACCATCGCCTGGCTTGAGGAGCAGTTGCGCGACTACCCCGGCACGGTGATCATCGTCACCCATGACCGCTACTTCCTGGACCACATCACCCGCTGGATCCTCGAGCTCGAGAACACGCGCGGCATCCCCTTCGAGGGCAACTACACCTCCTGGCTGGAACAGAAGTCGGAGATCCTGCGGCAGCGCGAGAAGTCCGAATCGCAGCGGCAGAAGGTCCTGACGCGCGAGCTCGACTGGATCCGTACCAGCCCCGGCGGGCGCCACACCAAGCAGCAGGCCCGTATCAGCCGCTACGAGGAAATGGCGGCGCAGCGTTTCGAGGTCCAGAAGGAAGACTGCCTGATCCAGATCCCCCCGGGCCCGCACCTGGGGAACAAGGTGGTGATCGCCAAGGGCGTCTGTAAGGGCTTCAACGGCGTGACGCTCATCAAGGACTGCGATTTCAGCCTGCCGCAGGGCGGTATCGTCGGCGTCATCGGGCCCAACGGCACCGGCAAGACGACGCTGTTCCGCATGATTGTCGGCGAAGAGAAGCCCGACACCGGCGAGCTGGTGGTCGGCGAGACGGTGGTGCTGGCGCACGTCGATCAGAACCGCGATGCCCTGGACGACTCGCTGACCGTGTACGAAGAGATCACCGGCGGACAGGAGGAGATCCAGCTCGGCGGCCGGACCATGAACGGCCGCGTCTACTGCGGGCGCTTCAACTTCCGCGGCCAGCAACAGCAGAAGAAGGTCGGGAAGCTCTCCGGCGGTGAGCGCAACCGCGTGCACCTGGCAAAGCTCTTGAAGACCGGCGGTAACCTCATCCTTCTCGACGAGCCCACCAACGACCTCGACGTGGCCACGATGCGTGTCCTCGAACAGGCCCTGATCGACTTCGCCGGTTGCGCCATGGTCATCAGCCACGACCGCTTCTTCCTCGATCGCATCTGCACGCACCTGCTGGTGTTTGAGGGCGAGGGCCGGCTACGCTGGTTCGAGGGGACCTTCTCGGAATACGAGGAGAAGATGCTGGCGCAGGACGCGGATCACCTCATCCACCGGCGGCCGAAGTACAAGAAGCTGGGGCTCTGACCGCGCTGACCGCCGGGGACCGGGAGCCGCGAAACCCATGCAGATCGTCCTGGTGCGCCTCCTGGCCGTGTCCGCGATGGTGCTCATGGGCGTACTGGCCCGGCGGCGCGGCTGGCTCGATGCGGTCGGCACGCGCCAGATCGCGCTGGTGGTCACCAACCTCCTCTACCCGGCCCTGATCTACGCATCGCTGGTGCAGACCTTCACTCTCCCCGGTCTGGTGGCCAACTGGCCCCTGCCGGCGGGGACCCTGATGATCATGCTGACCGGCTTCTGCGTCGGCTTACTGGCGGCGCGGGTGGTGCCCTTCAGCAGCGAGCGGGAACGCCGGGCCTTCCGCTTCCAGTGCACGATCAACAACTACGTCTTCCTGGCGATGCCGCTGGTGCTCATCTACTGGGGTGCCAAGGGTGTGGCCTTGCTGGTGTTCTCGACCGTTGGCAGTGAGATCGCGCTGTGGACGCTGGGGGTGATGGCTCTGACCGGCCACCGGGTGGAGTGGCGGACGCTGCGGCACCTGCTAAGCATGTCGATGGGTGCCATTCTGGCGGCCATCCTGACGCTGGGGGTCGTGCAGGTGACCGGTTGGCAGGTACCGCCCGGGGGCTTCGCCGATGATCTGCGTCAGGCGTTGCTGGGCGTGCTCGACATCGTTGGCAAGGGCACCGTACCGCTGGCGATGATGGTGGCTGGCAGCCGCATGGCCGAACTGCAACCGCGGCACCTGTTGCGGACGCCGCAACTGGCGGTCGTTGGCTTGCGCCTGTTGCTGGTGCCGGCCATCGCCCTGGCGCTGCTGCACTACCTGCCCTTCGCGCCGGCAACGCGGAATGTGCTGACCGTCGTGGCCGTGATGCCGTCGTCCATCGCCAGTGTCATGCTCAGCGAGATCTACGATGCGGACAGCGATTTCGCGGCGACGGCGGTGCTGCTGACGCACGCAGCGGCGCTGTTCACGATCCCGCTGTGGCTGGGCTGGGCGCTGTAGCGGCCAGGGTGAGTTGGAGCAACAGCGACACCAGCAGCCCGAGGGCGCAGATGGCGTACATGCCGCCGGCCTTGCCCATCACGCTCTCGCCCCACTGCGCCGCGAACAGCCCGGCAAACGAGCCCATCCCGACCAGGCACTCATTGACCCCGATGTTGAGCGACCGGCGGCCGGAGTTGCTGGCGTAGTAGACAGCCGAGAAGTACGCGTAGCCCATGTAGAAGCCGAGTACGATGATCGCGGCCGCGGCGATCGCGAACGTCGGTTTGAGCCAAGCCACACCGAGCAGAACCGCCCCCGCCAGATGCAGAACCACGAGCGGGGTGCGACGGTAGCGCCAGCCGGTGAACGCCGCCACCCGGTAGCCCCAGACGCCCTGCACGAGCATGTGTAGCGACAGCACCAGCCCCGGCAGGAAAGGCTGAATGTCGGTGCGCGCACAGACCGCCGGCCAGAGGCTTTGCAGGGGCCGTTGCACGAACATCGCCGTAAAGATCAGGCACCAGCCCACCAGCACGTAACGCGGATTCACCGCCCGCGCCCCGGGCGCCGGCGCGTCCACCTGCTCATCGGCGCTGACCATGGCATGCGACCGCGACTGGTGCCGCAGCAACGCCACCATGATCACCGACCCGACCAGCAGGGTCGTCACGCACAGAGCCCCGCTACCGAGCCGATACAGGCTGCCGGAACTGAGGAACCCGGCCGCGCTACCCGTACTCCAGGCCAGGGTGTAGCGCCCGACCGTGAGCGCCAGCCCGCCCGGCACGGTTTCGCCCCGCATGAAAGTCTGGAAGGAGTTGAAGAAGAGGGCCAGGAAGACGAACAGCAACGCCTGGCACAGCATCTGCGGCGCAAAGGCAGTCACGCACAGGCAGATGACCCCCATCACGGTACTGCCGGCCGTGCTGGCGAGCAGGAAGCCACGGGCGTTGCGGCGGGTCAACACCAGGCCCGCCAGCAGGCTGGTGACCATGTAGGCCAACTGGCCGATGCCGCCCACCCAGGCGCACTGCAGACCGCTGAAACCGCGCTCACCCGCGCCGTAGAGCACCGCAAAGAGCACCAGGAACACGGTCCAATCCATCAGCGCTGGACATACCTGCATGAACATGAAGAGAACTCCGCAACTCAGGCCTGACGCCGACCGTGGTCGGCCGCACTGCTCCCCCGTCCGCGATGTGGGCGAAAGCGTATAGGATAATGCCGCGAGCCCGCGGCACAAGCGGACGGCGAGCCATCCCGGGGACCCAGCTCTCGAGCTCCTGGCGTCCCACCGAGGTGGGCGAACCGCCACGGGTGCTGCGCACGGCGGCTTACTCGCGACCATCAAATGGAGGGCGAATCCTGCTGTCCAGCAGTACCTGCTCGCAGGCGGTGAGCCGTTCCCCGGGATCCGGCCTCCGGCCGGCGGCTCAGCGGGGCATACGCCCATAAGCGCTAACTAATTAAGATCACCAGTCTGCTGGGTTGTCCCAGGTCCCGGCATGCCCTAGTCCGTAAGTGCGTCCACCTGTGGACGTCTCTTCCGCCAGGGTGCGGCCAGTGCCTCCGCGATGCGGTTCCAGTGGCTGATGGTGTGCTCCATCGGCAGGTGTGGTACGACGGTCTGCTGAACCTGGTGAAGCATGAAAGAGAACTCACGCCAGCGACTCGCAGTGCGGTGTTTCGTCCAGGCAGTACCCCCAGGGGGAAAGCGTTCGTGCGTGGTTGATGATCTTCTCGGTCAGCAGAGCCACAAA
>CAILUI010000049.1 GCA_903837355.1 uncultured Victivallales bacterium
GTGATCTGGACTGCCTGCCCGGTAGGTTCGGTGCTGATCGCCATAGTGACAAGCACCATAGCAGGCAACCACAAAATATCCAGAACTACAATGCAACTTATTCTACTGCAGTATATTCCATATTATTATAAAACCACCCTGAGTGCTGGGAAGCGGGTTCGCCACCCCCGAAATTTGACGAAGCAGTGAACGACGTGCATGGTACGCGGCGGGCTGCGGCGGGCGGTGGTGGTGCAACATAAGGAGGGGCGGTTGACATGGTCCCCAAGGAACTCCACCTGATCCCATGGTTGGGGACGGCCCGCCGGCGCGACCTCTGGTTGCCGTCTCTCCTCAGCTTCGCGCTGGGTGCTGCCAGCCTGCTCACGGGCGCTGACACGGGCGTGCCCGCCCACCCGGCCTGGGCCAACGCCCTGGCCCCGCGTGGCGCGCCCGGACCGGAACTGACCCTGGCGACGGCGGGGCGCACCGACTACGTCATCCTGGTGCCGGCAGTGCCGACGCCGCAGGACGAGAAGGCGGCGTTGGAGCTGGGCCGATGGCTGGGGCAGGCCACCGGCGCCGTCTTCCCGGTGCTCCGCGAGGGCGCCCAGGCCAGCCCGCCGGCCTGCCTGAGCCTCGGCCGAACGCAGCGTCTGGCGCAGGCCCGCCCAGACGCGGCCGGCGCCGAGCTCGGCGAGGAGGGCTACGCCATCGCCGGCGCCGGCCGTGACCTCTTCCTCTGGGGTGGCAGCAGCCGTGGTGCCATCAACGCCGTCTTCGCCTTCCTCGAGGAGGATCTCGGTTGTCGCTGGTACGCCCGTGGCCAGAGCGCCACCGTCCCCAGCCGGCCGACGCTGGTCGTGCGACCGGTCGCCCGCCAGTTCACCCCCCGCCTGCGCATCCGCGATCCGTTCTACTGGGACGCCTTCGACGGCGAGTGGTCGCTGCGCAACCGCACCGCCGCGCCTTCGGCGCCGGTGCCGGCCGAATGGGGCGGCTTCCCGAAGTACGTCTGGCACAACCACAGCTTCGCCCTGCTGGTCCCCGTCGAGCGCTACTTCGCCGAGCACCCGGAGTACTTTGCCGAGAAGGACGGCAAACGCGTCAACCTCAATGGCCAGCTCTGCCTGACGAATCCCGAGGTGCTCGCCATCAGCGTGGCGCGGGTCAAGGAAGCCTTGCGCGGGGTGCCCGACGCGCGCTATACCAGCGTCGCGCCCAACGACGGCGGCGGCTATTGCGAGTGCGCCGGCTGCAAGGCGATCTTCGACGCCGAAGGCTCGGCCTCGGGGCCGCTGCTGCACTTCGTCAACGCCATCGCCGAGGCCATCGCCACCGACTTCCCGCAGGTGACGGTCTCTACCCTGGCGTACCTGGATACCTTCCAGCCACCGCGCGCCTTGCGGCCACGCGCGAACGTCGTCATCCACCTGGCCACCGACAGCCATGCCTGGGCCGAGCCCTTTCTGCTGATCACTGAGACGGCGCGCTTCCAGGCCGCCATGCGCGGTTGGGCCGCCATCGGCGCCAAGGTCAACATCTGGGACTACACGGTCAACTTCAGCCACTATTTGCTGCCCATGCCCAACTGGCAGGTGGTCGCGCCCGCCATCCGCTTCTATCTGGAAAACAGCGCCACCGGCGTGATGCTCCAGGGCAACTACCAGAGTTCGGGCACGTCCGATGGCCCCCTGCGGGCCTGGGCCTGGGGCAAGCAGCTCTGGGATCCCAGCCTCGACACCCAGGCCCTGCTACGCGATTTTGTCTTCGGCTTCTTCGGCAGCGCCGCCGAGCCGGTCTGGGAATACGAGATGCTGCTCTGGAAGCTCTGGGACGATAACCACACTGCCGCGCTGAAGGCGATCGCCGGCGGCATCCGCTACGCCCCCTCGGCCAGCGTCTTCAGCCCGGCCTTCCTCGAACAGAGCGACGCCCTCTTCGCCCGCGCCCGCGAACTGGCCAAGGACGGCCCACCGGAGCAGCAGCGCCGGGTCGAACTGGCAGCGCTGCCGCTCGCCTACACCCGCCTCAGCCAGGACACCGAGCGCCTGCTCAAGGCCCCGGACCGCCAGGGCGCGGCCGCCGTCCGCACCCGCCTGGCGCACTTCGAGGCGGTCGCCCGGCAGGAGAAGATCACGCATCTCGCCGAAGGCGCGCCCGACCTCGACACCTGGCTGGCCAACGTCCGGCGCGTGCTGGACAGCGACCCCAACGTCGGAAAGCGCTGGCAGGCGGGAGAGGTCACCGTCCTGCGGCTGCCGGCGGCCTGGCGCTTGGCCCTGGACCCGCAAGGCGCGGGGGACCAGGAGCGCTGGTTCGGCGCCGACTTCGACGACGCCAAATGGACGGCCCAGCGCGTCGATCTGGGCTACGGCTGGGAGAGCCAGGGCTTCGCCGGCGCGACCGGCGTGGGTTGGTACCGGCAGCGCCTCGAAGTGCCGGCAGACCTCGCCGAGAAGCGCCTCTACCTACTCTTTGAGGCGGTGGACGAGGACGCCACGGTCTACGCCAATGGCACGCTCATCGGCGAGCACAGTTGCGCCTCGACGGGCCTGGTGCCGGAACAGATCTGGGTGGCGCCGTTCCTCTTCGCCGCTGACACGGCCCTGCAAACGGGGGCACCCAACCCGCTGGCCGTACGCGTCCTCAACCGCGCTGGCATGGGCGGCATCTGGAAGCCCGTCTACCTGCTCGCCAGCCCCCACGAGCTCGATCTGGCCCAGGCCCAGGCCGCCGTCAAGGCGGCGCCGCAGGAGTGACCCATGCACACCAGAGTGATCGCTAGTCGCCGGCAGGGAGTGGCCGTGGCTCTGGGGCTTCTCCTGGGCGCCGCCCTCGGCGCCCAGCAACCCGGGAAGGATGGCACCGTGTTTGCGGGATCCTACATCAGCGGTCAGGGCGACGTCGAGTACTTGCAGCTTCTGGACATCTCGGCACGGGTCCTGCGCCCGGACCCCGAGTACCAGGACCTCAGCATGCTCTACAGCCCGTCCTGGAATGGCTTCGTGGAGGGCCCGACCTGGGGCGCCTGGTGGATCCAAAACAGCTATGGCCCGTCGTACTGCCTCCTGCCCTTCCTGCTCGAACCCCATACCACCTTCCTGCAGAACGCACAGGAGCTCTGGTTCTCGCAGATGGGCGACGGCAAGCGTGCCGGTGCCAAGGACTGGGTCGGCCCGGATGGCTGCCTGTGCGACGCCGCCTCGCCCGGCTGGATCTACTACAAGCAGGGCGATGGCCGCCTGGACATCCACGACTGGGGTATGGAGTTCACCGCGGCCGGCATCGTCCTGCAGGCGGAGATGCTGCTCATTGCCCGCGACCGCGCCGACATCGAACGCAATGTGCCGCGCCTGGAGCGCTGCGCCGAGTTTATCGAGTCCCGCCGGGACCCGGAGAAGAACCTCTTCCTGGCCGGGCCGGCCGGTAACCTGCTGGCGCCGAGTCATGCCGGCTGGAAGAAGCCCGATGGGACCTTCGGGAAGTCCTATCTCACGGGACTCTCGGTCACCTATATCGCCGGCCTCGACCGCTTGATCGAGCTGGAACGGTTCCTGGGCCGCACCGAGCAGGTGGCGCGCTACGAACAGCGGCGCGACTCGGCCCGCGCCGGCTTGAAGGGGGTGACTACCGACGAGGGCTACCTGATCAAGTCCCTCGATCCCGACGGCACACGGCACGGCGTCTACGGCGCGCCCCAGCACGGCTACTTCGAGGCGGTCTGCAACCACGACGCCGTCGCCTTCCGGGTAGTGGACGACGCCCAGGCCAACGCCATCTACCGCAAGCTGGCCGCGATCCCGGGGCTGCGGCCCCACGACGTCATCCTCACCAACTACCCCTCCCTGGACGACATGTATGAGCAGCCCGCCGGGTTGTGGGGCTTCGGCACCTGGGTCAACGGCGGCCACTGGACCACCTGCGAAGCGCGCATGATCCTGGCCTACTACCGCCTCGGCCAGTATGAGGATGCGCGCCGCTCCATGCAGCACATCCTGGAGTTCTTCCGCAGCTTCCGCACCGACAACCCGCTGGTGGAATGCGGCGCCAAGGTCTACCAGCCCAAGGAGCCCATTAACTGCGTCTACGACACCTGGGGCGCGCCGGCGGCCATGCTGCGCGGACTGTTCGAGTACCTCTACCGCGCCGAGGGTCTGACCCTGGTGCCGCATATCCCCACCGGCATCACCCGCCTGGATCAGCGCTTCCCGGTCCGTCTTGGCGCCGCCCGGATCACCCTCTCCACGCGCGGCCAGGGCGCCATCACCGCGGTCTGGCTGAATGGCGCACCCTGGACCCACTTCGATGCCACCACCGTGTCCCTGCCCGCTGCCGAGGTCCCCGCCGTGGCCCATGTGGTCGTCTGCCTGGGCGGCGCCCAGCCCGAACCGGCCGCCCCGGCCCCCGTCCCGGCCGCCCCCGTCCCGCCGCCGGGCGCTGACTTCTGGACCGTGCGCGGCTACCTGCCCGTCGACAACGGCAACACCCGGCCGCTGCGCCTCGGCGCCGACAGCAATGGCCTCACCCAGTTCCGCGGCCTGCTGCGCCGGGCGCGCCTGTTCACCTGCGAGCTCACGGCGGACGAGGTGGCCGGCCTGGCCCGCGAGGCGGCAGCCGAACTGTCCGCCGAACGGCGGCCGCTGGTGGACTACGTCCTCGACCCCGCGGTCGAGGGGCGGATCGCCAACCGCGCCGGCAGCGACTTCCCCGCCACGGTGGTCGGCGAACTGACCTTCGAGACCACGCCCCAGGGCCAGGCGGCACGCTTCACCGGTAAGGGCTACCTCGAGACCGCCTTCGACCCCCGCCTCAACCTCCCCGGAGCCTACTCGCTCGACGCCTGGATCTGCCCGGACCAACTCCCCGAAGGGGGTGGGCGCATCATCGACAAAGTCACCTCCGGCGTGGACGATGGCTATCTGCTTGACACCTTCCCGGGGAACTCCCTGCGCCTGATCACCGAGATGGGGCAGGCCAACCATGCCGCCCAGCTCGTCCCGGGCCAGTGGGTCCATGTCGCCGCCACCTTCAACCCGGCCGGCGAACTGCGGCTCTACCTCAACGGCAAGCCGGTCGCCGCGGCCCCGGCAACCAAGCCCCGGCCACCCTGGGAGAGCATCGGTCTCTTCTGTGACCGGCTCGCTCGCGACGGCGCCGGCGACAGCTACGAAGCGCAGCATGCCCGACTGATCGTCGACTACCTCGACGCCGTGCACAAGCGTCAGCGGCTAAAGGCCGCCGGCCTCCTGTCGCCCTTGCCCCCCGTCTCCCAACTGGCCGCCGACAAGAGCTACCTCGAGGCCGCGGAACGCCTGGCCCAGGGACTACAGGCGGTGCTGCGCTCCTATCAGACCTCCAAAGACCCGCGCCAGGCCAAACTGGCGGCGCTGTGGGCCGAGTGCAACGCGCCGCGCTGAGGCGCGAAAAGGGGCGGACGCCACCACGTCATTGACTTCCTGGCCCCACCCACGGCTGCTGACGGGCAAGTAGGTCGGGGGTGCCAGTACCCGACCCCGGCCGCGAGCTCGGCGCGCGGCCGGCGATCACCCCGCGCTGCCACGCAGAACGGGAACGAGAAAGGGGGCGGACGCCGCCGCCGGCGATCCGCCCCCAGAACTCACGCAACGTGACGCCAGGACGACGTCGATCCCCGCGGTCAGACCGCTACTTCCGCATTCTGCGCGCTGGACGCATAGATGGCGTCGATCAGACGCATGGCGATGACGCCCTGCTCGCCGGTCGCCGGCGGCTCGGCTTCGCCCTTGACCGCGGCGACAAACTTGGCCATCTCCTGCGGGAACCCGCCGCCATCCTGCTTGAAGTTCAGCTTGATGTCGGCCATCATGTTGTCGACTTCGGTCAGCAGCACGGTGTCGCCGCCGACCACCAGCCCGCCCTTGGTGCCCAGGATCTCGAGCATCTGCTCATCCTTGGCATTGGCGGCCCAGGCGACCTCGAAGCTCAGAGTCGCCTTGTCACCGAAGCGCACCATGCCGGCGGCGTAGTCGTCAACGTCGAAGGTGCCGTCGAACTTCGGCGGGCCGGCCCACATGCTGATGTAGTGGTAGTCCTCCATGGGCGAGCCGAACTTCGAATAGACCTTGGCGCTGACGCGGGTCGGGTTCCACAGCCCGGTGGTCCACATCGCCAGATCGAAGAAGTGGACGCCGATGTCGATCAGGCCACCGCCGCCGGACTCGCCCTTGGTCGTAAACCAGCCGCCCAGGCCGGGAATGCCACGGCGCCGAATCAGGCGAATGCGGATCTGGTAGATCTCACCGAGCTTACCCGAGTCGATGGCCGCCTTGACAACCTCGGCATCCGGGGACTGACGCCGAACCATACCCATGGTCAGGACCTTCTTGGCGGCGTCGCGGGCGGCAACGATGGCCATGCCCTCTTTCTGGCTCAGAGCCATCGGCTTCTCGAGCAGCACATGCTTGCCGGCCTTGAACGCATCGATGGCAATCGGGGCGTGCATGCGGTTCGGCACACAGACGCTGACCGCCTCGATCTCGTGATCGGCGAGGAGGTCGTGGTAACTCTCAAACAGGCGCGTCACGCCGTGACGCTTACCCTTCTCCTGCAGGCGCTCTGGCAGGAGATCGCAGAGCGCGACCACCTGGGCCTCGGGGACTTTGGCGTAAGCCTCGGCGTGAACGGACCCGATGGTCCCCACGCCGATGATGCCGATCTTGACCTTCTTACCCATGGTACACTCCCTTCACTGTCGGTTGCGAACTCCGCACACGGGGCCAACCCGCGACGGCTTGGCCATAGTGTAGCGGCCAGCCGCCGAAACGCCACCGCGCCCGTGCCGCCGGCAGTTCGTTACCCCTCCCGTGGAGGGCGAATCCTGCTCCCCAGCAGGACCTGCTTGCAGGCGGTGAGCCGTGACCGGGGAACCGGCCTCTGGCCGGCGGCTCAGCGGCGCTGGCGCGCCCGTGGAGCTTCGCCCTCCACGGGGATACGGCTCAGCAAGAGCTTCGCCTCCTTGTCCCTGAACCGCTGAATGACCCACCAAGCCCCAGGGCGCGGTCGCTGGCGGTGCCGCCAGGGCGGTCCTATAGTGCCTGGCGTCTGCCGGGCCGGGGGGCCGGCAGACCGGGAACCGGAGCGCAGCATGCCCACGTTGAACTGGATCGGCAAGGAAGCGGTGGTCAACCACCACCTGCAGGTCCCTTTTCGCCTGCTCAAGGACGTGCCCGAACTGGCCTGCGGCGACCCCGGCAGCGGCAACCTCATCGTCCAGGGCGACAACCTGGTGGCCCTCAAGGCCCTGCTGCCCTACTACGCCGGGCAGGTCAAGTGCATCTACATCGACCCGCCCTACAACACCGGCAACGAGGGCTGGGCCTACAATGATAACGTCAACAGCCCCATCATCCGCGACTGGCTCGGTAAGGTCGTCGGCAAGGAGGGCGAAACCCTCGACCGCCACGACCGCTGGCTCTGCATGATGTACCCCCGACTGGCACTGCTCCGGCAGTTCCTGAGGCCGGATGGCGCCATCTTCATCAGCATCGATGACTCCGAGTACGAGTACCTAAAGGCGCTGATGAATGAGGTGTTCGGCTCTGAGAACCACGCCGCAACATTCATATGGAAGCGGCGGACGACCCCTGACAGTCGGAATCTGAACGGGATATCGGGCGACCACGAGTACGTTCTCTGCTATCAGCGTACTTCCGGTTTCCGCGTGCGGGGGAAGGCCAAGGACTTGGCGAAGTATGCGAATCCGGACAACGACCCGCTCGGACCTTGGATGAGCGACAACCTTACGGGGCTTGCGAACGCCGCGGAACGTCCGAACCTTCACTACGACCTGGTCCATCCCGGGACGGGAGAGCATTTCAAGGCTCATCCGTCACGAGGCTGGATCTACGGTCGAGAGAGGATGGAGCAGTATATCAGGGACAACCGCATCCTCTGGTCGCGCAAGCCTGGCGGCAGGCCCCGCCTCAAGCGCTACGTCTCAGATATGCTGTCAAGCACGACCGGCTTCTCCACTGTGCTTGAGGCGCCCGGCAATGTTGAAGCGACTAAGGAACTGGGTGACGTCATGGGGCCAAAGGCCTTCGCTTTCCCGAAGCCATCACGCCTGGTTGCGCTCCTCATTGAGCAGGTCACCAACCCCGGCGATCTGATTCTCGACTCCTTCGCGGGCTCTGGCACCACGGGCCATGCGGTGCTGAAGCTCAATGCGGCGTCCGCAAGCCAGGTCGCCGCCGCCCCCGAGGGCAAGGGCCAGCCGGGGCTGCCCGGCCTGGCTTCCGCGTTGGCGGCCGCCGCGCCGCCGCGCCGCTTCATCCTGGTGGAGATGGAGCCGCAGATAGCGCGGGGGGTGACGGCCGAGCGCGTGCGGCGCGTGGCGCAGGGCTACAACGATGCCAAGGGTGAGGCGGTGGCGGGCCTGGGTGGCAGTTTCCGCTTCTGCGAACTCGGCGAGGCACTGTTCGACGAGAGCGGTGCCATCCGCGAGACGGTCAGCTTTGCGGACCTCGCCCGTCACGTCTACTTCAGCGAGACCGGCGAGCCCTTGCCGCAGGAGAGTGTGCCGGTTTCGCCGCTGCTGGGCGTCTGCCGGGGGGTCGCCATCTACCTGCTCTACAACGGCATCCTCGGCGACGCCAGCGTCAACGGCGGCAATGTCCTGACCCGCGCCATCCTTGCCGGCCTGCCGCCGTTCGCCGGGCCGCGGGTGATCTACTGCGCCGGCTGCCGCCTGGGGGAAGACCGCCTGCAGACCGAGCGCATCATCGTCCGGCAAACGCCGTACGAGGTCCGGGTTTCGTAGCGGAGGCGAAGGAGGGACAGAGGATGAAACCCAAGGCAGGAATGAAGCCCGAGGGGACCGGACTGGAGCTGCCGATCTTCACCATCCGCGGCCAGCGGGTCATTCTGGACGCCGACCTGGCCCATCTCTACGGCGTGCCGACGTTCCGCTTCAACGAGGCCGTCAAACGCAACCAGGACCGGTTCCCCGATGATTTCGCCTTCCGGCTGACCGCCAAGGAGATGGCGGACTTGCGGTCGCAGTTTGCGACCTCAAGTTCACAACCAATTGATGGTGAGGATGAACCACGCTTGATACCACAATCTGTGACCGCACATCAGGAACCCGCCGACCCAGAGGTGGACGGCGGCAACTCATCGCAGATTGCGATGAGTTCGAGGGGGTCACAGTTTGTGACAACCTCCGCGAAGCATCGAGGCCGGGCTTACCACCCCTGGGCCTTCACCGAACACGGCGCCCTGATGGCGGCGAACGTCCTGCGCAGCGCGCGGGCGGTGCAGATGAGCGTCTACGTGGTGCGGGCCTTTGTGCGGATGCGGGAGCAGTTGACCGCCAACGCGGCGATTCTGAAGCGGCTGGCCGAGATCGACCGGACGTTGCTCGAGCAGGACGGGGCGCTGCGCGAGATCTGGGAGAGGCTGCAGCCACTGCTGCAGCCGGCCCCGGAGCCGCCGAAGCGGCGCATCGGCTTCCGCGGGAACAAGGCATGATCACGCTCAAAGACTACCAGACGCGGGTGCTGAAGACGCTCGGCGGCTTCTTCCGCGAGTGTTCGCGCCTGGGGAACCCGGCAGATGCTTTCGTGGCGGCACAGGAGCAGCAGGGGCGGCCGCCGCTGGCCTACCTGCCGGTGGTGGCGGAGGGGCTGGCGCGTGAGATGCCCTACGTCTGCCTGCGGGTACCCACCGGCGGCGGCAAGACCCTGCTGGCCTGCCACGCGGCCGGCCTGGCCATCACCGATCTGCTCCAGGCCGAGCGTGCCGTCGTGCTCTGGCTGGTGCCGAGCAACACCATCCTCGACCAGACCGCCGACGCCCTGCGCAACCCGCGGCATCCCTACCGGCGGGCGCTGGAGCTGGCCTGCGGCGCGGTCGAGGTGGTGACCATCGACGGGGCGTTGCGCCTGTCGCGGGCGACGGTGGAAGGCCAGACCGTGGTGATCGTCTCGACCCTGCAGTGCTTCCGGGTCGAGGATACCACCGGACGCAAGGTCTACGGCCGGAACTCGGCTTTCGCAGAACACCTGCAGAACGTCGGCGCTGAACGCCTGGCCGATCTGCTGCGGGATGTGGACGGCAGGCCGTTGCCCTCCCTGGTGAACATGCTGCGCTTGCGGCGGCCGGTCGTCATCGTCGACGAGGCGCACAACGCGCGCACCGAGTTGTCGTTCTCGACCCTGGGCAACGTCAAGCCGGCCTGCATCGTGGAGTTCACTGCCACCCCGGCGCGGCGGGGCAATGCCTCCAATGTGCTGCACCACGTGTCGGCGGCGGAGTTGAAGGCGGCGGACATGATCAAGTTGCCCATCCGGGTGATCGTGCGGCACCCCAGCCAGCGCGATCAGCTCCTGGCCGAAGCGCTGACGCTGCGCGGCGACCTGGAACGGCTGGCGGGTACGGAAGCGCAAGCGACGGGCGAGTATCTGCGGCCGATCCTGTTGGTGCAGGCGGAACGGGTGGACGCCTGCGAGCCGTTGCGGCAACGGCTGGTGGCGGATTTCGGCATCGCGAAGGAACAGATCCTGATTTCCGTCGGCCGGCTGGACGAACTGAAGGACAGCGCCGACATCGCCGCGCCCACCTGCCCGGTGCGGGTCATCCTCACCGTCGAGAAGCTGCGGGAGGGCTGGGACTGCCCCTTCGCGTACGTGCTCTGCAGCCTCAAAGAGACGCGTTCGGCCACGGCCATCGAGCAGATCGTCGGCCGTATCCTGCGCCTACCGCAGGCCCGCGCCAAGCAGCATCCCGACCTGAACTGCGCCTACGTTCTCTCGGTGTCGCCATCGATCTCCGACGTGCTCGCGGAGTTGCGCGACGCGCTGGTCAACAATGGCTTCACCTCGGCCGAGGGCGAACGGATCATCCTGCCGGTGCCGCAGGGCGTCCTGCCGCTGGGTGTACAGCCCCGCACCGTGGCCCTGGAAGCCGCCGAAATCGACCGCGAGGCGACGCGGTTCCAGGTGGCCAACCTGGGCGGCAAAGTGCGCTTTGACGAAGCCCGCAACGAGATCACCGTGTTCGTGCCGCTCGACGCGGCGGAGGGCGAGCGCTTGCGCGGCTGCGTGACCACGCCCGAGGCCAAGGCGAGGGTCGCGGCCGCGGTGGAGCTGGTGCGCGTCGCGGAGTTGGCGTTCGGCGGCGACGGTGCCACGCGCTTGCCGACGCCCTACGAACAGCGCCTGCCGTTCCGCGTCCCAAGGCTGTGCCTGCAGGAGGACGGCCTGTTCCATGAGTTCGAGGGTACGCACCTGCTGGAGCATCCCTGGAAGCTGAGCGCCAAGGACGCCGCGTTGCCCGCCGACTACAGCCCCCTCAGGCGGCCTACGGGTAAGGCTGGCGCCATCGATGTCACGGCTAAGGGTGACATCCAGGCCAGCCAGACGCGGGAGGATGAACCGACCGACTTCATCCGCACCCTCCACCAACAGGTCTTCGCCCTCGGGGTCAAGGACGACTGGACCCTCGACCGCCTGGTGGCCTGGCTCGACCGCCACATCGACCACCAGGACATCCCCGTGGGCGAGTCGGCGGAGTTCCTGCGCCGGGTCCTGCGTGGACTGCTGGCGCGGGAGGGCATCAGCGACCTGGGTGTACTGGCGCTGGACCGCTTCCGCCTGCGCGACGCGGTCGAGCGGCGCATCCGCGAACACCGCGCGGCTGAGCAACGCGCCGCCTTCCAGCAATTCCTGCTGCCGGGCTCGGCGCTGACCGCAGGTGACGAGGCTGTCGTCGACTTCGCGACCATGGTCTACGAGCCCAGCCGGGTCTACGAGGGCAGCTTCCGTTTCAGGAACCACTACTTCCCGCAGGTCGGCGAGTTTGAGGAGAAGAGCCCCGCCGGGAAACTGAAGGAGGAGTTCCGCTGTGCGCAGTTCCTGGACAACCTGCCGGAGGTGCGCTTCTGGGTGCGGAACCTGCCCTGCAAGGCGACCTCGTTCCGGCTGCAAACGTCGACGGACTGGTTCTACCCGGACTTCGTCTGCCAGCTCAAAGACGGCCGCACCCTCGTGGTCGAGTACAAGGGCGGTCAGTTCGTCGGCGGCCCGGATGCCGAGGAAAAGCGAGCCGTCGGCGCCGTCTGGGCCGGGCGCAGCCGCGGGCGCTGCCTGTTTGTGATGCCCAGCGCCGGGGACGTCGCCGCGGTAATCGCGGCGATCAAGCGCGGCTGAGAAACGGCCAGGAAATGCCGCCCGCGGCGCGACGGGGATACGGCGGCAGCTTCTCGCGGGCGGGAAGCAGGACCGCCGGGTCCAGCACTGCATCCGGCCCGTCGCGGTGGAACGCGGGATCTCCGTATCCCGCAACCGGGTTGCGGAGAACCCGGCTTCCAGGGGCGAGCCGGACATACCGAGGTGCGACTTGCGAGTCACATACCAGGCGTTGGTGGGGCGGGGCGATCCCGTCAAAGCTTCTGAGGCCATGCCGCCAAGCCCTGCGGCAGGCCCGTGATAGGGTCACTTACCTTGGCAGGAGGAACGCCCATGGCCTCGCGGTATGGCACTGTCAGCAAGGCCCTGGCTCTGGTCACGGCACTGCTCACCACGGCGGCCCTGTTGCGGGCCGCCGAGCCCTTTGCGGTGGCGCTCCGGAACCCCGCCTTCGAGGAGGGTATGGCGGGGGCCGTGCCGGCGGGCTGGACGCTGTACGCCGGTGGCGGGAAGGAGCAGACCCTGACGCTGGTCACACCGGCCTTTGGCGCCGGCCAGGCGCTGCGGCTGGACAACCGCGATCCGGCCAACGAACTGGGCCTCGAGCAACAGGTCTCCACCCCAGGCGGCATGGCCTATCGCGCCGAGGTGGACGTCGCCGCGCTCCCCGACGCGCCGCCCCCGCTCATCATGTACCTGCAACTGCGCTTCCTGCCCTCCAACACCTTCGTTCAGCGTGGCCTCTACACCCGCAGCGCCACCGCCTTCGAGACGCTGTCGCTGAGCGGGGTCATGCCGGCCGGCGACACCTCCATCCGTATTTACCTCTACACCCACAAGGGCGTTCCGCAGACGACCCTGCTGCTGGACAACGTCCGCCTCACTGGGGGCGTCCCGGCGCCGGCGCCCGAGGCAGCGGCCCCCGCGCTGAAGGCACCGCCGGTCACGCGATTGAAGGACCTGCATCTGCTGACGCCGCTGCTGGCCGGCGGCCAGGCAGTGGCGGCGATCGTGGCGCCGCCGAGGCGCTACGCCGCGGCGGTTGCACGGCTGCAGGCCGCCCTCCAGGCGCAGACCGGCGGCGTGCTGCCGGTGTTGGCCGATACCGACCCACGGGCGGCGCTGCCCCTCCGCGGCGGGGTCATCATCCTGGGCAACCGCTCGAGCAACCGCCTGACCAGCGGGCTGTACGATGCCGGCTACACGCTGCTCGACCGCAAGTACCCCGGGCCGGGCGGCGCGGTGGTGCATTCGTTGCATAACCCCTACGGCAATGGGCACAACGCCATCCTCGTCGGCGGCAGCGACGACGCCGGCGTGGAGCGCGCCGCCGCCCTGCTGGCCGAGCGCATCACGGCCGTCGCCAAAGGCGCCGACCTCGCCCTCGGCTGGATCCTCGACGTGCGCCTGCCCGACGGCGTACAGCCGCCCACGGACGCGCGCCAAGCCGAGACTTGGGACGCCTCCGACGGCTACGGTTCGTCAGGTTACTTCGGCTGGAACAGCCTCAGCAAGTGCATGGCCATGTACTTCATGACCGGCGACGAGGCGCACGCCCGGCAGTTCCTGCGCCTGGCCTTTCCCGACAAGCAAGCCTTCCAGGAGCTCTGCGACATCGACGGCGAGCGGATCGAGAACAAGGATGAGCCCCTGGCCGGCGCCTACCACTACAACCAGCACATGACGCTGCTGTACTGGGACCTGATCGAGGAGAGCCCCTTCTTCACGGACGAGCAGCGCCGGCGCATCACCAACGCCCTGGCCCGGCAATTGGAGCACCCTGACTTTGCCCGTGAGGGCATCTTCGCCTTGAGCGGTCCGGCTTCACGGGTGAGTTCGCGGCACGGGCAATGGGCCGCGATCGGGTTGTATTGCCTGGGGCGCTACTTCAACACCCATTACCCCGATCCGGTCTGGGCGCACTGTCAGCAGTCGGGCGAGTTCGCCTTCGCCTCGCTGCACGAGCATGCCTGTGTCGATGGCGAAAACGACAACCTGTTCTGGTACAGCACTGGCATCGCGCCCATCCTCACCTACCTCTGCCTGACCGGTGATCGCCTGCCGCTGCAGAATGGGGTCATCGCCGACCTGCTGCGCGGCCAGGAGATTCTGCTGAATGGGGTCAAGGGCGATGCCCAGATCCGCTATGCGGCGCTGAGCTTCCTGCAGCAGGCCGCCTACCTCACCGGCGATGGGCGCTGGCTGGGCTACCGACAGCGCGTCGAGCAGAACCCGGACGTCTTTCGCCTGGGCCAGTCATACTGGCCGGCAGCGGAACTCACGCCGGCGGAACCCACCGACCTCTGCGGGCAGTGGTCCATCCAGCGCCTGCCCAAGCCGCTCTGGTCGGACCGCGCCAGTGACATCCCCTTCGACGAGTCGTTCCTCTTCGGCAGCTTCCGCACCGAGACTGGGCCAGGTGGCGATTTCGTGCTGCTGGATGGCTTCAATGGCGCCTCGCGCAACCCCTACCACACCTTCGCCATCCTCGACCTGCGCCTGGACGGGACACGGCTGCTGCAGAACTACCTGAACCAGGTGCTGATCAAGGCCGATGGCAGAGTCGAGCCGGCGGTCGCCATGGACGCCGGGCTGCGCTACGCCGAGCGCCTCGGCCAGACCGCCAGCGCCGCCGGCGAGGTGCCCAAAGCCGCCTTCTGCACCTGGCAACGGACGCTGATCCAACGGCTCAGCCGCTACGCACTGATCATCGATGATCTGGCCTTCCGCGCCGACAGCGAAAACATGGCGGTACAGGTGCTCTGGGAGACCTGCGGCGGACGCTGGCAACCCGAACTGGACCGCGCCACGATCACGCCCACCGCCGGGCTGGCGGTGCCGGCCGGCTGGCAGGGCTTCCGCGCCCTGGACGCCGACTGCACCACTGAACCCGCCGGACCGGAACGGCTGGTGCGCCTGACCTCACTGGGCATCGTGCTGCTGCGCGCCCGTGAGCCTGGCGAGCGCCTCGAGATGGCGTTCCACCTGGAGCAACCCTTCACGGGCGAGGCTTTCATGGACACCGTCACCTACACCGACCGCGGCCTGGTGCGCGTCCGCCTCGACGGCGTGGTGCTCCAGGACCGCCTGAACCTGAATACCGAAGCCGTCGCCGAGACCCGCCTCGCCCTCGGCCCGGTGACGCTGCCCGCCGGCGAGCACCGGCTGCGGCTCGAGGTCGTGGAACGCGCGGGCGCCACCGCCACCTGCTACGCGGCGCTGGGCGGGCTGCTGCTGAAGCCAGCGGACGCCGCGACGCTGCCGGCGAGCCCCGCGCAGCCCGGCTTCACGCTCTCCACCGCCGACCCCTTGGACGTGCAGGGCTCCGGACCGATCACCATGGCCTGGACCGGCCCAGCGCGCCAAGGCGAGCACCGGCTCTTCTTCCACCTGCTGGCGCGCACTCCGGCCAGCGTCCCCGCCTCCGCCTGCCAGCGGCTGGCGCCCAACGCGGCTCTGCTACGCCTGCCCGGCCCGGCCCTGGCCGTCTGCGGTGCCTACGCCGGCGTGCAGGCGGACGTGGCCGTCCTGGCGACGGACCACCTCTACGGCCGCGCGCTGACCACGGCCGGACTCAGTGTGCCGCTGCTCAGCGCCGATCAGCCGGTCGCCGTCGACTGGGACTTCCCGCGCGGCGAACTCGTCGTCGAGGCACGCGCGGCCGTGACCCTGACTCTGGCGCTGGCGGATCCGGCCGCCCTGCGCCGCGACGGCCAAACCCTGGCCGGCCTGCCGCTGACGCTGCCAGCCGGTCGCCATACCTTCAGCGGTGCCCGGCCCGCGGCGGTGGCGACGGCGGATCTGGCCGTCGGCCTCGACGCCCGGCGCGCTCCGGCCGCCCAGGAATGGGAGCGGGCCAAGGCCGCCCGACAAGCCGCCGCAGTCCTGCCGCAACTCCCCGCGCTGGCCGTGCAGAGCCTGGCGAAACTGCCGCAGGCTGTGGCCGACCTGATCACCCTTCCCGCTGCGGACGGCGCCCCCTGGCTGGCGGCCGCCGTGGGGACGACGGTCCACCTCCTGACTCCCGACGGCAAGACCGTCCGCGAACTCGCTGCCGACGGCCCGATACGTGTCCTGACCTGGTGGCCCGAGGCCGAGGCCCTGCTGGCCGGTTGCGCCGACGAGAAGCTGATCGCCTTCAGCCGCGACGGCAGCCGCAAGTGGGTGTTCACCTCGGAGATGGACCCGGCTGTCTTCAAGGCCGCCAAGACCTACTGGTTCAAGTCCGCACCCGGCCATGAGGGCATCCACGGCCTGGCTACGGGACCGTTCATCGACGGCAAGTCCCAGTGCGTCGTCGGCAGCGCCTGCACCGCCGAGATCATCAACACCGATGGCTCCCTCGCCCGCCGGCAGCCTGTCTTCTGGGGTCCCGGCAAGATCATCCGCATTCTGGAGGGCGCCGCCGGTAGCCACGACGCCGTCATCGCCCTCTGGCCGAACGGCGTCGACGAGCTCAGCATCATCAACAGCGCCGACACCGAGGTCCGGCACGGCTTCTACGGCGTCCCCACGGACCACACTATGGTCGGCGGCTGGAGCGCCCAGAACCGCGTGGACCAGATCTGGGAAGACATCAACGCCGACGGCGCCCTGGAGCTGGTCACCGCCGTCAACGGCACCTGGAACCGGGTGACCACCTATACGCGCGACGGCCAGCCCCTGCACAATGCCCCCTTTGGTCCCGGGCCGGGAAACACCTTCCGGGCCTATCTGCGCGACCTCAAGACCGCCCCCTGGGGCGAAGGCGGGCGGCGGGTCATCCTGACTGCCACCCACGAGAGGCTGCTGGTTGCCCTCGACCACGAGTGCCGCACGCTGTGGAGCCGAGCCCTCCCCGTAGCGGCCCGGCGGCTCCTCGTCGCGGGGCCGTCTGGCCAGCGCGTCCTCGCCGGTGGCGACGACGGCAGCCTGCTGCTGCTCGACGCGCGCGGCGACTTCCGTGCCGCCGGCAAGGTCGCCGGCCGGGTGGACCACCTGCTCGCCCTCGCCGACGGCCGCGTGATCGTGGTCGATGCGAACGGCGGGCTGTCCGTCGTCGGGCTGCCGTGAGGGCGTGCACAACGAGAGAGCGGCGGCGGCGTGGAGAACCTGCCGGCGTGGGTGTTCCCACCCCCTTCAGCAGATGACCGGGATGCCGTACAGCTCGAACCGTTGGTCGCCGGTGACGATCGTCAGGCTGTGGCGCTTGGCCGTGGCAATGATGAACCGGTCCGCCGGATCACGGTGGTGCCAGGGCAGGTCGTTGGCCGCCATGAGGACCTCGACGTCCAACGGCGCCACGGTCAGTCCATGCTGACGCAGGGCGGCGGCGAACCACTCCGTAGCAGGTAGCGGCAACTCCAAGTGGCGCATCGCGACTTTGAGGCTGATCTCCCAGGCCGAGATCGCGGACACCTGAACGCTGCGCGCAGCGTCGATCTCCCGGATGGTCGGCCGCGACAGACGAGCGTCGCCGCTGGCCAGCCACAGCAAAGCACAGGTGTCCAGGATGAGCTGTCGGTCAGGCATCCTCCCACTCCGCCGTCGTCGGTTCCGTCGCGTCCTGGTGGATAACGATATGCCGCAGCTCCGGCGCGACCCGGCTGCGCTTACCGCGCCGCACGGGGACCAACTCGGCGACCGCCCGCCCGTAGCGGCAAATCCGCACCGGCTTGCCGTCGCGCTCCACGCCGGTCAGCAGCGTCGAGAGATGGGCCTTGGCCTCGTGGACGCTTACGGTAGTCATCGGCACTTCCCTAGTGTTGGTCAACATGACCATAATATAGAGCGCGCCTGCTCCAAGAGTCAAGGTGATCTCAGCGACGTTGGTCGCGAACGACCGGCCGAATCCCGAGGCCCGGAGGCCAGAAGGGCCGGAATCCCCTAGCCCAGGCCGCAGGCCTGGGTGGCGGTCGCGCAGGGCTGCGGCCGGAAGGGTCGCGCTAGCCCCGTGCACCTATCTCGCCCACTGCCGAGCTACGGACAGCGGGAACCCTCAACCCAGCCCGCCGGGCCGGGCTGAGGGATGGCCGTCGCTTCGGCGCTGATCCCGCGCGAGTGGGCGAAGGCCACGGCGTCGCAGACGCGCTGGAAGACGTTCAGCAGCGCCGTCAGCGGGTATCTGGCGATGGCGTCGGGGTCGCGGTCCGCGAGGCAGGCGAGGATCTCGCGCAGAGTGGTCCCGCGCACCAGCTTCTAAGGAGGTGACCGCCTGGGTCTCCGCCGAGCCAGCCGCCCGCGCCGCCGCCTGCGTGCACTCCTGCTCTGCGGATGCAACTGCCTGGGTGGCTTGCTCGCCGCGGAGGAAAGGCTACCTTCCTGGCGACGTGGTGCGACTCGATCTGGCCGCGACGATCCAGTGAGTCCAACGTCTGCATGCCCACGAGTCCGGCGGCGCCCTTCCGAACCCGGAGACCCGCGATGAAGACCGTCCAGGTGGCTCGAACGCTCTGTGTGTACGCCGCCTTGCTGTTACCGACGCTGTGGGCGCAGCCGGCGGTGCCGGACGGCGCTGGTGTCAGCGTCGACATGGGGCTGATGCGACTGCAGCTCGACGGCCAGGGGCGCCTTGCCGCCCTGGTCGACACGGCTTCTGGCCGCGACCTGGCGCGGCCGGGGGCGGGATTCTGCCGCCTGCAGACAGCCGCCGGCTTCCTCTCGCCCACCCGCGCCACGCAGACCGCGAACACCGTGACCTTTACCTTCGCGGACGGCGGCGCGTTGGTGTATACGGTGACGCCGGGAGTGGGGTTCGCCGTCTGGGAACTCACCGACCTGCGCGGCATCGACCTGGCGACGCTCGAAGTGATCCGCCTCTGCGATCTGAATGTGCTGGGACTGCCGACGCTGCGCACACAACTGAATGCCGTCTCCGGGGAGGAGAGCACGGTCGCAGTGCTGGCGACCCACCTCAACGTGGAGGCCACCGGGGCCAGCAGCACCAGCCGCGGCCTCAGTCTGTCCGGCGTCACCCACTCCTTCACGCCCATCGAACGCCAGGCCGGAGCCAGCCGGCAGGCCGCACGTTTCGCGGCCCACTCCACCCGCCCCACCCCGGACGGTTGGGCGGTGCGCGGCCGGCCCATACGCGGTCCGCTGAATCTCCGCGGCCTGAGCGCCATCAAGGCCTGGGTCTGTGGTGACGGCAAGGGCGAGTTCCTGAAGATCCAGTTGTTCGACGGCAAGGGCGGCTACCGCGACGACTACATCCCGATCACCTTCACGGGCTGGCAGGAAGTGGTCTGCGACACGCCGGCCCTGAACAGCCTCGACCCGACGCAGGTCCAGCTCCTGAACCTCTACTACAACACCCTGCCCGCGAACCAGGCCGTGGAGTGCCGGCTCGATGAGGTCCGAGCCGTCGTGACGACGCCGGAGGGCGTCCGCGAGATCAGCCTGGAGGACTTCGAGGACCCGGATGGCGACTTCTGGGACACGACCGGTGCGCAGCTGCGCGTCGAGACCTGCCAGCGCTATGGCCTCCGCCCGGCGGGCTTCGGCATCGTCGCCTGCCCGAACTCGCGCCTGCCCGAGGTGATGGACGCTTTCCAGCGCGCCGCCGGGCTACCCAATCCGCACCCCGGCGGCACCTGGAACAAGACCTCGCCGTGGACCCGGCGCAGCTATCTGTTCATCACCAGCTTCGCTGAAAAGGATGTCGAGGAGACGATCCGCTGGGCGCAACGCGGCGGCTTCCCCATGTGCCTGATCTGCGACGGGAGTTGGAACCTGAACCGCGGCCATTACGACGTCAACACGGCGAACTTCCCGGCGGGACTGCCGGCCCTGCAGCGTACCGCAGACCGTTTCCGCGCCGCCGGCATCCGCGTCGGGCTGCACTTCCTGGCGCCAGCGGTCTACCCGGAGGACCCCTACGTCCGACCGCGTCCGGACCCGCGCCTGGTCAAGGATGGCCGCATTCCCCTGGCCGCCGACCTCGACGCCACCGCCGACTTTATCCCCACCGCCACACCGCCAGCCGGCGAGTTCCCGGCCGAGGACGGTGGCTACGAGGGCAATGGCACCTTCGTGCAGATCGACGACGAGCTCATCCAGTACAGCGAACGGCGCACCACGCCGCCGTACGGCTTCGCGGGGTGTCGGCGCGGCGCGAACCAGAGCCTGCCCGCGCCGCACGCGCAGGGCGCGACCGTGGCGCACCTGCTGCGCTCGTACGGCTACTTCCTCTTCGATCTGGACAGCACCCTGGCCGACGAGGTGACCGGCAACGTCGCCCGCGTTGCCAATGCCATCCGCGCCGACATGCTGTACTTCGACGGTTCGGAGCGCCTCCAAGGCGAACACTGGTACTACAACGCCAAGCTGCACAACCTCTACTACACCAAGCTTGACAACAAGGACACGCTGCTGCAGGGCTCCAGTTGCAGCCACTTCAGTTGGCACGCCATCGCACGCAGTGCCTCCGCCGATGGGCACGGCGATGTCAAGGGCTATCTCGATGAGCGCCTGCCGACGCTGCAGTGGTTCGAGGGCAACCTGATGCCGATCGACATGGGCTGGTACTACGTGTATGACCCCGAAGTCACCGTCGACCAGTACGACTACATCCTGCAGAAGTGCCTGGGTTTCAACGCCTCGATCTCGGTACAGACCAACCCCGCCAGCCTGGGCACACATCCGGAGATGGGACCGATCTTCGATCTGGTCAACACCTACGAACGCCTGCGGCTCTCCGGCGCGGTCCCACCAGAAGTGTGCACGCTCCTGCGCGAGCCAAAGCGCGAGTACCGCCTGCTGCAACAGCCGTTGCGCCTGCGCCGCACCGCCTTCGGGCCGTGGACCGAACTGCCGGGCAGCGGCCCTGCCGAGGCGACGTTCACGGTCGAGCCGCTGCTGCCGGGCACGCGGCTGGGCGTGCAGATACGCTGCGCTGGCCTCAGCGCCCCAGGCCCGGCCTACGCCGCGGCTGACGCCGTCCTGCTGGACGCCTTCGACGACCTGGCGCCCTACCTCGGCGATCCCGGCAACCAGTCCGCCCAACTGGCGGTGGGACAGGGCGCCTTCGCCGCCACCAGCCCCGGTGTCACCCAGGAACTCACACTCGTCGACAACGGCCGCGACGGTGGGCGCTGTGCCGCCTACACGGCCACGACCACGCCGGCCGGCGCGGGCGGCTGGAGCTGCAGCGGCCGGCGCTTCGTCCCCGCCCTGGACCTGAGCCAGCACCGCGGCCTCGGACTCTGGCTCAAGGGCGACGGCAAGGGCGGCGCCTTCAAGCTGCAGATCCGCCAGGGCGCCAACGCCACCGACCACGTCATCAGCAATGACGTCAGCGGCTGGCGCTACGTCCAACTGGCGCGGCCGGACACGCCGCAGCCGCACGTCGTCGACTACGCCCGCATCGACCACCTCCTGATCTACTTCAATGCCCTCCCCGGCAGCACCACCGTCACCTGCCTGATCGCTGACCTGAAGGCCCTGGCGCGCCTGGATGAGGGCACGGTGGCCAACCTGGAACTGCGCCTCGGCGAGCGCTCCATCGCTTTCCCGACAACACTCCGCAGCGGCGAACGCCTGGTGTACTTCCCCGGCGAAGCCCCCTACGTGGTGCCGTGCGACCAGGGCGCCCGCCGGCTGCTGCCGGCAGTCGCCGATCTGCGGCTCGACGGTAAGCAGACCGCCAGCCTGCGCCTGCCCGCGGCGGCCACCGCCACGGTCAGCGCCCGCTGGGTCCTCGACAGCCCCGAGGAACTCGCCCTTCCCGAAGCCGCACTGCAGACGCCCCTGCCGGGACTCTGAGCGCGAGCCCTGTTCCGCCCGCGCAGGGCTGTTCCAAGATCGCGGTTCCCGCTACGGGTGAGCGCGTGAGAACGTGAAAGCGTGGATTCGTGGCAGACGGCCGCCACACGCGCCGTAACCCTCACGCAATCACGCTCTCACGCTTTCACCGTGCCGGTGACCAACACCGATGGTCGTTGGGAAAACGGAACAGCCCTGCCGCCCGCGTGAAGGGTCTTGTATTCCGTGGCGGAGGGGGCTATAAGAAGAGGTTGTACCGATGGGTTGGGCGGGGGGCAGCGTGAAGTCTCCAAGCAGTTCCGCCTTCCTGGCATCCACCAATACAACACCGCGTTCGATATCCGCGAATACACCCGGCCCTAAGGAGACCCCCGATGCGCACCCGTATGACCACGGTAGCCCTCACTGCCCTCACCGCCCTGGTGACGACGGCGGCGGACGTCGTGCCCCGCGAGCTTGCTTTCGACGGGAAGAGCCCTTACGTCATCCTCGTGCCGGCCGCGGCCAGCCCGGCGGAGACCACCGCCGCAGGCGAACTGCGCCGTTACCTGCAACAGGTTACCGGCGCGGACCTGCCCATCCTGCCCGAAACGCAGGCCCCCGCGGGTAGGCCCTTCATTGCGGTCGGTCCCTGCCGATTGCTCGGCACCCTGCTGCCAACCCTCGACCTGGCCAAGGTCGGCTTCGACGGCATCGTGATGAAGACCGCCGGGGCAAACCTCGTCCTGGCCGGCCCGCCTCCCCGCGGCACGCTCTATGCAGTCTATACCTTCCTCGAGGACGTGGTCGGCTGCCGCTGGTGGACCTCGACCGAACAGACCGTGCCCGCGCGGCCAACGCTGGCCATTCCCGACCTGGATGTCGCCTACGCCCCGCCCCTGCGCTCACGCGAAGCCTTCTACCGCGATGCCTTCGACGGTCCCTTCGCCGCCACGCTCAAGCTCAATGGGCACTTTGAGCGCATCGGGCCCGAGTACGGTGGCCACCTCGCCATCATCGGCTGGTGCCATACCTTCTTCCAGATTCTGCCCCCGGAGACCTACTTCGCGGCGCACCCGGACTGGTACAGCGAGATCAACGGCAAGCGTTCGGCCGAGGGGACGCAGCTCTGCCTGGCCAACGCCGCCATGCGCGCCGAGTTCGTACGCATCGCCAAGGAGTGGATCCGCAAGGACCCGAATGCCGGCCTGATCTCGGTCAGCCAGAACGACTGGGGCGGCCGCTGCGAGTGCGCCGCCTGTCGCACCCTCGAGCAGCAGGAAGTCAACCCCTCGGGGCCGCTGCTGCATTTCGTCAACGCGGTCGCCGCAGAGATCGAGAAGGAGTTCCCCGAGGTGCTGGTCGAGACCCTGGCCTACCAGTACACGCGTCAACCGCCGAAGCTGGTCCGGCCGCGGGCCAACGTCGTGATCCGTCTCTGCACCATCGAGTGCTCCTACGCCCAGCCCCTCGAGACCGGCAAACAGAATGAGACCTTCCGCAAGGACATCGAAGCCTGGAGCGCCATCGCTCCCCGACTCTACGTCTGGGACTACGTCACCAACTTCGCGAACTACCTGCTGCCGCACCCCAACCTGCGCGTGCTGGCCCCCAACCTACGCTTCTTCATTAAGAACCATACCATCGGACTCTTCGAGCAGGGCGATGCGGGCAGCGGCACCGGTGACTTCGTACGCCTGCGCGCCTGGTTGCTGGCGCATCTGATGTGGGACCCGTCCAAGGACGAAAACGCCCTCATCAACGAGTTCCTGGAGGGCTACTATGGTCCGGCGGCGCCCTTCCTGCGGCAGTATCTCGACCTGCTACTCGACAGCGCCGAAGCCACCGACGTCTACCTGCGCTGCTACCTGCAGGACACCGGCGCCTGGCTACCACAGGCGGTCCTCGAGAAGGCCACGGCGGTCTACGCCCAGGCCGCGGCCGCCGTCGCCGCGGATCCCGTGCTCAGCGAGCGCGTCCGCCGCGAACGTCTGCCGCTCGACCTGGTCTGGCTGCAGCACTTCAGCGCCGGCGAACGCGTGCGCGCTGCGCTCGGCACGCCCTTCGTGATCCCCGGTTACGCTGATCCGAAGGCGGCCGCGGAGGACTTCGTCGCGCTGTCGCTCAAGCACAACGTCGGGCAGTATGCCGAAGGCCGGCCCTTCCCGGCCTTTGCCGAGGGGCTGCAGCGCCGCTTCCGCGACCCCGGCCCACCGCCGGAGGCCTGCCGCGCTCTGCCGCGCGACACTTGGGTCGACTTCCAGGACAACGCCTTCACCCTGCACGGCGTCGGCAACTTGGCGGAGACCGTCCGCGATGCAGCCGCGGCCGATGGCTATGCGGCCCGGATGCCCGGCAGCCACCAGGAGTGGGCCGTCCAACAGCCCCTCAGCGACGACTTGGTCGCCGGTAACCCCTGGCGCGTGGTCGTCGTCGTCCGCTGCGAGACCCAGGCCACCGCTGGCCTGGCCATGACGCTGGGCGTCTACGACGAGCGCACCCGGGCCGGCCTGGTCGTCAAAGAGGTGCAGATTCCCGAGGTCCGCGGCGATGCGTACCGGGCCATCGACCTGGGACCGGTGACCGTCCACGGCGGCGCCTACGTCTGGGTGGCGCCACCACGGCGCCCGGACGAAGTCACCGCGGTCTACGTCGACCGCGTCTACCTCGTGCGCGAGCCGCCGCCAGCCAAGTAATCACCCCCCGCCGCAGTTCGGCTGGAGGGCGAAGCTCCACGGCCTGCTTGCAGGCGCTGAGCCGGGGCGAGGGTGACGTGGCACACCGCCGCAGTTCGGCTGGAGGGCGAAGCTCCACGGCCTGCTTGCAGGCGCTGAGCCGGGGCGAGGGTGACGTGGCACACGGCGCGCGCCGGCCGCAGGCGCGCTACGCGAACAACGCCGGCAGGTCGCACCAGACCGCCCCCGGATAGGCCGCCAGTCGGGCAATCTTCGCCGCCATCGCCTCCCAGTCCGCCGCGGTGACAAGTTCGTAGCTGTGGCCCCAGAAGTAGAACACACCCGCGGGCGTGGCGCGCGCCCGCTCGACCCGTTCCCAGAAGTCCGTCGCCGCGAAGTGGCAACTGGGATGGAAGGTCATGGCGTCGGCGGGGGGGAAGGCGTCGTCGACCGGCTGCGTCGTCCGCGCGTAGACGTGCCCCGCCGAGCGCACGGCTTCCCGTACCGCCGCGTTGTGGGTACCGAAGGGGTAGGCGAAACCGGTTACGGCGCAGCCGAAGTGCTGCTCGAGCACCTCGCGCCCGCGCCGGATATCCTCGCGGGCCTGTTCCACGGGTAGTTCCTGAAGGTTGGGATGCGTGGCGCTGTGGTTGGCGATGGTGAAACCGGCGTAGACGTCGCGCAACTCGTTCTTGCCCAACTTCCAGACATCCTTGAGGTCGCGGTACCGCCAGGAGTAGCGCCGCTCTGCGGGCTGGATATCCAGGTTGAGGTTGAAGGAGGCCTTGGCACCGTGGCGGCGCAGGATCTCAATCAGGCGGATGTCATCGACGACGCCGTCATCCCAGCATTGCACGATGCGCATGTGCTCACCCCTTCACTTGCCACAGCGTCGCGTACTCGCCCATGGCGCGGACGGCGGCCTCGATGTTGGCGAAGGGGGTGCCGGGATAGACGCCCCAGACCAGACTCAGGCCGCCCTGGGGCGAGCCGAGGGTGCGGAAGCAGTCGTGCAGATGCGCGGCAGTCGCGTCGGGGGTCCCGAAGACCGTGATGTTCTGGCGGTCGAAGTCGAGGTCGAGGTAGACCTTGCCCCAGGCCAGCCGGCGCAGGTTGTCGAGGCCGTTGACCAGGTCCTGAACGTTGAGGATCGAGACGCCGCACTCGATCAGGTCGGGGATGATGTCCAGCACGTAGCCGTCGCTGTGCAGCAGCACGTGGACGCCGCGCGCGCGGCAGTACTGGAAGATGCGCTGATAGGCGGGCTTGATGACGCGGCGCCAGGCCGCCGGACTGATGGGCAGAGCGTGTTGCAGTCCGAGGTCGTCGCCAAAGCTGATCACGTCCGCGCCCGCCTCGATCCAGCGTTTGGCCACCGCCAGCCAGAAGGCCTCGACGCGACCGATCAGCTCGTAGAGCTCCGGACGGTCCTCGGCGATGTCCAGCATCAGGGTGTCGAAGCCACGGATGTAGGTCGAGCGCAGGAAGATGAAGCCGTGGTCCGTGCCGCCCCAGGCAACGTTGTCCTGGTCGTGGGCAGCGCGGATGTTGGCTGCTGCCGCCTGCCAGTCCGTGAAGGTGTCGGGGTTCGGCGCCACATAGCGGCCCAGGTCGGCCCAGGTTGGGATCGGGTGGCCATCACAGATGCCGTCGAGGGACTCAAGCGGGTAGATCCAATGGCAGCCCCAGATGTCGGTCTGCGTCGAGTTGGCGGCGCGGGAAGATTGCCGGGCGATACCCATACCGACGTAGGGCGAGAGGCCACGCAGGGCCTCGAGACGCTCGCCGAACTCCGCGAACACCGGGTAGGTGACCGAGATCCGCGAGCGCACCACGGGGTCGCCCTGCAGGCTCAGGTCGCGCCGGAACTGTGTAAGGTTGCTGTTCATCGGCTCGCTCTCCCACTGGGATGACTGACGGTCCGGGCTGCCGCTGCCGCGCTGGCCACACGCTGCAGCCCGTCGATCCATTCCTCGGTGCGCAGGCGACTGAAGGCCAGGCCGACGCCGTCTGCGGTGGACTGATCCACGCTGTACTGCTCACCCGGCACCACCCCCACGCCGGCCGCGATGCAATGGCGCTGGAAGCGGTCCCCGGACACGCCGTCGGGCAGGCGACACCACAGGCTTGGCCCGCCGGCCCCCGGCGTCAGGCGGAAACCGGCGCCGCCCAGGATCTCCGTCGCCGCCGCCACCGCCCGCCCGAACAGCGCGCGATAGTAGGGCTCGATGACGCCGAGGTGGCGCCGCATGTGGCCGGCGGAGATGAACCGGCACAGTACCCGCTGGAAGAACCCGGAGGTGAGCAGATCGGCCTGCTCCTTGGCACGGGTCAGCGTGTTGGCCAGGTCCCGCGGCGCCAGGCAGAAGCCCAGGCGAAAACCAGGCATCAGGATCATCGAGAAACTGCGCACGTAGGCGATATTGCGGCAGGCCGGGGCACAGGCCGCCAGCGCCTGCGGCCGGCCCTGTCCGAAGTCGAGACCGCTCAGGGCGTCGTCCTCCACCAGCAGCACCCCACGCTCGGCACAGAGTTCCGCCACCCGGCGCTTGCGCTCGGGCGACCAGCAGATGCCCGTGGGGTTGTGGTAGACGGGCATGGTGTACAACAGCCGCACCGGCCGCACCGCAAGCGCCTGCGCCAGGCGCTCGAGATCGGGACCCTCCGGCCCCACCTCCACCGACTCCACCCGCGCCCCGACCTGCTGCAGCAGCCGCAGCACCCCCGGATAGGTCGGCCGCTCCACCAACACCCAGTCGCCCCGCTGCAACCAGACGCGAAACAGCAGACTCAGCGCCTGCTGCGCGCCGCTGAAGACGACGACGGCCCGCTCGCTGATGCCAAACCCCGCCTCCACCAGGTCGCTGGTGAGAACCTCTTTCAACGCCGCATCGCCACCCGGCTCGCCGTAGGCAAACGCCTCGCCGCCTTCCTCGTCCAGGATGCGGTCCATGATCTGGCGGACAACGTCGGTCGGGAATAGCGAGGCCGGCGGCTCACGCCGGTCCAGGTGCAGAAAGGCCGCCCGCGCCCGCACCGGCGGCGCCGACGCAGCGCAGCCGGAGACGTAGGTCCCACTGCCGACGCGGGAGACCACCAGGCCGCGCGCCCGCAGCCGTCGAAAGGCCTGATTCACGGTCACCGGCGTGGTGCCGTGCCGGCGAGCCAGATCGCGGGCCGAGGGCAGACGCTGCCCCGCCGCCAGCCGACCCTCACGCATCTCGCACTCCAGCCCATCCGCAAGCTGGATATAGAGCGGAAGCGGCAGAGACCTGTCCAAGTGATATAGCTCACTTTGGGAGTCTGCCCGGCTTTCTTGCATCAGTGAGATAGTCCATTATACTGATGGTGTTCGCACTACGTATCGCCAAGGGCAGAGCGCGCGCACCGCGCCACACCGTCGGAACGGCAAAGGAACCATAGTCATGAACGCCGAAAGATACCAACTGAACGTACAGCTCGCGCAGATGCTTAAGGGTGGCGTCATCATGGACGTGACCAACGTTGAGCAGGCGCGCATTGCCGAGGACGCGGGGGCGGTCGCGGTAATGGCACTGGAGCGGGTGCCGTCCGAGATCCGCGCGCAGGGTGGCGTGGCCCGGATGTCGGCCCCGGAGATGATCCAGGCGATCAAGGCGGCGATGACCATCCCGGTGATGGCGAAGGCGCGCATCGGGCACTGGGTCGAAGCGCAGATCCTGGAAGCGCTGGGGATCGACTACATCGACGAGAGTGAGGTACTGACCCCGGCGGACGAGGAATGTCACATCGATAAGCACGCCTTCCGGATTCCCTTCGTCTGCGGCTCCCGCAACCTCGGCGAAGCGCTGCGGCGCATCTCCGAGGGGGCGGCGATGATCCGTACCAAGGGCGAAGCTGGAACCGGCAACGTGGTCGAAGCGGTCCGTCACATGCGCTGCATGAACCGCGAGATCCGCGAATTGCAGCACCTGGCTCCCGAGGAGGTCGTGCCCTACGCCAAGACGCACGGCTTCTCGACCGACCTGGCAGCGCGGGTACGCGAACTGGGCCGACTGCCGGTCGTGAACTTCGCCGCCGGCGGCATTGCCACGCCGGCCGACGCGGCGCTGATGATGCAGATGGGCTGCGACGGCGTCTTTGTCGGCTCGGGCATCTTCAAGAGCGCCGACCCGGCGCGGCGGGCGCGGGCGATCGTCCAGGCCGTGGCCCACTACAACGACCCGCTGAAGGTCCTCGAGGCCTCCCTGAACCTCGGCGAGGCCATGCCGGGCCTGGAAATCAGCAGCATCCCCGAGGCGCAGCGCCTGGCCGGCCGCGGCTGGTAACATGGCAAGCATCGGCATCCTGGCGTTGCAGGGCGGCGTGGTCGAGCATCGGCGGCACCTCGAGGCGCTGGGACTCAGCGTCTGCGAGGTGCGCTATGCCACCGACCTCGCCGGCCTGCGTGGCCTGATCCTCCCCGGCGGCGAGAGCACGTGCCTCGGGCGCCTGCTGCGGCTGACCGGGCTCGGGGCAGAGATCGTGCAGGCGCACCGCGACCAGGGCCTACAACTCTGGGGAACCTGCGCCGGGGCCATCCTCCTGGCCCGCGAGATCGTCGGCGAGACGCCCCATCTCGGCCTGCTCGACATCGTCGTCGCCCGCAACGCCTTCGGGTCGCAGTTGGACAGCTTCCGCACGCAAGCGCTGGTCCCGGCGGTCGCGGCGGAACCGATTCCCCTGGTCTTCATCCGCGCCCCGCAGATCGTCAGCGTCGGGCCGGCGGTAACCGTGCTGCTGCGCCAGGACGGCTACGTGGCCGCGGTCGAGGACGCACACGGCATCCTGGCGACCGTGTTCCACCCGGAGCTCTCGGACAGCCTCGCCTTCCACCGCTACTTCGCGCAGCGTTGCGGGATCGACCTCCCGGCCCAGGCGCCAGCCTCGTGCGCGCCCTTCCTGGCGCCTGCCGCCGGCGGCTGAGCGGACTCTGGCGGGTGGGCCGGGAGGGCTGACCGTAAGGCCTTAGTGAAGTCTGCGCGGACCCCTCCTGTGGAACCAGAGCTCGCGGGGTGCTGAGCACCCGTGGACGCTCGCGCTCCAGCGGCGGTCCAGGGTTCCGTCCTGACCCGATCGGGCGACCGCGGCGCCCGCTTGGTGCTGGAGGGCGAAGCTCCACGGGCGCGCACGCGCCGCTGAGCCACCGGCCAGAGGCCGGGGACGGGAGACGGCTCACCGCCTGCACGCAGGCTGGGGAGGTTCGCCCTCCAAGGCCTGCCCGCTAAGCCGGCTACTGCGGATTTTGCCGAGGCATTGCCGCTGAACGCACTGGACCGGCAGGACGCCGTCTGCAAGACCTGGGCTATGTTAGCGCTCAGCCAGGCGGGCCGGGGTGGTACCGTCCGCGCGGTTCGGGAAAGGCAGTTCTCCATGCGCGTTCTGATCTGTGGTGCCGGCGGCTTCCTGGCGCAGGCGCTGGTGGAAGTGCTCGCCCGCGAGCATACTCTGCGGCTGTTTGACGCCAGGCCACTGACGACGCTCCACGAGCAGATCGTGGGCGACGTGGCCGACTTCGAGACTGTCCAGAAAGCCCTGGCTGGCTGCGATGCGGTCGTGGACGTCATCATGGCCCACGAGTCCACCTATGCCGGACCCGCCACCACGGCCTTCGACACCAATGTCCGTGGGATGTACAACCTCCTCGAGGCGGCGCGCCTGCAGGGCCTTCGGCAGGTGGTCCACATGAGCACTGGCAGTGTCTTCACCGGACACCCGGGCGACAGCCTCCACACCGGCAACGAGACCCCCTTGCGGGCGGACAGTCCCTATGGCCTCACCAAAGTGCTTCAGGAGCAGGTCTGCCAGTACTTCGCCGACCGCCATGGCCTGGCCATCACCGCCTTCCGGCCCTGGGGCATCTGCGACGCCAAGCTGGGCGTAACCAAGTACGGCCCGGCGGCGACCACAAGCTGGTACATGATCGACCGTTACGACATTGCCGACGCCGTGGCCCTGGCCCTGCAGCGCCCCGGCAGCGGTTTCCGCGGCTACATTCTGCCCGGCAACGCCGCGGCACGCGAACGTCTCGATGCCGATGCCGTCGAGCGCGACCTGGGCTGGCGCGCCACGCGGCTGTAGAGGAGAGAACCATGCGGGTGCAACGTGGGATCGTCGCCGTCCTGGCAGCCTGGCTGGTCGCGGGAATCACCCCGGCCCGGGCTGAGACCCATGCGGCGCTGGGCAGCCGCGTCGAACTGAACCTGCCACTCACCCCGCACTACGCGGGCAGCGGCGGCGCGGCCACCCTCGTCGACGGAGTCACCGGCACCAGCTACAGCCAGGAGTGCCTGGGCTTCGAGGGCCCGGACGTCGAGGTCACCGTAGTCCTGCCCGTGGCGACCCAGGTGCACGTCCTGGCGGCAGACTTCGTACAGGTTACGGGGCCGGCCATCTTCCTGCCCAGCAGTGTCGATTTCGCGGTCTCGACCAATGGCCAGAACTTCCGCACCGTGGCCACATTGCGCCCGCAGGCCGACGAGAAGGCCGAAGGGCCACTGCTGGAGCGCTTCCAGGCCACCGGACTCGACCTGACCGCGACTGCCGTACGCATCCGGGCCACCAGCGGCGGCAATGTCCCCTCCTGGCACCGTGCGCCGCAAGCCCTGCGTTGGACCTTCATCAGCGAGGTGCTGGTGAATCCGGGCGACACCCCCGTCTCCGCGGCCGACTTACTCAAGACTTACCGCTTCGGGGCCAGTCGCTGGCCGCTGACGCGTTTCGAGGAGCAGTTGCGCCAGAGCCGCGGCGAGGAACGCCGCCGGCTCTGCACCGAACTGACCACGCTCCTTGGCGCAGAGGACGTGACGGCCGACGCGAAGACCTTCTGCCTCGAGCAACTGGCGCGTTGCGGGACCGCTGCGGACGTCGAGGCGGTAACGCCCCTCCTGGCCGTCCCGGAACTGGCGGCGGCAGCCTGCCGGACCCTGGCGCAGCTTGGCGGTCCGGCGGCCGAAGACGCCCTCGTGACCGCAGCCGGACCCGGTCCGCTCGCCAGGCGTGGGGCGGCGCTCGCCGCCCTGGCTGCCATGCACTCACCCCGCGCCGTCGAGTCGGCCAGCCTCCTGGGTGACGATGACCTGCAGGCGGTCGCCGCCAGCGCTCTGGCCGCGGCCGGCAGTCCGGCTGCGGCCGCGCTGCTGACCACGGCCCTGACCAGCGCCCCGGAGGAGCGGCGCCCGATCGTGGCGGAGGCCTTACTGACCTGCGCCGGCAACCTCCTCGCCAAGGGCGAAGCCGCGGCAGCCACCACCGCCTTCGCGGCCCTCGAGACCGGCGGCCCGACCCCACTGCTGCGCTTGGGCGGCGTGGCCGGACAGGTCGCGGTCGGACCCTCCGACCGCCTCGCCGACGTCCTGGCCGCGGCCGACACCACCGACCTGCCACTGGCCAGGAGCGCGCTGGCGCTGGGCGCGGAGCTGGTGGTTCAGTGGGGGCCTGGCCCTCTGACGACCCGCTTCGCAACCCTGCCGCTGGCAGCCCAGGTGGTGGCCGTGCAGGCGGTCGGACGGCGGGCCAGCGAGGAGGATGTGGCCTGGCTGTTGACCCAGGTCGCGGCCCCAACCACGGCGGTGCGCACGGCGGCGGCCACGGCCCTAACCACCGCCGGTGGCAGCCAGGCCGTCGCCGCCCTGGCCCAGTTGCTCACGGCCACCGACGCCGCCGAGAGCCGGGCCGCCGCCGCGGCCCTGGCCCGGCTGGCGGGCCCCGACACCGACGCGGCCGTGCTCCAGGCAGCAAGCGCCGCCACGGGCGCCGCCCGCCCGGCCTTCTGCAGCGTCCTCGAGGACCGCGGCAACCACAGCGCCGCCGAGCTGCTGCTGATGTGGGGTGCCGATGGCGACCCCGACCTGCGGCGCGCCGCCTGGAGGGCGCTCCCGGCCCTGCTCGAACCGAGCCAGCTCGCCGTCGTCAGCGCCGCCTTCCTCGCCCTGCCGGCCGACGCGGCCGGCGAGGCCAGCAAGGCCCTGCTGGCGACGGCGACCGCCGAGCCCGCGCCAGCGGCGGCCGCTGACGCCCTCGCTCAGACGCTCGAGCGCGCGCCTTCCAGCGCCCACCGGGCGGTGCTCCTCAGCGTGCTGGGCGCCGTGGGCGGTCCCCGCGCCGGCGACCTCCTGGTCGAGCACCTGAAGCACCCTGAAGCCGACGTCCGTGCCGCCGCCGCGCGCGCCCTCGCCGAGTGGGCCGATGCCAGCCCAGCCGCAGCCCTGCTGACGGCGGCAGCCGCCGAGCCGGATGAGCGCCTGGCGCTGCTCGACCTACGCACCGCCCTGGGCCTGCTGCAGCGCCACGGCGGAACCTTGACCCCGGAGGCTGCCGAGGCCCTCTGCACCCAGGCTGCGCCCTTGGCTCAACGCGACGAGGAACGCCAGCTCCTGCTCGAAGCCGTAGTCGCCAGCCCCTGCCCCGCCGCCTTGGACATCGTGGTCAAGGCCCTGGCGACCGTCGGCCTCGTACCGGCCGCGGAGAGCGCGCTGCTGAAGCTGGCACCGGCCCTCTGGCCCAACGCGCCGCTGGCCGTGCAGTCCGTCCTGCAACAGCTTGCAGACGGATCGCCCAACGCCGAGACCCGGAAACAAGCCGCCGCCCGCCTGGCCCTGATGCCGGCAACCGCCCTGCTGCAACGCCTCGAGGCGACCGCCTGGACGCCGTTGTTCGACGGCAAGAGCCTCGACGGCTGGCGCATCGTCGATGGCAAGCCCGATGCCTGGGTGGCCCGCGATGGCCTCCTGGTAGCCCAGGCCGGCGGCGGCGGTTGGCTGGCCACCACCCAGGAGTACGCGGACTACCTGGTGGAGTTCGAGTTCCGCCTGCCGCCGGATGGTAACAGCGGCCTCTTCCTGCGCCCACCTCTCGAGGGCAATCCGGCCTGGGAGGGCATCGAGGTGCAGCTCCTCGACGATGCGGCGGCGCAGTACGCCAACCTGCGGCCCGACCAGTACTGCGCCAGCATCTACGGCATCGCGGCCGCCAGCCCGCGCGTCAGCCGGCCGGCCGGCACCTGGCAGCGCCTGCGCGCCCTCTGCCTGGGGCGCCGCCTCAGCGTCTGGCTGAACGACGTGAATGTGGCCAACGGTGACCTCGACCAGCACCTGGCGCAGGCTGAGAAGATCCGCGGCATCACCCGTACCTCCGGCTTCCCCGGATTGCAGAATGAGCACGGCCCCATCGAATTCCGCAATCTTCGACTGAAGAACCTGGCCGCCGAAGACTGACCCCTTTCCGCCCCGCTCGGCGCGCCGCCGGGGCCGCCATGACCGAACCGCCATGGGGTTCTTCCTGCCTGGGGTTGACCCGAATGCCCCCCAATTTAGGACGAAGAGGCCCAGGACCGCGTCAACGCGGGACTACGAACCGGACCCCCGTCAGACGCCTCTGGGTTTGTAGTCCCGCCTTCAGGCGGTCTATGTTGGGTGCCATTCGGGTTGACCCGACAGCGTTGCACGCTAGTTTAGTGGGCTCCAAGTGTCGCCGGATCGGCGTTCGGTCCGGCACGAGCCCAGAAGCTGAGCTCCTGGGCTCTGCCAGCGCCTGCCTGGCGTAGCGAACGCACCCATACACACGAGTCCGGGGGGTCTGAACATGACGAAACGCCGTTTCACCCTGATCGAGTTGCTGGTGGTGATCGCCATCATCGCCATCCTGGCGGCCATGCTGCTGCCGGCGCTGGCTCAGGCGCGGGAGAAAGCCCGCGCCATCTCCTGCGTGAACAAGCAGAAGCAGATCGGCCTTGGCCTGATGATGTACAGCCAGGATAACCAGGAGTACTGGCCGCTGCAGTACTGGGGTGGTGCCGCCTGGGCGCCCGTCATCGGCTGGGGCGGTCAGATCGCATCCTATGTCGGCGATGCGCAGATCTTCCTCTGTCCGAGCAAGCAGGACTCGCTGTGCAGCTACACCTACAACGGCTACCTGAGCAACGGCTCGGTCGGGCGCGCGGCGGCCGCCGTCACCCAGCCCAGTTCCCTGGTCACCATCGCTGATAGCACCGCCAACGGCTGGTGGGCCATCGACGGCACCACCATGGTCCCCTACATGAACGGCGCCGCCCTCAACGCCACCTGCCGCATCAAGGATGTTCACAACAGCGGCGCCAACTTCGGCTATGCCGACGGCCACGTCGCCTGGCAGAAGAACCTCACCTGGAAACCCAGTCAGTGGAATCCCACCTGGACGCCCTGAAGCTGCCCGTCCACAACCGGCCAGGGCTGTTCCAAGATCGCGGTTCCCGCTACGGGTGAGCGCGTGAGAACGTGAAAGCGTGGATTCGTGGCAGACGGCCGGCACACGCGCCGTAACCCTCACGCAATCACGCTCTCACGCTTTCACCGTGCCGGTGA
>CAILUI010000050.1 GCA_903837355.1 uncultured Victivallales bacterium
GACCCTGCGTTTGCCGCCGGATTGCTCGCCCTGGCTCTGTACCGGGGAGCGTCCCGGACTCCACTGTCTGATGCCCATGCGTGAAGAGAATAGCGATGTCGCGGCCCTCGTGGCCGGATCTCTCAACCCAGGAGGAACAACCCCCATGCCCGCCGAAACCCAGACCCGCAGTGTCGTAGCAACCGCCACCGAGTCCACGGCTCCGGCCGAGAGTGCAGGCGCTGCCGCGGCCGAGACGGTTACCGTCGCCACGGCGGAAACCCCCGCCACCGAAACGCCCGCGGTAGCCGCCGAGATCGGCAGCACCGTCGTACCGCAGCTCACCATGGTCCCCGGGGATCCGCTGCAGGATCTGCGCGACGCCGTGAACGACGCGGAGACCGCTCTGCGCCAGGCCACCGCGGTGGTCCGGCCGCTGCGTGACAAGGTGCGCGCGGTCGAGCGCTTCCTGCGTGACCGTGAGAAGCAGTACGCCCGCAGTGAGAAGGTCATCGACCAGCTCAAGATGGTGGCAGGGTTCTAGCCCGACACTCCATCGCTGTCTAAGAAAGGCCGTCTCTCCGGTGATCACTTGCCGGGGAGCGGCCTTTTCCGTTCTGTACCACGTCACCCGAATTGCCTCACTCTATGGGAGATCAACCATGCTCCGACTCAATGCTTCGTTCAGCAAGAAGGTGCCCATTGAGGGGCAGAACTACTCGTCGCAGTCTTACCACGCCTCGGTGGAGGTCGAGATCCCGGATGGTCTCAGCCCCGAGCAGCTCCGCGACCGCATCCACGACACCTTCGGGCTCGTGCGCGACAGTGTCGAGAATGAACTCGGCCACGAAGCGCCCGCGCTGCCGACCATGGCTCAGCCACAGACTCAGCCTCCCCAACCGTCAGCCCCGGCCCCCGTCAACACAACGGATGCCGCCGCGTCGTCCAAGCAGATCCGCTACCTGACCACTCTCGCCCTGGACCGCGGCATGGACCTGCGTGCCCTCAACAGCGCTTGTCAGCGCGACTTCGGGGTGACCTCGGTGGAAGCGCTCAGTCGTCGCCAGGCCTCGGAGCTCATCGACCGCATGAACGTTCGCGAAGGCGGCAACCGCCAGGCGACCCGGAGGGCGGCATGAATACGCCACCCCTCAGCCTGGCCGAACTGCGCAAGAAACCCCACTGGTCGTTCTCGGCCTTGAACACGTTCATCAACACCTGCAGCCTGCAATGGGCTTTCAGGTACGTCTGGAAGCTGCCACCGGTTTCCACCCCGGCGGCGCTGGTTTTCGGCGGCGTCTTTCACTCGGCGTGCAGCTTCGCTTTCCGGGCCCGGCTTGCGGGGCGCGACCTGCCGCTGACCCCGGCCCTGGATCTCTTCGGCGATCTCTTCGGCCAGGAATGCCGTACGGCGGAGATCCCGGTCGAGTTCCGCGAAGACGAGACCCCCGACACGCTGATCCGCCAGGGCCAGGGCATGTTGCAAGCGTTGCTCACCGATCCGGTGTGCCGCGCTGATCGCATCCTGACCGTGGGCGAGGTGTTCTGCGTGCCGTTTCCCGACGCCGGCAGTACCGAGCCCAAGCCGCTGATCGGCGAGTACGACCTGGTCATCCAGGACGCCGAGGGCTGCACCATCGTCGACTGGAAGACCGCCGCCCGGCGCTGGCCTGAAGGCAAGGCGGACAGCGATCTCCAGCCTACCTGCTACCTCTACGCCCGCAGTTTCAACGACGACAAGCGCACCCGCTTCCGTTTCGATGTGGTGACCAAGACCGCCAAACCCACGGTGACCCACCTGGAGAC
>CAILUI010000051.1 GCA_903837355.1 uncultured Victivallales bacterium
TGGATCACAGGATCCGTTGGTCTTGGTATCAGCACGGGAACAGGCACGACATAACGGCACGTAAGCCCTGGCGATACCAGGCGGGCCACAGGAGGGCGTATGGGAGTTCGTGAGCATCAGCCTGAGGGAACCGGGTTGCTGCTGAAGGTAGGCGGCGGCAGTGCAGAGCGCAGGCCGCGACTGCTCGACTTCATTGAGGCGCGCGAGTGGGTCTACGGCGCCGTGTTCGGCGACTACGACTACGTGTACCCTGGGCGGGCGGCACTGAAGCCGCGCATTGACGTCTACAGGTTTCCGCCCACGGCCAGGCGCCCGTTCTTCACCTTCGTCACGGCCGGCATGAGTGACTTGCCGATGCATTCACCCGCTGAACTGGGAGCAGATTGCCGCCGATGGAGTTGGTGTTCTACGCGGCCGAGGGCAGGCCTGAGTACGCGGGGCTTCTTGGCCATCTTGCGCATTTCCCACATGAGAATACGACCTGGCTCCACTGGGGCCACACAAAGGCCAACGGTTCTCCGCCTGAACCGGTGTTCGGGTCCGATGCCCTGAACTGCCTGTTCTTCATGCCCAGCGTCGTTCAGCCAGACGCGAGGCTTGGTGCCGAACTCTCATGGCGCGGCGAGCCGGTTCATCTGCTCTGGTGTGTGCCCATATCCACGGCTGAGTGCAGCTTCAAACACGAGCAGGGAGTGCTCGCCCTGTGCGAGGTGTTCAGGGCACGATCGCACCCGTTCATCTACGCTGGCGACCGTCCGAGCTACGTGTGACGGCGCGTGAGTGATGGCGCCGATTCTACTGGCTCTTCTGCATGCACGGGAGCATTTCGGTCTGTCGCTGGCCACTATCGCCGCCACGGTAAGCCATCCGCGAACTCTACGGGGTCGAGGTCACGGCCCTCCAGGCCCCCAACGGCGAGGCGACCGCTTTCTATCCCTCGCCTGGAACGGGCGCGTTATCTCCCGTACCACAGGCGGCAGACTGATGGCGCGAGCTCACCCGCAGCCGGCTGGCAGTATCTTGGCACCGCACGGATAGTGGGTAGTGGCCGCGGATGGAACAGCCGCCATGAACGCGACCGGTATCTGTTCTCGTGCCATATTGCGCCCAGGATGTAAGCCGACAACGTGGGGCCGTCGAACGAACCCAATTGGAGGCGGGATGGCAAGGTCAGGCGGACACGAATGGACGTTCCCATCGCGCTTCCGATCAGGGGCGTACGGCTGGAAGGCGTCGGAATTGGCCTGCAAGCGTGTCCGGGAAGCGGCGGCCGAGATCCAGCGTGTTGCCCGGAAGGATGCGGTCCTTGCCGGTGAGGGTGCCGTGCGGTTGATGGAGAAGCTCTGGCCGGCGTTGGAGGGGATCGACACCTCGTCTGGCGCCCTCGGAAACGCCGTCAGCAGAGCGGTCGATGTGCTGGTGCAGATCGCCATTGACGCCCCGGCGGAAGCACGGACTCGGTCGGAATGGTTGGACAGGCTCTGGCAGGCCATGGAGGAAGACGGCGTCGACTACCTAGCAGAGGTCGGGGCACGTTGGGGGGAACTGTGCGGGTCGCAGGAAGTTGCGGCCAGGTGGGGCGATCGCCTGTTGCCCTATCTTCGCCTGTCCTGGGGCGGGGAATGGGGTGAAGGAGGGCGGTACTTCAGCCGCGCACCGGCTTGCCTGTCGTGCCTGGTGACCTGCGGGAGGTATGACGAGGTGTTGCAGTTGATCGATTCGGCGCCGCGCGTGACATGGCACTACCGGCGCTACGGCGTTCAGGCTCTGGCCGCCATGGGACGAACAGACGAGGCCGTGGCATACGCAGAGGGGTCCCGCAGTGCCTACGACCTCGGCGCACCAATCGCCGACGCCTGCGAGAAGATCCTGCTGGCGGCGGGCAGGACCGAGGATGCGTACCAGGACTGGGCGCTCGCTGCGAGCCAGGGCGGCACCAACCTGGCGACCTTCCGCACCATCGCAGGCAAGTACCCGCACAAAGAGCCGACCGAGATCCTCGATGACCTGATCAAACGAACGGCCGGCAACGAAGGCCGCTGGTTCGCTACAGCCAAGAGCCTGAAGCTGTTTGAACTGGCCGCAGACTTGGCGAAACGTTCGCCGTGCGAACCCAAGACACTGAACCGGGCCGCCCGGGATCATCTCGCGGACAATCCCCAGTTCGCTCTCTCGGTGGCTCTGGCGTCAATCCGCTGGCTCACCGAAGGCCACGGCTATGAGGTCACGGCGGCGGATGTGCTCAGCGCGTTCCTTTCGGCGACCCAAGCGGCCGAGACGCTTGGCCGGTCGAAAGAGGTTCGAGAGGAGATTGCCCGACTGCTCAAGAGCGATCATTCGCCAGACGCGTTCGTGCGGCAGGTACTCGAACGATACTTGGACGCGACTGGATCGGCAGGAGTCTTCGTGATGAGTTCAGAGGGGGACTGCTATGTAGCTGCCTACAAAACCGTCGCGAAGATGACTGAGGGCGCCGGCACTGCTGAGCTTGCCAATCTGCACGTCTTTCTCGTACACGGCAGCGTCGTGCCGCAGGTCGGTCCAGACGCAGGACGGCGCATAGGCCATGCATGGGTGGAGACTGGCGACCAGGCAATCGAGGTCAGCGACGGGAAGCATGTCTCGACAGCACGGGACCGATACCACGAAGCCACGCAGGCCGAAGTGCGTGTCAGGTACAACCCGCTCGAGGCACTCACCGAGTTCCTGCGGAATAGGCACTTCGGCCCGTGGGACATATGATTCCGCCCCAGACGGTTCAAACCTCACCTGGAACGAGCTTTCGCCATTGGTGCCATCGGTTGTCACGTGCGTCTGGGCAGGCCCGGGGCCACGTCTGCAACGGAACTGGCTCTGTAGGTATCGGTTATCTACCGCCAGGGGACACACGAGAGCGCTGAGGATGCGGCGACTGAGTCCCAGAGCCCCCGCTTGCGACCGCAGCAGGAAGGCGAACTGCACATGCCAGGACTTGACGCAACTGCCGAAACCAGACGCTACCTCGAAACGGGTGAGCACGACATGCTGTTCCCCGCATGGTCGGGTGTCAACACAGTTGACCGGCTGAACCGGGGGCACCGGGAGCTGCTTGCCGCGCTGGTTGCTGAGGTGAAGCGCCGAGCAGGGGAACCTGTAGTCCCCCCGTGTCTCCGCGGCCTGGACCTGGTCGGCTTCGGGCGGAAGAAGGCGGAGCCGATGGTGCGGGGCCTCTTTCCACACTCTGAGCAGGATGTTGTGCTCGACCTCGTCGGCCGGTCCGTCGTGTTCGTCACCCCAAAGAGCATCAGGTCCATCCTCCTGGGCTGTGAGCGGCTCGACACCGCTTGGACAGTTGCCAACCTGTACCTGGGCAGCGCCAAGGCCGAACTGCTCGGGAAGAGCGCCCCTGAGCTCGTCGGGTTCAGCGAGGAACTGACATGCTTCGTGTCCCTCGAGTACTTCCGGGACGAGGACCCCTTCGCCGACTTCGTCGTTCACGAGGTCGCGCACATCTTCCACAACTGCAAGCGCCGGACTGCCGGGTTGCCGGAAACACGGACGCGTGAGTGGCTCCTCGACCTCGACTTCCGGAAACGCGAGACCTTCGCCTACGCCTGCGAGGCCTACTCAAGGATAGTGCAGCGCTCACGCACGCCGGCTGACCGGAGGGCGCTCGCCCAGAACTTCCACGGGTTTGGCGTGGACGACAACAGGGTCAGCTCAACCGAGATCGCGGATCTCGTCCGGGCGGCGTGCATGCGCCGCAACGGCTGGAAGGTCATTCTGGGGTACTGCGCTCCGAAGCGCCCACGTCGGCTGACATGGGCTCCGTGGGCGTCCAAGAGCGGGCAGCCGGAGTCCGCGTGATGCCCGTATGGTTCCACATTCGCTGCGGGGGATCAGACTGATGAGCGCCTTTCTGGACAACGCCATTGAGTCCGTTCGCGTCGGCATCGATTTCTACCTCAACCGACCGGAGAGATCCGCCCACAAACACGCAACCCTCCTTCTCTTCCACGCCATCGAGCTTCTGCTCAAGGAGCGCCTCAACCACGTGCATGTTTCGCTGACCTACAGGTGCCTTGACGAGCCGATCACTGAGGATACACCGACCGTGAGTATCGAGCAGGCGCTGATCCGTCTGCAGAACCTGGGCGTGGCTGTTGACCTCGACCAGGCGGCAGTACTCCAGGACCTCCAACGTCGGCGCAACTGGATCGAGCGGCATGCATATGACCGCGACCCTGACGATGGGGCTGCTGTGAGTCAGGCAGTTGGGTTCATCGCGTACTTCCTGCGGGAGTTTCTCGGCATGGCGTTGGAGGACCAGATCGACGTTGATCTGCTTGCCAGAGTCAGCGGGCTGAGCCACGACACGTCGAGGGAAGGTGGGCCGGAGACCGAGTTGTTCGCTGACGTCACGAAGGTGAACTGCGGCGACGATGGGCCCGAGAGTAGCGCCAGAGACCGGGTGGATGCATGGATACGGGAGAACTGCCCGAATGACGGAACTGCCGCAGATGGGAAGGAGGACCCGTTCCCCGGTACTGTGTCTTGCCCTGCCTGCCTCAAGGACTTCGTCTTGATGAAGGGCCACCCCGCCGCGCCGTACTGCTTCTTCTGCCAGGCCCACATCGATGCTGCGTGCTGCGAGTGCTGCGGATCGACGTACCTACGAGCGAGTGGACCTCGCTGCGCCTGCGATCTGCGAGACCGCACTTGACGCGTGCGCGTTGGCGCCCACCTCCGGAGGCGGAGCAGATCCCAGACTGGTGGACGGACAGGTCGGACCGCCGATGGGGCGCACCGGCGCGAACACCCTACTGCTCGACGAAGCCTGCCGGGCCAATCGCCGGCGCCGGTAGCGCAGCTGCCTCCCGTACCAGGCCGCTCTGTCGCCACTGCTCCGGCACCCCGCGCCAGTACCCCTGGCGTTCCGTGACCACTCATCGTCTCCGCCATCGTGCCGATCCGATCTGGACGGCGAGCGGCACCATGCCACTCGTCGGATCAGAGTGCAGTTTGGCCTCACCGAAGCCCCCGTCGCCAGGTGGGGTAGATATGACGCTTACTGTCGCCCGTACTGGGCAGAGGTCACCTCGGCAACACTGGGCAGGAAATGAGCGACGACATCGACAGCTATGTTGAGGTGTAGCGCAACGGGGGAAGGCTGCCTGGCTGGAGATCACGAAGGTAGACCGACACCACGCTCTGACGTCGTCCGCGATGTGAGCGTCAGGGCTCGTCCGATCTCCGCGGCCAGGTCCATTCGAGCAGGACGAATGCGGGGTCCTGCAGGAGGCCCCCCCTTGGTTCCCTGCCCTCCATTGCCAGCAGGGCATCGAGTAACAGGTGCTGGCGTCGTCCGCCTACAGACGCGACACGCACGAGGTACTCCTGCCGCCAGAAGGGTCGTTGCTGGTAAGCTTGCAGGCTCTCATGCGACAGCACAAACAGGCGATGAGTCCCCGCGAACCCCCGCATCCTCTCGGCGATCTTGGCCTCCCATTGCAGGGCTGACAAGCCAGTGTACTGCTCGGCCACTCGTGTGTGCCGCGAGTGCTGCGGGTGATGCGCCGCAGTGGCCGCGGCTTCGGACTCCACGAGCCACAGGAACGTGCTCCTGTCTGTGACGAAGGCTGGGTCCGCGATCCTGCACAGGCCCTCCACACCAAGCTGATTGAGCACCTCCGGAGCGGCGACAACCACATCACCGGGGCGAACTACACCCGAGAGTCGGGCGGATAGCGCCGCAAGCAGGTGCTTCTCGGCAGAGATCGCCTGGGTTTCGCGAATCGTGGCGAAGCCCCCCCATGCCACATGCAGCACGAGTACTGTCCCGACGACCACCTTCTGCCAGGCCGGGTCCTGCCGTGAGCTGACTTGCTCCAGGAAGCAGGTCCCCGCCAAGGCATACAGCGGGAAGGTCGGGAGCAACAGACGCATGGTCGAGACAGGATCATGGCTGCTTGCCCAGTAGTACGACGAGACCAGGCCGAGATGGAGACACACCAGCACTACGAGCGTCACCCCCAGGGGACGGTCATGGTTGTGCAGACACAGGACAAGCATGCCGACGCAGCCGAGCGCGAAGAAGATGCCCAGTCCGTCGCTGTGCAGCCACCGAAGGTAGAGCAGAGCGTGCCGGCTGAACTCGGAAAAGCCGAAGGCCGTCTGTTCGCCGCTTAGCGAGTAACCCGTGCGCCAGGGCTCCCCGAACACGACCGTGTTGTATATCAGCAGGGGCACGACCGGCAACAGGGCACAGAGCAGGGCGCCGACCGACTGAAGGAGGAATCGGCGGCAGTCCTTCCTCCCCATCAGGACGAATGCGCCGAACGCCGGGATGAGCGCCGTGTCTGCGTAGCGCAGGGTCGGTATGACGCCCAGAGCCAGGCTGGCGAGGGACAGGTACAGCGGGCGGCAACCGCTCTCCCGCCACAGGATCAGCCCGTATACGCCCCACGCGAGACAGGCGGTCACTGCCATATGGGCGTCGCAGAAGAGGGCGTATCGGGAGAATGTTGGCAGCACGAGGACCGCGAGCACCGGGACCAGACAGAATGCCGGCCTCAGGAGCCGGCATCCTATGAGGTAGACCCCGAGGAGCGTGAGAACCGCCAGGCAAGGGTTGATGAGGTAGGTGGCGTGGGGCCCAGCGCACCGGGTGACGAACGCCACCAGCACGGCCAATCCGGGCGGGTAACGGCACACAGCGCGGCCGGGTGCGGCCTCAAGCCAATGCGGCCCTATGTACTGCATCTCGTCGACGATCGCGAGCGAGGTACCATGACCCTCAGCCAGTAGCCGACCCATGAGCCAGTACCCGTGATCGTCGGGTCCGGTGACAGCAGGGGCTGCGCACGTCACTAGGTAGAGGCCATACAGGCCGATCACCAGCGCAGCGGCCACATGCTGGCGCGATGCCGGTACGTGCACAGAGGGACTGGCTTGGCCGGATGCTGTCTCCACCCCTGTCATCGGCTGCGCTGACCTAGTTGTCGCCCCCATTCACAACCCATCAGCGATGGTCCAGGGGATCGTATACTCCCTTGCCACCGGCGCTTCGCCCACGCGCAGATACTCGACCATCAGGACGAGAGGATTGGGGGCCCCCGGGCCGGGGCCGAATGAGTAGATGGCACCATCCAGACGGCCTGTGCCGGACCGCAAACGGAAGGTACCGGCCCCGGCGTCCATGCCTCCAGCCCAAAGCGGAAAGGAGATCGACTCGCCCGCCCCTGCACGCAGAGGACCGGGACCCAGCTCGCGCAGCACCGGAAGCGCGCCGGCCTGGGCGCTGGCAGCCGTTACTTCCCAGGCGTCCGAGGAGGCATAGACGGTCCGGAAGTCGATGGCTAGGTTGAGTACGGTGATGGGCACGGTGCCGTAGCCGACGCGCTTCGCGTAGTGCGGGTAGTCGAGCCAGAAACACCGTACCGAGGGGAAGAGAGACTTGGGGTAGGGCTGCCGGCGGCGCCCGTCGACCACGCTCCCCATCTCGAGTTGGCGCATCTTCACCGTGTACCAGTCCGCGCCCTTCCCCGGGTGACGTGGTAGCAGGACCGTGCACGGCCGCGAACTGAACTCGTAGAAGAAGCTCGTCTCCGGCTCCTCGGACTCCGGCTTGATGATGCGCTGGGTGTCGTAGGAGTCGGGAATGCCGCCTTGCTCGCCGTGGTATGGATCACAATGGCAAGTCAGCATCTGTGCCTCCAAGAGCCCTTCCCGGACCAGCGTTGTCAGGTCGGGCGGCATGGACCGCGGGGCGTCCTTGTGTGCAAGACTATAGCGCTCAAGGGCAGCACCGATGCGGCGCAGCTTGGCGACGGCCTCAGCCCAGGCGAAGACTGCCGGCGAGTCTGGGATCTTCGGGTCGGTGCCGGCCAGCGCCTCCTCGGCATCGCTGAAGCCGTCGCGGTCACGGTCCTCCGCAGGAGTCGCAGTCCCGCCGCCGGGCAGGTTGACCTCACCGGGCTTCTCCGCTGTCGCGGCGCTAGTCTGGGCGCCGCCGGGCGCCTGGGCGCACGTGGTGGCCGGCAGTGCCGCGAGGCAGTAAACGGCCAGGTACACGGCAGACGTTACGAGCAAGTGACGCATCATAGGTGAATGCCTTCGCCGCTAACGTTCGGCCGGCCACACAATCCTGCCCGAGCGGTCGACATAGCCAAAGGCGGCCTCGCCGTTCTCAAAGTCCCCCTCCTCGTACTGCGCGAGTTCCCCGCCGAAAGGATGCAGATAGTCGAAGCGGGGCGGAACGATCTCGCGACATGAGGCGTCGAGGATGCCATAGCGACCGTGGTTCGGTGTGCCGCCAACTGATGTCTCGTTGCCCTTCCGAAAGATGATGCGCCCGCCCTCGCAGGTGCACAGCTCCCGGAAACCGAAACCGGTCAGGGGACGGCCATCGCGACCGACCAGGGCACATTCCTCGTACTCGGCGCAGACAACGGCCTTGCCCTCCACAAACATGGTGACTTCCCAATAGTCGGTACCGAACGCACGTTGGCCCGACGCATCCAGGAACCTAAACCTACCGCCTCGCGGACAGACAGCAAAGAGCCCCTCGGAGAACGGCCTGATCTCCCCCCAGTCGCCCGGGAGCTCGAGGGTCCGTCGTCCCGACATGTCGAGAAGGCCACAGGACTCGTCCGTCAAGAACGGACTTACCGGCTCGCCGGGTCTGAACGAGAGAAGGCGCCTGAACTGCGGCTCGCAGACCAAATTGCCTTCCGAGGCGAGGAGGCCTTCGCGGTTCCCCACCTTCACAACCGCGACGCCGTTGCAGAACGCCTCGCCGTTGGCAAAGCACACCGAGGTGAGAGGGGTCCCATCCCGCCTAAGGTACCTTACAGTACCCGTCGAGATGAAATCGATGGGAGCGATGCCTTTGGAGAACCCAGTCGATATCCATGCCCCCCCCCAAGGTGTCGGTAGCCGGATGGCCTCTTGGCCCCGAGCATCGATGAAGAAATCCTCTCCCGATGACAGGACATGGGCTAGCCCCTCACTGAAGAGGGAGGCGTATTCGAACCGGTGACGTATGGCCAGGTTCCCATGGGCATCGATGTACCCCCACAGGGCGTCCCGGCGGACAGGGTACAGCTTCTCGCCCAACGGCATGTCCATGTGAGGTCCTCCTGCCTGGCGCTGGCGCCCGCTACTGGTTTTCCAGATCGAGAACCTGACGCCTGTTCCTCGCGACGTCACCCCAGACACCTCCCTGGCCTCCGCTGAATTGGCCTTGGCCGACCCCGGCTGCACCCTCGTACGGATCCGCGAAGACGGCCGCTCCCGCGTCCTCGATATCTGCGACCGAGACAACAGGGAGCAACGTGTCGAGGACGGTCTTCATGGCGGCGTCCTCGCCTGAGTCGCCCCGGGCCGAGTAGCTCCACAGGGCGGTCGCCGCAAGGATGTACTCCAGCCCAGGGATCCTGCGCCCGATGTCCATAGCCCTACCGAGAACCTCTCGGACCCGGCTCGTGGCCACCCGGGCACTACCGGGGAGCTTCCGCAACGTCCGCGCTTCCTCGGCCACGCGTGGGAGTCTGCTACCTGCTCGCTCGTACCAGTCTGTCAGTCTCCCCGGACTATGCACGCGCGCGTTGAACCCCCGGATGAATTCGTCCGTGCAGCTCGCGGGCTGGAGTTTCGCCACCAGAAGCTGCGCCAGTTCCTCGTATTGGCACTGGATCAGGTGTCTCCCAGTCAGGCCTCTCTCGGTGAGCCACTTGGCCATCACGTCGTTTGCGTAGACGGTGACGTACCCGGTATAGCCGTTGATCCGTCCGTGAGCATAGCTGTTGTGCAGGCGGCCCGGGTCCACGGAGATGGTCGCCTGGTCTAGAATGGGCTTGACGCTGTCGGGGAACCCGAAGTCCCTCCAGAGTTCCACCGGGAAAACGTGATGCCCCGTGCCCGTCACCTCGTAACCTCCGCTCCAGCGGCGTTCCAGTCCCAGCGCGTCCGCCGCCGCTACGGGGGCATTCCCACACAGGCCGTAGAGGCTGACGCCGCCGCCCTCCTCCAGCGGATCCCTGTTCAGCCACCGTCCCGTCCCGGTGTTCAGATACCGGTACCCGTAGTACACCAGCCCGGTCTCGGCATCGGTGTACTTCGTCGAGAATCGGAAGGGGTTCGTCCCTGCGCTGGCGCCGGTGACGCGCAGGGGGTTGCCGAAGGGGTCGTACTCGTACTGGGCGACGGGGGCGCCAGTCGCGGCGTCCACGAGCACCACGAGGTTGCCGTTGCCGTCGTAGGAGGGGAGATGCCGGGTGGCGGGCGTCGAGTGCTGGGTTATGCAGAGCAGACCGCCAATGCCACCCGCGCCCTGCAGAGAGCCGGAGAGATCCAGCCCCCACACGTAACTCCGTAGCGGAGCGCCCGTAGAGTCGATCTCCGCCAGCAGGTTCCACCCGTCATACACGAAGCGCGTATCTGAACTCGTGGACCATGCGGCGCCTGTCCACGAGTAGACCTTCTTGCGCACGCGGCGGGACTGGGAGTCGTAGGCGAGCTCCAGGCGCAGGCGCGGGATCGACGCGGGCAGGTTGGTGCGGGTCTCCATGGCGACCAGGCGATTCTCGGCGTCCCAGGTGTACTGCCAGCGCCCGTCGCTCAGGAGATTCCCGTCGTCGTCGTGGGTGAAGGCCTCGGGGCTCTCGGGGACGAAGGCGTAGCCGGCCTGTTCGCTGACCATGTCCTTGCCCTCTGGACCGGCACCGGGGCGGACCCCGACGATCTGCAGGTCCTGCCAGACTGCGGACTCGGTATTGCCCACCGGCACCAGGGCCCGGAAGCTGCGGCCGTAGCGGTCGGCTGGGTAGGTCGTACCTGCCGGAGCCGGTGCGCCCACGGTCACAGTGACCGTCGCGGCAGCCTCGGCCTCGCCGCGGACGGCGACCAGGGCGGGGACAGTGCGCTGGGTGTACTGGTTGAGGGCATTGGCGCTGTAGGCGGAGGCATGGGAAGGCGCCTCGCCCTCCATGGCGGTCTCGCGGTTCCCGATGTCGTCGAAGGCATAGCCGAACGTTTGCCCGGCGACAGGGGCCCCGCCGGCCCAGTGCTTGACCGCGGAGGTCACCTGCCCCAGCGCATCGTACTCGTAGATCCAGTACGAGCCGTCGGCGAGCGTGGACTGGATGCGCTGGTTGGCGGCGTTGTAAGCGTAGGTGAAGGATGTGAGAGTGTCGGTGGGGGCGAGGAGGCGGGTGGAGGTGATGGCCGTGAGGCGCGAGATCTGGTCGTATGCCCTGTTGGTGTCCATCACGTCCTGGGTCCCGTTGCTGGCAGTGACTGTAGCCACCAGGTCGGAGTTGGGCAAGTAGCCATAGGCGAAGCTGACCGCACCTGAGGAGACCGTCGCCAGACGCGAGGCGGCGTCGTAGGCGTAGGCGGTCGAGCCGGAGCCCGCGGTCGCGCTCCAGGCCAGCGAGGTGCGGCGGCCAAGGATGTCGAAGCCCGCGTCGAGCGAGATCCCGGCAAGGAGGCCACCCGCAGCGTATGTGGCCGCATCGAGTTGGCTGTCCTCGGTATAGGCGAGCGTCTGCGTGCCGGCGGCGTCGGTGATGGTGACGGCCCGGCCGGCACGGTCGTAGCCGAAGGTGACATCCGGGGTCGAGTCGGAGTAGTCGATGCCGACCGGATCCCCGGCGCCGTTGTAGGAGTAAGCGGTTGTCAGTTGCTGGTTGCCGGGCGCCAGCCGGGCCCAGGCACGGCTGAGGAGACGCCCGCCGGTGCTGTGGGTGTACGAAGGGCCTTTCCCATCGGCGTAGTGCTTCGAGTCCAGCCAGCCTCGGTCGTCATTGTAGTTCCACGTCGTTACTGCCTCGCCGCCGTTGCCGGCGTAGTCCTTCCAGGTGGTCAGGGTCTGCAGCCTGCCCTGGGCATCGTAGGTGGACTCGGTCGGGTAGACGCGCGTGCCCCAGGTCTTGCGGAGTTCGCCCGTCGGCCAGTATGAGTGGTTCACTATGCCACTGTCCGGCAGCGTGACCTGCGACGTCCGGCCACGGACGTCATAGGTGTAGCTTGTGACCTGCGCGGTCTGAGTGCCGGCGCCGTCGGGGTCGGGACTGGTCACGGTGGCCACCTGATCGGCATCGTCGTACGTGAACAACGTGGCGCCGGTCCGGGCATCTGTGACGGACTGCTGACGTCCGTGGGCGTCGTAGGCGTACATAGTCTGCCCGAGTTGGGTGTCCGCAGCGTCATAGCGGGTGACAGACACCAACCGCCCGTTCTGGTACTCGGTGACCCCGTGGGAGCCGTCTGGTGCAGTAGTAGTGACCGTACGGGTGGCGGTGGCGCGGTTGTAGACGGTCTGGGAATGGGACGTTCTGCCGAAGCTCTCGGACCAGGAGTCCAGGCCGTTGACCGATACGTCCATCGTGTTCACGAGCGTTGACGCATCCGTGCCATCTGTACGCCACTCATAGGTCTGAGTACGCCGCACGCTGGTGCCGCGTGCGGCCCGCACCTCGCTCGTGGCACGCGTGATGCGGTCGGCGCCGTCGTAGTCGATGGCGCCGTCTTGGTCCATGTCAATGGCCGTGTCCCTGCGCTCGCCTCGGTCGTTGTAGGTGTAGAGCGTCGTCACCCCATCGGGATCAGTCTGTTTGACCGGTTGACCAAGATCGCTGTACCAGGAGCGGCCCTCCGCCTCGTCCGCCCACACGGTCAGGCATTCGCGTCCGAGCAGGTCCGTGTAGCTCTTCACCCATTCGTCCTCGGCGCCGTTGTCGCCGACGAAGACCGTCTTGGTGAAGCGCCCGTCTGCGTCGATGCCGTACTCATACCGGACGGGATGATCGGCTGTGCCGAAGACGCTGATCAGTCTGCCGTCCCGTCCGCTGGTCTCGATGCGGGTATGGCCATCGGGGTAGGTGGTGGTGCGGGCGGAATGGCCCTCAGCGTCCTGGCCGTACGCGATTGTGGTCGTGTTGTCGAGAGCATCCATGGTCGCGGTCAGGCGACCTGCGTCGTCGTACTGGGCGGTCGACATCTCGATGGAACTGCTGTCCGTGCCGATGCGTACGGTCTGCACCACGTTGCCATGCACATCGCGGGAGGCGTAGATGGTCCAGATGCCGTTCCGCGTGGTGGAGAGCAGCCGCGCGAATTCATCGTAGGCGTACTCGGTGACGATCCCCTCCCGGTCAGTCACGGTCGCCGGGCCACAGCAGGCGTAGGCTGTTGTGGTGAAGGTGCCATCGAGGTAGTCGGTGCAGGTCACGCGACCCCGGCCGTCGAAGGTATTGTCGGTCTGACCGACGGCGATCCCGGAGTCGATGTCGACGGTCGTGACCGAGACCGTGCCGCGGCGGTCGGCGGCGGTAACGGTGCGGGTGCCGTCGCTGACGGCAGTGAGGGTGCCCGCACCGGTCTCGGTGGTGGTGGTCAGCGTCGTGCCCGCCAGGCTGTAGGAGTAGAGGGTGACGGTGCCATCGGGGTGGAGAACGGACTTGGCGCGGCCCGCAAAGCTGTGGCCGGTCGGGTAGAAGGCCGTCCGGGTGATCAGGGTGTCGGCGGCTGCGACCGCCGCGGCGTAGCCCGCACAGGGGGTCTGGCATTGGTACTCAATGTCTTCGTCGGCCTTGTAGACGAGATAGCGCTGCGAGACGGTCGTGCCGTTGATCGTGCTCAATGCAGCCCGTGGCCGGTGATCGTTAAGAAGCGGCGTGTCGGCGGCATCCAGGGGCGTGTAGCCGTAGGTGGTGACCTCGCAGCCGGTGAAGTCTGCCGACGCGACCGCAGCGGTCTTGGCCGTATTGCCGAACGGCCTGACCTCCTTAGTCTTCCGTCCGTCGGCGTCCCACTGGGAAAGAGTCCATGAACCATCGGGGGATTCCTCGCACTTGAGGTGCGAGTAGTTCGCCCCGTCGTTGTCCCGGTCGGTGTAGTAGAGATAGGACGTCGTCCGGTTGAGCTTGCCGGCGCCCCCCCAGTCGCGAATGCTGGCGGTGAGTTCCTCGCCCCATGGGAGGGTGGTGTAGACCGAAGCATGGGAGACGGTGCTCTCTGCAGCGGTTCCGGGGTCGATGGTCGTAGTAGTGTCGGTAAGCGTGCGCGTGGCACCGGCCGACGACTCGGTCCGCGTCCGGCGTTCAAGCACGTCACCGGCGACCCCGTTCGTGACGGCGCACCTCTCGATGACTGTCGAGTCGGCGGTCTGGTGCACCCGCTGGTACCGCTCCAGAGCACCGGCTTCATCCCGTTCCTCGTACGCCGTGTACGCCACATTGTCGATGGTCACATCGGCAACGGAGAGAGCGTTGATGGGATCTTCTGCGCCGGCAACGGCAGTATTGGTCTTGTACTGGACACTCGTGATGAACTCACCCGTGTAGACAGGCAGCGCGACCAGCAGCGGCGACTCGACTCGGGTGATCTGACCGGCGTTCCGGGTGACAGTGAGTTCCGGCCAGTTGCTGCCGCTCCCAGAGAGCGTCACCTCCTTGCCCTCGACCGAACTGCGGACCGAGGCGAGCCTGCCCTCGCTGTTGAACTTGTGCGTCCGCCCGCTGCCGAAGTGCAACTCAAACGTGCCATTCGTCATCTTCACCAGGCGATAGCTGTTGCCATTCAGTGGTTTGCCGACCGCGGAGCCGCTGATGAAGAAGAACGCCACACTGGCGCCAGAGGGGCGCGCTACGGTCACCGATTCCCCCCATGTGCCGGAGGCCTGGGCGACGATTCCGGTGTCCAGGGAGAACATCTGGCTGTGCTCGCCATCGGCGAGGCAATCGGTGACGTACGCTCTCACGGCCAGAGCGTTGGTTGTGTCCGAGGCGCCGAGTGGGAAACTGCCTGACGCGGCCTGACGCTCGCTTGGGAAGCCGAGCTGGTGTTGTGGCGAACACGCTGTGCAGGCGCAGGAGCCTTGGTCTATGATACCGTCGGCCTCCGGGTCGGCGACTGGCTCGAGTCGCAGAACCTGCGCGCTGGGGAACGACCAAGCCAGTACGGCCAGTGGATAGCCCGCCTCCCAGCCGCCTTGGTACCATCCGTCCGCCGAAGTCGCCCAGGACGAACTGGTTGACATCGTAGACGGGGGGAACTTCTGGGATGTGCAGCTCGACGCGGCCGCTGCCTGTCCCCCTTGGCCAAGCGTGTTGTAGCTGCCAGCCGAGACCGCGTCGCCCATGGAGCGGAACTCGTAGTCACCGAGGGGAAACGCCGGATACGAAGCGCCACCAGCGGAGACATAGGCGTAGAACGTGGCTTGGTGCGGATAGCTGTCGCATAGGCCAGTAACCTCGATGTTGGCCCTGACGGTCGCAAGCTGCCACGCAGGCCAGTAGTAGCCAATTCCTGCCTGGTAGTACCAGGCCATCTTCTGGATACGCTCCACGGGAGGGTCCAGGGAAGCGACCTCGATGCCGTAGTCTGCTACCGCGCGACCATACGCCTCGGCGAACGCGGCGCTGAGACTGAAGTTCTCGCTGTACGAGTCCTTGTCGCTGTGGCCGTTGCCCTGCCACCTTTCGCCTTCCTGGAAGGCAGCCGACTTCGCCGTGTGCGATAGTGCGTTGATGGCACGGGCCAGCTCGTCGAAGTGGACCTGCAAGAGAGGCACGCCGTCAGCCGCCGTCTTGCCGTGGAGCGGCGTGTCGTCGTGGGTCATGCTGCCAGGCAAGACGGTGTAGAGGTAGCCGTCACCACCATTCCCGTCGAGGAACTTATACGACGCGGACGTGTAGGCGCCGGCGCCATCTGAAACCAACATGCAGGGAGCAACCGCGCCGGCGGCAAGGCCAGCGCACTCATACCCCGCTTGGACGTAGTGCTGTTCCATCAGGTCATACAGGGCACCACGGAGCACATTGAGGTCGCCTTGGCTGACACTGGCACCGCTTGCTTTCTGGTCCACAGCCATGTGCCCGGCGACCGCCAGGCGCGCGTTCAGTGCGACAACCAGACTGTTAAAGGCCTCTCTCATTTCCCCCGCCATTGCACTCAGAGGGGCAGGCACGACACCACTCACCAGCACGACAACCCAGAAAGCCCGCCGGAAGGCCTTGGCAAACGGTCCTGTTCTCTTGCTCATCGTAATCTCCCTCGCCCATTCCGGGCCTCCTCACTCGAGTGTCGTGTGGACTACGAGTCCAACCTGGCTGCCACCGTCGGCGGCAGCACCGATCCGCGGCCCCCGCCCCTGGCGGAACTCGACCAGGTTGGCGACTCCATCGCCATCCGAGTCCTGCATGGCGTCGGCCGCGCCAAGGGGGTCGAGCGCGTACCCCAGTTCCCATGCATCTGACATCCCGTCGTGGTCGGTATCGGCCGAGCGGGGGTTGGTGATGGCTACCGCTTCGTCGAGGTTGCTCAGGCCGTCGCCATCGGGATCGTCCATGCACTCGTAGAGCCGCCGGGCTGCCTCGAGGGTCATGGCCGCAGTGAAGACGCGGATGTCGTCCAGGCGGCACGGGAGCCCGTCGGTCGTGCCGCTGTGCCCAAACCGCAGAGGCGCGGTGCCCGCGTCGAGGTTCAGACCTCCCGGCACGGGTATCTCGAGGCGGGATTCGCTGCCAGGATCGGGCGACACGCAGCGTTCGCCGTTGAGATAGAGGACGGCAACGTGCGGCTCCGACGAGGTGTCAAGGCGCAGAAGCACATGGTTCCAGCGCCCGACGACAGGAACTGCTTGCGTCGTGAAGCTGGCGGTTGATGTGGCGCTGTACGTCACGGTCAGGGTGAGCGTTCCGTCGGAGTTCATGTCCAGCGCGAAGACGCTTTCGCGCGACGCGATCCGTCCCGAGGCAGGTGCCGTCGGTCGCATCCAGAGCGCGATCGAGATGGCCTGGGCTCCGTTCAGCTCGGACAGAGCGTCTTCTCCCGAGAGAGTCAGACTGGATTCAGCTCCCATGGCGAGAGCGCCCCCCAGCAGGTCATGTTCGTCATCCACACAGGACGCCAGGTCCGCTGTGGCATCCCCATAGGTCGGGTCACCGACGGGAGCCGCATGGTTGGCTCCCGGGAAGGTCGATGCGTTGAACGTCCACCAGAACTGCGGCGCAGGATCGAGCCGCGCAGGCACCAGGAGCCTCGTCGCCTCATATCCGTCTTCCATCCCGTCGCCGTCGCTGTCCGGGCAGGTCGGGTCGGTACCCAGCAGGAACTCGCAGCGGTTGGAGAGCCCGTCGCCGTCGTAGTCGCCCCCGGGGTCGACATCGGCAGAGGTAGCGATGTGATCCGTGAGGCTGGCGTCGGCGATTGCTTTGCGGAACCATCCCGGCAGCCTTCGGGTGGGATCGGCAGTCTCGTATGGATCAACCACCCACGTGGAGAGGTCAACGGGATGGGGCGCGGTGCAGTGCACCGCATAGGTGCTGCCCCGCCGAAGCCTCTGGTCCTCGTCCCCTTCGGGCAGCAAGGCAAGCGAGCCATCGTCCAGGCACATCCTGACGTCGTCGATGGCGGTGCCTGAGGGCAACGGAGTTGGGAATGGCATGGTGATGCTGTTCCAGCCTGCTGCGAGGGAGAGGTAGTAGCCCAGCGGCTGCAGCCCGGACACGACGGCGAAGCTCTCCTCATCGAGGCCGACCGATGAGTAGCCCCTGCCTGGCTCCAGCAAGTCCAGCGACCCGACCGACAGGGCCCAGTTGCCGGTCGGGTCGAGGGTCGTGACTGGCGCATCCAGGATGCCGGCCAGAGCCAGAGGCGTGGCGTCCGTTATCGGCAGCCAGTTCAGGAACTCCGGGATGCCGTTAGTGATCGGCAGCCCGAACGGCGAGAAGGGTACGTCGCCCCTCAAGTAGACCGGGTGCCCAAACTGCAGGAGCGCAGTCAACGGCAGCGCATCGATGCCGTCGGAAACGCCATCCCCGTCCGAGTCCGGGTGGTTCAGGAGGGTGCCAGCCTGGACCTCCAGCCCGTTCGTGAGGCCGTCGGCATCAGCGTCCTCGTCGCCGTCGTCATTCCCGTCGCCATCCGTGTCGGTGGCTCTGGGCGCAGTTCCGGCTGCGAACTCCTGCGCGTTGGTCAGGCCGTCGCCGTCCAGATCCGTATCCGCGTCCGGGGTCGTCGGTTCAGTTGCGTAGGCGGCTTCCCATCCGTCGGGCAGTGCGTCGCCATCGGTATCGGGGTTGGCCTCGTCGCAGTCGTAGTAGCTCTCCCATATATCCGACAGGCCGTCGCCGTCGCTGTCAAGCGAGGTGCTTCTCGGCATGTCCAGAGAGGTCGGATCGCTGTAGACGAAGTACCCGCGCCCATGCATTACCTGCCATGCGTTGGTTGGCAGGCTCACAGGGGTCCACCCTGTCTCAGTATCCCACGCCCAGACCGCCACAATCCCCTCCGGCACCGCCATAGGGCCGGAGGCGTCGAAGGAGACCGGATTCCAGCCAGAGGTGAGATGCATGATCTGAAGATCACCATCCTGCACCGTGTTTGCGCGTTCACGAATGCAGGCGCCCTCTATGCACAGTGTCGTGCCGGGGTCGCCGGTCCCTTCCGCAGGCTCAACGTAGACCCAGCAGACATCCCCATAGTGCGGGGACCAGTCTGCCGAGCTCAGGCGGTAGTGCAGGTCGGGGTCGTCTGCTTCCCGGTAGGCGATCCAGAGTATGCTCCCAACCGGGCCCGCGGCATAGCCGCTGTACGTGAGGATGGCGGCCCACGTAGGCAGTTCGGTTGAGCCCGACGAGGGCAGGATAGGGAAGGAGATGAGATTCCAGCCTGCCTTGAGCGTGAGCTTGTAGTCCGGCGATCCGCCCGACCCGGGGCCCTTGCCAGATGACACAGCGCGGAATAGCGCCACCGCGTGGATGGGCGTCGATAGAGTCACCGGCAACGCCGGGCCAAGGGACTGCCCGCTGGGGACGTTCCCCGCCCACGAGGCGAACACCGAACCGTCGCCAGGAACAGCATGCAGGAGGACCGCAGTGCCTTCGGGGTACCACTCCTCGACGGCATCCGCGCCGACGGCGTCTTGGATCGTGCCCGCACCGATGATCTTTAGTGACAGCAGGTGCTCGGTGTCCCAGTTGAAGGACACTTCCGAGTTCGCCGTGGCAGTGAACGAGACGGCGGTTCCCTCGGTCTGGGCTGGCGCAGACCCCGTACCTGTGATCGAGTTGAGATCGAAGCGCGTACGGCCAGACGACCCGAGGGCCGCATCGGACGGCACGGCCACAGTTACGGCGCTTCCCCACGGCAGGTTGTAGGTGCCCGTGGGAGGGTCGGCTGTGCCGCTGGCGTCGTCGATGGTGAGAAGCACGCTGAACGAGTACTCGTCGGCACCCATGTCGACACCGGCCGTCTGCCCCGGGGCCTTGGGGCAGGGCCTCGGGTCACCGTTGCGGTCCTCGTCCGGCGCGCCGGAGGCCGTGCCCGCGTCGATGCACGGTGATGCGTCCTTTAGTGAGTAGTCGCCGTTGGCCGCGTCGGTGAACTGCGGCGCCACGGTGATGTTGCCGGTGCCCGTGGCCCAGCCTCCCTGGATACAGGAGTAGTTGGCACTGATGCCTGTCGGTGCGCCGATCTGGATGCTTCCCTGTTGCGATGAACCGGTATTGGCGTACACGATGGAGTTGGTGACTGCCAGCCCGGTGGTACTGGTGTAGATGCCGCCGCCCAACCCCGTGCTGGTGGTGCTGTTCGCGGCAACCGTGCAGTTCAGCACCGTGGCGGTCGAGCCAGAGAGGTACACCCCGCCACCCCGGCTGCAAGGGTAGCCTACAGGGCGGTTCCCGTTCTCGGTGATGTAGCAGTTCGTGAGAGCGACGACAGCTCCGGCCTGAGCCGCGATGCCGCCGCCCGTGTGGGCATCATTGTCCCGGATGGTACAGCGTTCGATGGTGATCTCGCTTCCATCTCCCGCGAAGACAGCCCCACCCGAAGTGGAGGCGCGGTTGCCCTCCAGCACACAGTCAGCAACCGTCGCGGTGGCGCCGGCCTCGCAGTATACCCCTCCACCGTACTGAGCCTGCCCCAGGACGATGGAAATCCCCCGGACGGAGGCAGAGCCCTCAGATGAGCCGAAATACACCAGGGAGCCTGTAGTCGCATCGGTCTGAAGCACTGTCCTATCGACAACGTCTGGATCGGACGGGGCGCGACCCGTGAGGGTGATGCCGCGGCCGTCGAAGACGACCTTCTGGCTGTAGGCGCCCGGGAGCAGGATGACTGTCTCGTTGTCAGCCGCCGCATCGACAGCATCCTGAATCGTGTTGGCAGCCAGCGGGTTCATGCCCGTGAGCTCGTGTGCGTGCTCCCAACCGTCCATGAAGCCGTCAGAGTCGGAATCAGCGATGTTGGGGTCTGTCCCTGCCTCGCACTCGTCTTGGTTGGAGAGGCCATCCCCATCGGGATCGCCTGCCGGCCCTGCAGCTCCACCGGAAGGCGCGAACGGAGGCGTGAGGTGCGTGACTTCCCACCAGTCGGGCAGGCCGTTGGCGTCACTGTCCGGCAGGTCGATATGGACAGTGGCGGGGGCGCTTGCCCCTCCAAGCTCGTCGACGACGCGGAACCGGAACTCGGCGCTCGTGGCGCATCCCCGCGGCGTATAGGTAACGTTCGGGGGCGTTCCCGACAGCGTGCCCGATTCGGGGAACTGGGTGATCTCGAAGTCCAGAGCGTGACCGTCCAGGTCGCTGCCGGCGAGGGTGATTGCGAGAGAGAGGGCATTCAGGAGTTCGAGACCAGGCTGCGCGTCCGCGGTGGGGAGGCGATTCACGGCGACGGTGAAGCTCTCGTAGAACTCGTGGTTGGTGCGGTCAGTCACCTTTACCTCGACCGTGTGGGATGACTTCGCGCCCCAGTCTGCGGACGCATCGGCCTTGAGCCGCAGTTCGTCGCCTGACGCCTCAAACGGGCAGGGTGGGCCGGATGGGTTGGTCGGGACAGCGTAAATAAAAGACTCCGGAGTGTCGAGGTCGGTAGCGGAGAGTGTGCCGACCGTGGCACCTGGGACCCCATCGGCCACCCAGGCCCGCGACAGGGCGATGTCGGACGGGCTATGCTCGATGGCCACGACACTGGTACTGCCCGCGCGACTGTAACTCCCGCCGTTCGTACCTGGCGCACCCGAAAAGGCGTAGTTGTTGTTCAGGGCCACGGCGCTGCCGAATTCGTCGTAGGAGGCGGCGCCGGTACGTGTCAGCCGAGCCCGGAGGGTCCAGCCCGCGGTCGCATCGAACTGGAAGAGACACGCTGAACCTGCGCTGGAGGGTTCATCGGCCGGAATACCTGCCAGTACATGCCAGCCGTCCGTGGCGACGCTGCTGCCGAACTTGTCATAGGCGCCGCCCTCGGGGGTCGGCGCCAGCAGCTTGGTGGTCTGGGTCCAGGTGCCATTGCTCTGCTGCGTGAACACATAGGCAGACCCGCCATCGGTTCCCCGATCGTTGTCTTCCGGAGCGCCCACTGCCAGCACCGATCCGTGCAGGGCCACAGCCTCGCCGAAGTGGTCGACCGCCTGGGCGTCCGACGCCTTGAGCTTGGCCGCCTGGGTCCAGGTACCGTTGCTCTGGCGGGTGAATACGTAGACCGCTCCCGAATCGGTGGCGGTTGTGTTCTGTTCGTTGGCGCCGACGACCGCGGTGTCCTCATATATCGCCACAGCACACCCGAAGTAGTCGTAGGCGGCCCCGTCCGCGGGCAGGAGCTTGGCCACTTGGGTCCAGGTCCCGCCGTCCTGGCGCTCGAAGACATACGCGCTGCCGGAGTCAGTGCCGTTGTCGTCGTTGTATGGTGCACCGACCAGGACCCGCGCGCCGGAGATCGCCACTGCGCCGCCAAAGTCATCCGTCGAGTGACCGTCGCTGGGCAGCAGCTTCGCGACCTGCGTCCAGGTTCCGCCGGTCTGGCGCTCGAACACGTAGGCCGAGCCGGACGAACTGCCGTTGTCGTCGTCCTGGCGGGCCCCGCTTACCGCCCGGTCACCGTCCACACCCACGGCAAAGCCGAACCAGTCGTAGGCAGCACCATCGGATGCCAGCAGTTTGGCCGCCAGGGTCCAGGTGCCGACGGTCTGCTCCTCATAGAGATAGGCTGAACCGGAGCTGGTGCCCTTGTCATTGTCGGTGTATGCACCCACCAGGAGCCGCCCCGAACGGCCGGGAACAGCAGCGCTGGCTGAAACAGCAGCCCCAAACTCCTCGCTGCAGGTAGGGCTCAAAGGCGTCAGCAACTCGTCACCAGGAGCGGCGCGGATCGTCAGGGCAAAGCACGCTGCTCCGAGAAGTGCGTAGAGCCGACGGCGCACTGCGACACGCTGGCGCCAGACATAGCGATCCCTTAGCACCGCATCACGGCAAGCAGAAACGCGGAAACGCATGACCCGAGTCCCCCTCTCCAGCCGCATCCAGACTCCCCGACATGGACACGCATCCCCTGTCCGATGGGAGCCTAGCGCGAATTGCCGGTGAAGTCAAGCGTACGCGATGGATGGCAAGAGCGTGGTATTGGTTCGGGGTGGATGGCTTGGTGAGTGTGGGCGGCACACAGGCAGGATGGGAACGGGGTGGAGTGGCAGCATCTCTCGGGACGATCTTGGACTGTCACTGCGACTTGGCGACTGGTCTGGTACGGCCTTGCCGTCCATGCGGCCAAAACCAGTACGCAAGACCATTTGACAACAGGCTCGGTTGCACAGTACAGTAGAGATTCTGTTCGCGGGGATATAGGTCACCGTGCGGGGGGAGGTGACGGCACCATGCGGGACCATCAGTACTCCGGATTCGCGGGGCTGTGCCCGATGGCCCCATACCGCCATGGCAGACCACCTGTCGCCGCTGTGGACGCCTTGGGTTCCTGCTCCCGCCTTCCGTCACGGGCCCAGCCAACGGGCCGCTTCCTTTGTACCCATTGCTGGGCGCTACCTGGCGCCGACTCGGTCGTGGAGTCCACCGGATGGGGAGACTGACCATGAGCCCTCTGACCTTACGGGACGCCCGGGTGGCTGCCTGTGCTCGCGGCTCGATGCCAAGCGTCGCCGAGCGCTGCCGCAGACGCGGTCGAGCCCTGCCTGTCGCACTCCTGTTCGCTCTGTCGGGCATCGCCATGGCCACCGACTACTACGTCAACGGCACCGCGGGCAACAACGCCTACGACGGCCTGACCCAGACCTGGGACGGGGTGCATGGACCCAAGCAGACCATCCAGGCGGCCATCAACACGGCCTCCTCCGGGGACACGATAACCGTAGCCCAGGGCACGTACGCGGCGGCCATCACCTTCGGCGGCCGCAACATAACCCTGCGCAGCACGGCCCCCACGAACTGGGCCGTCGTCTGCGCCACGGTGATCAATGGCGGCGGCACGCAGGGCGGGACGCAGGCCACGGCGGTCACGTTCAACTCGGGTGAGACGGCGTCAGCCGTTCTCACCGGCTTCACCATCACCACGGTTTCCGGCCGCGGCATATCCTGCTCGGGAGCAAGCCCGGTGATCCGGTCCTGCCGCATCACGGGCAACTCGTCCTACACCGGCGGCGGCTTTAGTCTGTCGAGCAGTTCCGCGGTCATCCGCAACTGCCTGATCTACGGCAACTTCACGGGCATGAACGGCGCCGGCGGAGTCTTCAGCCAGAGCGGCAACCCCACGATCGATAACTGCACCATCGCCGGCAACTCGTGCGGCGCGGGGGGCGCGTTTGCCGGCGGCGTTGGGGTATCCACGGGCAGCGCCACCGTACGCAACTGCATCCTGTGGGGGAACACCCGCAACGGCACGTCCGAGCAGGGGTACATCAGCACCGGCGCTTCAGCCACAGTCTCCTACTCCTGCATCCAGAACGGCCAGAGCGGCTTCGCCGGAACGGTGACCTGGGGGAACGGCATCCTGGCCAGCGACCCGCTCTTCGCCAACAGCGCGGGTGGCGACTACCACCTCAAGAGCGTCTTCGGGCGCTGGAACGGCACAGCCTGGGTTACGGACGCCCAGAGCAGCCCCGGCATCGATGCCGGCTGCCCCACCGACGACTACAGCAGCGAGCCCGCGGGTAATGGCGGCCGGGTGAACCTGGGAACGTTCGGCAACACCTCCGAGGCCAGCCTGAGCAGCGCGCCAGGACCGCAGTTCGTCACCTCGGTGACCGCGGTAAGTGTACCCGAAGGGGGCACCGCCCAGCTCACGCTCTGCCTGTCCCAGGCTCCCGCCGCCAACGTCACTGCCGCGCTCACTCTGGACACGGGCGCAGACGCCGACCTCTCGATCAGCTCGTCTCTGAGCCTGTCTTTCACCCCGACCACCTGGGCGACCCCGCAGACCGTCAGCCTCGCTGCCGCCGAGGACGCGGATGCCGACAACGGGACCGCCACACTGCGCTTCGCCGCCACCGGGCTGCCCGATAAGACGGTCGCTCTCGCCGAGGCCGACAACGACTTCCGCCTCACCGTAACCGCCGATGCCGGGGGCACGGCAACGCCTGCCGGCACGACGGTGCGGGTCGCTGGCGCAGTGGTGTCCATCGAGGCCACCCCGGCTACCGACGTCCAGTTCGATGCCTGGGCCGGCGATACGGCGACGGTGGCCAACCCCGCCGCAGCCCAGACCACGGTGACGGTCAACGCCAACACCGCGCTGCAGGCCACCTTTATCCTGCCCTTCCTCACGTACTACGTCGACGGCACCGCCGGCAGCAACTCCCATGACGGCTTTGCCCAGACCTGGGACGGGGTGCATGGCCCCAA
>CAILUI010000052.1 GCA_903837355.1 uncultured Victivallales bacterium
CCCCTCCCCGCCTAATCCCCTCCCCGCCTAATCCCCTCCCCGCCTAATCCCCTCCCCGCCTAATCCCCTCCCCGCCTAATCCCCTAACAGCCTAACCCCCTAACAGCCTAACCCCCTAACAGCCTAATCCCCTAACAGCCTAACCCCCTAACAGCCTCCCCGCCTAACAGCCTAATCCCCTAACAGCCTAATCCCCTAACAGCCTAATCCCCTAACAGCCTCCCCGCCTTCCTCCCCGCCCTACGACAGGCTGGCGACGTAATCCTCGTAGCCGAAGGTCCTGACCGTCTCCACGCGGCCATCCAGGCGGCGCACGCAGATGGATGGCATGGGTAAGCCGTTGAACCAGTTCTTCTTCACCATCGAGTAGCCGGCGGCGTCGGCGATGCGGACTTCGCAATCGGGCTGCAATACGGTGTCCAGCGCGAAGGTACCAAAGACATCGCCGGCGAGACAGGAGCGCCCCGCGATCATAACCTGATGGGGCCCCGGTCCGGGCGCGGCGACCTGCGGCTGGGTACGGTAGATCAGGTGATCCAGGAGGTGGGCTTCGACCGACGCATCGACGATAGCGATAGGGATTTCGTTCTGCACCACATCGAGGACCGTGGTGACGAGTTCGGCGGTGTGCGTGATGGCCGCCTCGCCGGGCTCGAGGTAGACCTGGACGTGGTGCCGACTGGCGAAATCGCGCAGGAGCGTACAGAACGCCGTCACCGGGTAGCCCGGCTTGGTGAAGGCCAGCCCGCCGCCCAGGCTGACCCATTCCAGGCGCGCCAGGAGCGTCCCATAGGCCTGGCTGATATGCTCGAGGTTGCGCCGTAGGTTCTCGAGGTCGTCGTTCTCGCAGTTGAAGTGGAACATCACGCCACTGAGCAGCGGCGCCACCGCCATGATGGCGCCCAGGTCGGATACCCCCAGCCGCGAGTAGCGCCGGGCTGGATCCGCCAGATCGTAGTGCGAGCAACTGACGCCGGGGTTGACCCGCAGCCCAAGCTTGAGGCCGCGCACCTCGTCCACGTGCTGGCGGAGCTGGGAGATCGAGTTGAAGATCACCTTGTCGGCGAACTCCCGGACCCCCAGGATGTCCTGGCGCGAGAAGCCAACGCTGAAGGCATGGACTTCCTTCCCGAACTGCTCATGCCCCAGGCGGGCCTCGAGCAGCGAACTGCTGGTGGTCCCGTCCAGATACTCGCGCATCAACGGGAACACGCACCAGGTCGAGAAGCACTTGAGGGCGAGCACGACCTTGGCGCCGGCTGTCTGGCGGACCTGCTGGATGATCTCCAGGTTCCGCCGCAGTCGCGTCTCGTCGAGCAAGTAATACGGTGTGGACAAACCTGTCATCCGTCGTGCGCCTCGGAAGCTCCTGAAACAGACGGGTCCGCATCTTCCGGGAGTTGCCTGCAAAGATAACGCCGGGCTCTGAGGGGTACAAGAAACCAAGCCGAACGGCGCGCTGGCAATTCCCGGCCGTGCTGTCAGCCACAGCGGCGTCGACGGCCCGCAGGCGCGGGCCTCTGCCGCCGCACCTTGCGCATGGCAGACAGGCAAGCGTTCACACAGTGCGGATGTCGATGGCTTCGACGCTGGCCGGCAGAGCGGCGTAGTGGCTGTCGCCGTGCAGCAGGACAAGGCCATGGCGAGAGGCGCAGGCGGCGATGCAGGCGTCGGCCAGTGGCAACCGCTCGGAGGCCTGAGAGCGGAGCTGGACCGCGAGGTCCGCCACGGCTTCGTCAACCGGATGAATCGCCCTGATGGCCTCGCGACACAGGCTCCAGACCCGGCTGCGTTCGGCCGCGCCCGCGCCATGGGCCTTGAGGAGAAGCTGAAACTCGACGACGGTCAGGGCGCAAAGCGCGGCCTGGCCCTTGCGGACGCAATCGGTCACGAAGGCGCCTCCAGGCTCGTCCAGGAAGTGGGCCGCCAGCGCCGAGGTGTCCAGCAGGTAGGACGGACTCATGGCGCCCGCCCCTTCCCGGCGCCGTACTCTGGGTCATCCTCTTCGCGCATGCGTTGCAGGTCCTCAAGCATCTCCTTGGCCTTGAAGCGGTAGGGCGCCCCCAGCTCCCGGACCTCGCGCAGGATGGCGTCCACCGAGGGCTTGACCCGGATGCTGATCGTGTTTGCCTCGTCGCCCTTGCACCAGTCCAACTTCGTGCCAGGCACAATGCCCAGCTCCCGGGCCAGGGCAGCCGGGATCGTGACCTGGTTCTTGCCGGTGACTCGAGTGACCATAGGCGTAATCCTTGCATGACTACTGTTCAAGGAAATAATAATTCCTTGATGGCGACAATTCAAGGAATCACCGCAGGACTGCGGGGATGTTCTACTCTCCCGCGCCACCGCCGGCGGCGCCGTTCGGTGTCCCGGCTTCAGCCGGTCCCAGACCGGGGGGATTCCGGCTTCCGCCCGGTGGGCTGGCAGACGGACGCGCCGGGAGGTCACCCACCCGATGGTATCGGCAGAGTATGGATCACCGTTCCTCCATCTGAAAACCAGCCTTCCTGCAGTCGCGCTCTCCGCATGCAGGAGCACCGCTTCATCCCCGAGCGGCAACGCCAGCACCGGTGCCACGGGTGCGAGTGGGTTCAGCGCGGTCAGTGCCCCGAAGCTGGCGGGCTCCCAGGCGAACAGTCCCGCGCCCACGATCAGCGCCAGGAGCAGGTCAACGGGCAGGCGCAGCACCCCGGGCAGCCGGGTCCGCACTCGCGCCCGCGCCAGGGCCGCCGCCAGGCCGAGAGGAACGCGCCCAGCATGACCCAGAGGGCGGCTCGGCGTCCGACAATCATCCCTTGCGTACGGGTCCATTTCGCGCCCACCGGCACAAACACCAGCAAGCCCGCAAGCAGTACAACGGTGGCCACCGTCAGACTCATCCCGGACTCCTCGCTGCCTGCGTCATCGTGGGTGCCATCGGTGCTGCCGCCAGTGCGCCTCACGGACCGGCCTACGGCTGCCGGATCAGGCCCTGCAGTTCCTCCCCAAGCAGGGCCCAGAGCTGGGGGGGGCTCTCGACCAGCCGCGCGATGTCGCCCAAGTCTTTGATCTTCTTGCTCTGCCGACGCTGCGGAGTCCGCAATGCCGCCTTGCCAGGACCTTGGCAACTACGATACGGCGGGCCGTTCGCCGATGCAACGACCCTGAGAAAAGCGGTGTCAAGCCGCCGCAGTCCAAAGCTCGGCCTTCGGGCCAGCGCAGTCTGGGACAGAGTCCGGGCGCCGCCCGGGCTCTTTGGAGTGCGGCGGCTGGACGCCGCTTTGGCTGACCGCGTACGGGAAGTCCTCGGCTGACGCCCAGGCGCCCCTGCGGGGTCCGCAGGCGCTACTGGGGCGCCTCCGTCCTCGTCTCTCCCTCGCCGGTGAAGTCGCGCAGCCAGAGGGTGTAGTGCGGGCGTTGGCCTTCCAAGGTCAGGGGCTGGTAGACGAAGGAGAGGTTCGAAGGCCAGATGCACATTCGGCGGTGCAGGCTGAAACGGACAACGACGCGGTTGGTTCCGGCAGGGTCCCGTGCGCTCTCAGGCCGCCCGCCCTCACTTCGCAGCGTGACCACCCCTAGCTCCTCGAGCCCATCGCCACCCTGGCGCGCGACCCAGAGACGCAGATGGACATCCAGTGGCAGGTTGCCTGTATCCTTGTGCATCCCGAAGATGACGGTGAAGTTGTGGAAGTCGCCGTTCTGGTACACTTGAACGGCCAGAGGGAATGGCTGTGTCTTCAGGTCGTTCGGCCCCACGATCGTGGCCGGGTTCCAGGCGTGAGCACAGGAGAGGCCCACGGCGAACGTCGCGCAGAGAATGATGCGTGTGCGGCGGGGTCCCCTGTTCTGTGCCCTCCTCATGATGATCTCCCGCAGAGGCGCGGCGGCGCTGAGGCCGGAGGATGGGTGACGCGGCGGGGTCATTCTGGCCCTGTCACCACCAGTGCTCGGGCTCGCGGCCGGCCAGCCGGGTGAGCCCGTCGCTGGCCGGCCGGCGCACGAACCAGTATGGGTCGTCTGCTTCGAGGCGCCGCAGGGCGGGCTCTGCCGTCCGGAGCTGCAAGCGTCCGGCTGCATCCGCCGCCGCGGCGCGCACGTCCGGCTGGGGGTCGCTGAGGGCGGCAGTGACGGCCGCCTGCGCGGCCTCGTCCGCGAGTTCCCCGCAGGCCTGCACGGCGCAGGCGCGCTGGCGCCAGTTGCCACTGTCGAGGTGCTGGACGATGCTCGCCCTGAGTTCGGGGGCCTGCCGCACGATCTTGCCGACGGCCACGCCGCAGGTGGCGGGCAGGGCCCAGCAGCCGGCGAAGAGCAGGCAGGGCGGCTGGCAGGCCACGTCGAACAGCGGCCCCACGGCCCGCGGGTCTCCCAACTCCCCCAACGCCTCCGCCGTACGCCGCGGGTCGACCACGGGATCGTACAGGGCACGCAACAGCAACGGCGTAACGCGCCGGTCGTGGGTAGCACCGAGGGCCTCGACCAGGACGTTATATGCGCCATCGCAGTTCCCCATTCCGAGGGTCTGGCCAAGGCGCCAGGTCAGCACCTCCTCAAGCTCGCGCCCAAGTAGGTCGCTTGCCGCGACGCTGCCGATCTTGCCCAAGGCCAAGACGGCCGCCGACCAGGTTGTGCCGCCGAGGGCCTCGCCGCGCGGCGGTCCCTGCTCGACCACGCGGAGTAGCGCCGGAATGGCGCGCGGGTCGCCCAACTCGCCTGCCGCGTTGAGCAGCGCCGTGGTCGGAGCGCGCTCGAGTGCGGCCAGCAGGGCGTTCACCAACTCGGGCGTGCGCAGCTTCAGCACGGCTTGGCCGGCGTAGTAGCCTTCCGCCCCATCCCGCAAGGCCGCCAGCACCTCGGTCAGCGCACGGGCGTCGCCCCGCTGCCCCAGCGCACAGGCTGCCCGGCGGCGGACACCGGCATCGGCATCGGCGAGCAAACCAATGATCGCCGCGGTTGCCCGCGGGTCGGCGTTGCTGACCAGCGCGCCCACCATCTCACGACGGTCGGCGGCGGCGGCCTCCTGCAAGGAGTTGATCTGGGCCAGCAGCAGGTCGCGCGGCCGTCGTGCGTTACGGCGGATGTCCGCCAACACCTCGGGGGGCAGCGTTACGCGAGGCAACTCCTCCAGAAGCCGGGCCACGATCTGCGGATCGCCGCGGGTGGCCAAGACCCGCGCGCACGTCTGCCGAACCTGGGCGTCGGCATCCCTGAGCCCCGCGAACAGCGCGGCGCTGGCCCGTGGCTCGGGCAGGTGCACGCTCAGCCAGCCGGCCGCCGCTCCCTTGGACATGGTGTCGCCCGTCCGCAGCCGGTCAGCCAGGGCCGGGATGACCGCCTCGGCAGGGAACGCCGCCAGCAGCTTCTCAACCTCGGGCTGATGATCGACGTCGGCCAGGCTGGGCATCAGGCGCTGCAGCGGCGGCGGTTGCCGTGTCCAGCCCCGCCAGTGCAAGGCCTCCCCCCGGACGAACTGCTCGGGGTCGGCAAGGGCCGCCAGCATGAGATCACGGACGCCATCCTCATCGCTCCAGACGAGGGCCTTCAGGATGTCGGCTCGCGGGCTCCAAGACCCCGCCACCAGTGCGGGGTAGACGGCCACGAGAGTCGGGGCCATCCCCGGCTCGTGGAAGCCGGAGAGCGCGGACAGGGCCGCCTCGCGCACCTGTGCATCGGGGTCCTTGGCCAGCCTGAGCAGGACCGGCACCGTGCGGATGTCCCAGTAGAGATCCAGACCCTGCGCCGCAACCTGGCGGTCCTCGACCACCGGGGCGTCGGCGGCGGCGAGCAGGAGGGCGTACGCCGACTCATCGCCGGTGGCCGTGAGCGCTAGCAGAGCATCCCGGCGGACCGGGCCGGAAGTGCCCGGGGCCGCCAGCAGCTCGCGCAGCAGCGGCACGACCGCAACCCCCCGCCGCCCGATCCCGCCAGCCTCATCGAAACTGCCAAAGCGGGCCCGTTCGAACGGGAACGACAGGAGCTGGCGAAGGCTGTTCGCATCTGCCTGCGCGAACAGGATGCGGGCCACCGGCAGCGAGCAGTGCCCTTGTTCGGTCACCCACTGTCGCGCCAGCTCGGCCAGGCGCGGGTCGGAGATCAGCGCCAGCAGATCCCAGAGACTCGGGGAATGCTCCGTGTACCGCAGCAGCAAGGACCGTTCCGTGTCATCTCCCGCCGCCGGGGGCCCCAGGCGCCGGGCGGCGGCAAGGATGGCGTCGAGCGCCGCGAGGCGGACCTCGCCCAGCAGGGCACTGGCAAGGGGGCCGGCGGTCTGGGCGTCGGCGTTTCCCAGGAAGTGGCGCAACCACTCGGCCTTTGCCGGATGGGTTACCAGTGGCAGGAGCTCGGCCGCCCGGACGCCGGCGGCAGCACCCATGCCAGCGAGGGCGCGGCGGACGGCCTCCGCGGCGGCCGGATCAGGCACCGTCGCCAGGACAACCAGCGCCAGATCACGCACTTCCGCGTCGGCAGCGTCTCGCGTCAGGGCGAGCAGGAGCGGCAACGCCTGCGTGACCAGCACCTTGTCGAGCGCCGGCAAGATGCCGGGGGGGAAGAGGCCATCCCGGTCTGCCAGCGGTCCCAGCCGGCGCGCGCGCACGGTGATTTCTCGAAGGCCGGCCAGGACCCGCCGGACGACCTTGGGGTCGCCTTGCCGCAGGTGCTCAAGCAGCACCGCGAAGCCCGGCTCGCCGAAACCGACCAGCAGCCGGACCGCCTCCGCCTCCTGGCCATCGTTTCCCGCCTCGATCCATCCGCTCAGAGCAGGCAGCGCCCGCGGGTCGTGGCGTTCCACCAAGGCCATAACGCAGGCGTGGCGCACCGCCGGGTCCTTGTCGCCCACCTGCGCTGCCATGGCATCCTGGGCTGCGCTTGCCTGCAGGCCGTTCAGAAAATAGACGCAGCGGCGACGCACCGTGCTTTCCTGGCCCGTGCCAAGGATCGCCGTGATCACCCGTACCGCCTCGTCCTCCGGCAGGGCACGCAGCGTCGTGATGGCGGCACCGGCGGTCTGGCGGTCTGCCATCTGCCGGGCCAGCTCGGCGGCATCGACCGGGCCTGCCATCGTCCAAGCCGGCAGCAGCAGGGAAAGCGCGAATGCCTGGAGTAGCCTGCTTGCCGCTTGCATGCCTGGTGGCGCTCCTGAAGGTACCCCGGCAACGGTGAGGTTCAGCCGGCCGTCTGCCAATCGTGGAACTGTTTCGAGGTCAGCGCTGGGCCAGGGCCTTCTCCGGCCGCACCACGACGCGGAAGCCGACGTTGTAGACGGGTTGCCAGCTTGGGTAACGCCAGCGGGAGGCGGTGCGGCAGGCGCTGAAGGTGTCGTTCCAGGAGCCCCCGCGGATGACCTTCAGGTCGTCCCGTCCCTGGGTTCCCGTGGTCCATTCGGCGACATTGCCGATCAGGTCGTGGAGGCCCCAGGCGTTGGGCGGGAAGGAGCCGACGTTGGCGCTGAACTGGACGCCGTCGTCGTAGCCGGCTTCGCAGCGTCCCCAGCCCCAGCCCTGCAGCGAACGGTCAGCCACGTTGGCCACCTTCGCCAGGCCGGCGCCGACCTCGCCGAAGGGCCAGCGGCCGCCACTGCCCGCCCGGCAGGCCCACTCCCACTCCGCCTCGGTCGGCAGGGCACAGGCGGCGCCGCTGAGCTTCGTCAGCCACTCGCAGAAGGCCGCCGCTTCCGCCCAGGAAACGCGGACCACCGGCTGCTGCGGAGCATTCGCCGGGTAGCCGCGCGTGAAGCGGTCCTTGTTGCGCGCCTCGATGTAGCCACTGTCGTGAGCCGGGTCGAAGCGGGTGTACTGCGCATTGGTGACCTCGAAGCGACCCATGTAGAACAGGCGGTCCACGCTGACCACGCGCTGCGCCTGTTCGTCGGGCGCGCCGGCCGGGGCGCCGCTGACGTAACGGCCCGCGGGCACGGGGACCAGGCTCATGCTGATGCCGCCACCCAGGTCCAGCGTGAGTTCCCGCTTGCCGAGGTCCGCCCGCAAGGCGACCGCCTGGGCCGTGTTCAGCGGCCAACCTTCCAGGGCGGCGCCACCCTGGGCCGATGCGGCCGCCGCCGCGGGCGGCACGAACGCCGCGGGCGGCGGCGCCGGGAGGGGCTCCTCGTCGCGGTCGTCCAGGTTGGCGTACTCCTTCTTGTACTTCGCGCGCCGCGCCACCTGTGCGTCGGTGGGAGGCTGGTGGCTCTGCCGCCAGTTTGGCGCGTAGGGCACGTTGAAGTCGATCCAGGTGTAGAGCCGATCCCAGTCCTCCGCGGACAACTGCACGCCATGGTGCCCCTTGCTGAGCATCTGCACCAGCGGGCTGGTGTCGGCGTTGAACTCCGCCGGCTTCATCATGTGATAATCGGCCTCGTAGCCGGCGCGGCGGACGAAGGGATGCAGGGCCGTGTAGGCCGGGCTGTAGCGGCCCGTGAAGCCGGGGTGCAGCGCTTTGGCGCGCAGGTCAGGGAGGGTGCGCCCGTCGGGGCGCGCCTGGCCGTTGTGGCAACCGGCGCAGCGGCGGTCGAGTACGGGCTGCACCTCCTGGTCGAAACCGAAGCCCCGCGCCGCGCCGTACCAAGGTTGGATGGACGCCGGTTTGCTGCGGCCGGCGAGGCCATAAGCCGGCGGCGCCACCGCGTTCTGCGGTTCGTGGCAGCCCACGCAGGAGAGCGTTTCGCCCGGCATCACCGTGAACCAGCTCCGCATCGTCTGCAGGGCCTTGCCGTCGGCGTCCAGAGGCTGCACGAAGATCGGGGTGTTGGCGGGCACCTCGAAGAAAGCGCTGCCGTCGGGGTTGACGGGCACCGTGCCGAGGATGCGCTTCACGTCCCAGCCACCGTCGTAGGACGAGGCGTAGGTGTCGCCGTTGTCGCCGTAGCGGTAGTGGTGGGAGCCGAGGCGCAGAGCCTTGACCGCGCCCGGCTCGCAGCCCGCCACGCCCGGTCCGCGGTAGACATTGGCCATGTAAACGAAGCCGGTGGTCTGATCCGGGTTCACCCGGGCGGGGATAAGCGGTGGGCACGGGCGGGGACGCAGGGGCACGGCGCTGCAGTAGGGGCCGATCAGCAACGGGGTCAGGTTGTCGAACACATCCACGAGGTAGATGCCCCAGGGCGACCAGGGCCACTCGCGGCAGTTCACCAGGAAGTACTTGCCGGCGCCGAGGTGGGTGTCGGGCTGCGCCAGCGGATAGGGCGCCGCAAAGCGCGGCCAGGACTCGCCGACCAGGCCGTCGGCGATGACCGGTTCCACGGTCTTGCCCCGCCCGGGCAGGCGCTGCACGACGCCGTCGGCCTCATGCCGGCCGCGGGCCGGATCGAGCACGATCAACTCGCCTTCGCGGGCGACACCGTGGTGCCCGCTGACGATGCAGACCAGCTCGGTCGGCTTGCCTGGGATTGGGCGCGGCCAGTACATCGCGTTGGGCCAGTAGGAGTTACTGCCGTAATACTCGGTCTGGCCGGTGCCGTCGGGGTTCATCTGGAACAGCAGTCGGGAGAAGTAGTGCGGGGTGTCGGTGTACTCCCAGCGGGTGTAGACCACGCGCCCGTTGTTGAGCACACAGGGGTTCCAGTTATGGTCCTGGTCGAAGGCCAGCCGGCGCTCGCCACTGCCGTCGGCGTTCATCGTGTGCAGATTGCCGACGTACCACTGGCCCGTACAGGGCACCGCCTGCTCGCAGGCCGTCGAGACGAACATGATCTGCGCGTTGGGCAGGTAGCAGCCGTCGAAGTGCTGGACATGCGGGTCGTCCTGGGTCGAGATCCGCCGCAGTCCCGTGCCGTCGGTCCTGATCTCGTTCAGGTAACGCCCATCGGCGAAGAGGATTCGCTCGCCGTCGAAGCTGAGGTCGAAGTCGCTGATCTGGCCGCCTTTGTAGATCGTCGTCAACGGGCCATCCGGCCGCACCGGGGAGAGAACGACCAACTCGTTGCCCAGGTTGTTCGGGCCACTCCAGTTCGAGTTGAACGACGGGCCGCCCCGCACCAGCAGCAGCTTGTCGAAGCGCAGGACGGGGTTGTCCAGCAGGATGTCGCGGGCCGCGCTGTCCAGTTCGGCGCTCAGGGCCAGCAGTTCCGCCAGCGTCGCGGCGGGGGCCTTGAGCAGGACGGGCCACAGCGCGTCCAGGCGTTCCTGGAAACCCCGGACCGTGGCCAGATACGCGGGGGCCTGCGGGTACTCGGCGCCGAAGCTCGCGGCCTGGTCTGCTATCGCCAGCCGCACGGACTCGAGGCGGTGCGCGGTCTGCATCGCCTCCTGGACCGTACAGAGGTCGTAGTAGCGCGGCCGGACAATCGCCAGATCCGGCACCGCCTCCGGGCCGCCGCCGGCGCTCGCTTTCGCGAAATCTGCGACCCAGGGCGCCAGGCGTTCGCGGATAGCGGGCTCGATCGTGGTCAGCTCGCGCTGCAGGTCTACCGTCCGGCGCGCGCTGGCGGCGAGCACTTCGCGGGCCACGCCGATCGGCTGGCCGGGCGCCCAGTCGCTGAGGAAGTACTCCCGGCCCGCCATGGCCAGGCGTTGGAAGCTCAGCCAGGTGCTGTCCCACTCCTCCCAGTCCATCTGCCGCATGCTGACGGGGTCCGTGAACTCGCGGCGCACGCGGGCGAAGGTCTGCCGGCGGCGGTCCAGACGCGCGTCGAGGGAGCCGGCCGTGGGGCGCCCCTTCGGGCATTGCGGGGTGACCCACAGCGGCGCGCTGCCATCCGCTTGGACCGTCAGCCGTGAGAGCAGCATGTAGTTGCCCGGCGCAACCGCGATTCTCAGAGTGTACTGGTTCGGGTGCGCTGGTTGCTGCTTGCCGCCGACGCTGTGGCGGGGCGGCGTGAGCATGACCCAGCCGTCCGCAAGCCCCACCCCGATGCAGAAGGCGTTGCGCCCCTCGAACTGCTGCTCGACCGTGACCGGCCGGGCCAGGAAGAGGGTCTGCCCGGCCTTGGCGCCGACCAGCCGGGCCACATCCCCGAGTTGGCCGTCGGCAAGGCCTGCGAGGGGCCGCCAGGCGAGCTTGGCGTCGCCGTAGGTTGCCTTCGGGTCGACGTCGCGGAGCTGGTCGATGATGGCGATCTCGGGTCCGGCGTCCAAAGGACCGATCACCTGCCAGTCGCCCAGGCTGACACCGCCCGCGCCCGCCTGCAGCACATCCAGCCCCGTCTCCCAGCGCACAAGCTCCTCACGGGCCGTCTGCAGCGTCTCCTGCCAGGTCGCCTTCGTCGCGAAGGGCGGCGCGCGCGGCGCCTGGCGCAGGGCCTCGTCACGGGCCTTCTCGGCCGCACTGAGCACGAGCACGTCATCCGGGGTGCCGCAGACCTCGAGCTCGATGCCTGCCGTCCAGCCGGTCGCGTCCGGGCTGCGCGCCGGATGGCCCGCCTTCAGGTTGTAGGTGCGCCAGACCCGGAATTGGACCCAGTCGGCCCGCGGCGTCAGGGGCTGCCCGTCGGCGCGCTCGAACCAACTGTGGAAACCGCCGCTGTCGGGGCCGACCACCGCCGCGCCGACAGTCAGGTCGGCCGCTTGCCCGAACTCCGGCTTGCTGCCCGGTTTGGCGCTGTTGTCGGCAAAGCGGACCTCGTAGTCCTGATTGGCGCGGGCATCGATGTTGAAGGTGTAGAAGCCGACCCGGAAGACGGGCGTCGCCTTGCCGAGGTAGCAGGTGATCAGGGCGGGCTGGCCCTCGATCCCGACCCGACCGTCGCCGCCGCGCACTCCGGCCTCGCCATCCGCCAGCGCCGCCATGTCGCCGGCCCCATTGCCGTCATGGAACTGCGCCCCTTTGCGCGATAGGAGGTTCCGGCCGCGAGACGCCGCTACCGCCTCGGCGAACTCCGCAAAGGCCGCATCCGTGTTGGCCCATTGCTGGCTCTGCAGGGCAACCTCGGCGCCGGCTGCCGTCAGGACGACGAGGCAGCAGGCGGCGACCAGGCATTGGCAGCGGGCGAGGGCGGCTCTTGAACGCATGCGTGAGGTCCCCACTACAGACAACGGCAGCACCGCGACGACACGCCTGGCCCCAGGCCAGACCCAACCGAGCCTGACGGCCCGGGTCATTCCGCTCCGGCCGCCGCGCCGCAGTCGGCGCAGACGCCGTAGAGCGTGACCTCATGGTGGTCAACGCGGAAACCCGGTGGCCCCAGTCGCGACAGCCGTCCCGGACAACCCGCCAGCTCAAATGCCCGCCGGCACAAGCGGCAGAAAAAGTGGTGGTGATGCTTCTTGCCCGCCACCTCATAGCGCGCCGGTTCGCCGGGAAAGGTCACCGGGATCAACGTCCCCGCGGCGGCCAGCGCGTTCAGGGTGCGGTATACCGTGGCCGGCCCCAGAGTCGGCACCTGCGCCCGCGCCGCCGCCAGGACCTCCTGCGGACTGAGCGGCCGGTCGGTCGCCGCGAAGGCGGCCCGGATCGCCGCCCGTTGAGTGGTGCTACGCTCCATACCGGCGCCCCGCCCTTGCGTTTTACTGATACTGACTTATCATTATTACCGGCGCTGTTTGTGTCGGCGCCGAGCGGAGTATCTGCAGCGTACTGTAGTGGGATCGAGGGGCATTGTCACGGCGGTCGGCGGCCGCGGGCCGCGGGCTCGTACGAGGAGCGACCATGGTGGGACCGTTGAGGATCTGCGGCCGCGGCTGGCTGCCGGTGCTGCTGGGCGCCTGGTTCGCCGCCGCGGCCGTGCGGGCGCAACCCGAGGCGCAGCCGCTGCGGATCGTGACCTCGTTCTACCCGATGTACGTGGCGACGCTGAACGTGGCCGCCGCGCTGCCGGGCGTAACGGTCACCAATCTGACCCGCCCGCTGACCGGCTGTCTGCATGATTACCAGCTCGCCCCGGAGGACATGATCACCCTGACCACGGCCGACATCTTCGTGATCAACGGCGCGGGCATGGAGTCGTTTCTGGACAAGGCGGTCCGCCACAACCCGCGCCTGGTAGTGGTCGACGCCAGCGCCGGCATCGAGTTAATCCGGGAGGGCACGGCGCCCGACGGCGCCGCCAATCCGCATGTCTGGGTCAGCGTTTCGGACCACCTGCAGCAGGTCGCGAACATCGCCGCCGGCCTGGCCAAGGCGGATCCGGGACGCGCCGCGCGCTACGCCGCCAACGCCACCGCGTACCGCGCGCAACTTGAGGTCCTGCGCACCGAGATGCATCAGGCCCTGGCCGGGGCGCGCGGGCGCCCGATCGTCACCTTCCATGAGGCCTTCCCCTACTTCGCCCGCGAGTTTGGCCTGCACGTCGCGGCGGTGGTCGAGCGCGAACCGGGCGCCGAGCCGAATGCGCAGGAACTAGCCGCCACCATCCGCACCGTGCGCGCGGCCGGCGTGCAGGCGCTCTTTGCCGAACCGCAGTACCCGGCCAAGGCCGCCGAATTGATCGCCCGCGAGACGCGCGCCAAGGTCTACATCCTCGACCCCGCGGTCAGCGGGCCGCCGCAGGCCGATGCGTACCTGGTCATCATGCGCCGGAACCTGCAGGTGCTCAGGGATGCCCTTCAGTAACGGAGCCACACCCGTACCATGGGGAACCAGAAGGCTGTAGCGGTCTAGGCTGTTAGGCTGTTAGGCTGCTAGGCTGCTAGGCTGCTAGGCTGTTAGGCTGTTAGGCTGTTAGGCTGTTAGGCTGTTAGGCTGTTAGGCTGTTAGGCTGTTAGGCCGTTAGGCCGTTAGGCTCGAGTACTGAGGCGCGAATCCGGAGATGCAATATGCCCCGAGGCAAGTACCTAACAGCCTACAGCCTGAGTCCCTAACAGCCTACAGCCTGAGTCCCTAACAGCCTACAGCCTGAGTCCCTAACAGCCTACAGCCTGAGTACCTAACAGCCTTGGCGTCCAGTGGGACGCCTGTGAACGGAACCCTATGGAACGGCGGGCTCCCCATAACCTGGTCGCCGGTGCCGGCGTCTGCGGCGGTTGCTGCACCCGACTGGTCGACTTCGGCGTGCAGGTTGGCGGCACGGTCATCCTCGAGGGCATCAACCTGCACATTCACTGCGGTGAGTTGACGGTGCTGGTCGGTCCCAACGGTGCCGGCAAGACCTCGCTGTTCCGGGCGATGCTGGGTGAGCTGCCACACCACGGTGAGCTGCGCTACGTCCAGGCCGGCGGCGACACGCCGTTTCGGCGGCCGCACATCGGCTATGTACCGCAGCGGCTGGAGGTGGAACCCGGCGCGCCGGTATCGGTGCTCGACCTGTTTGCGGCCGGCACCCGGCGTTGGCCGGTCTGGCTCGGGCGCTCGCGTCAGCTCCGCGCCGCGGCACTGGCGGCTTTGGCTCAGGTGGATGCCACCGCCTTGCTCGACCGCCGACTCGGCCTGCTCTCCGGCGGCCAGCTCCAGCGCGTCCTGCTGGCCCTGGCGCTGCTGCCGCCGCCGGACCTGCTCCTGCTTGACGAACCCGTGTCCGGCGTCGACACCGCCGGCACCGAGCGCTTCTACCACCTCGTCTCGCAACTGCGGCGCGACTATGACCTCTCGATCATCCTCGTCTCCCACGACCTGCAGGAAGCCGCCAGCGTGGCCGACCGGATGATCCTGCTGAACCGTACCATCGTCTGCGACGGCCGGCCCGCCGAGGTGCTGGCCGACCCGCGCCTGCAGCAAACCTTCCACCTCAAACACCCGCACCTGCCAGACACCCCTGACCCCTGACCCCTGACCCCTGACCCCTGACCCCTGACCCCTGACCCCTGACCCCTGACCCCTGACCCCTGACCAATGACCCCTGACCCCTGACCAATGACCCCTGACCCCTGACCCCTGACCCCTGACCCCTGACCCCTGACCCCTGACCAATGACCAATGACCAATGACCCCTGACCAATGACCCCTGACCAAGGATCCCCCCGCCCATGGCTGCTTGGTACCATCTGATCGGGGCCCTGCCCTGGGACTGGGCCCAGTTCGAGTTCATGAAGAATGCGCTGCTCTGCATCCTGCTGGCAGCGCCGCTGTTCGCCCTACTCGGCTGCCTGGTGGTCAGCAACCACATGGCCTTCTTCTCCGATGCCATCGGGCACTCGGCGCTGAGCGGCCTGGCCATCGGCGCCGTGCTCGGCCTGACCGACCCGACCTGGGCGACGCTGGCCTTCGGCGCGCTGCTGTCGCTGGGAGTCGTCGCCCTGCGTCGCTTCAGCGCCTCATCCACGGACACCATCGTCGGCCTGGTCATGGCCCTGGCCGTGGCCTTCGGCATCGTGGTCCTGTCGCGCGGCGGTGGTTTCAGTAAGTACGCGCGTTACCTGGTCGGTGACGTTCTGACGGTGACGCCGACCGAGATCGGCCGCCTGGCGGTCTTGCTCGTGGCCGTGGTCCTGTTCTACGCCCTCTTCTTCAACCGCATCCTGCTCACCACCCTGAGCCACGCCCTGGCCCGCAGTCGCGGCGTGCCGGCCTGGACCGTCGAGGCAGTGTTTGCACTGTTGGTCGGCCTGACCGTCACCCTCTGCATCCCGTGGGTCGGCCTGCTGGTGATCAACTCGCTGCTGATCCTGCCCGCGGCCGCGTCGCGGAACCTGGCTGGGCGCATGGCCACCTATGTCTGGGGCGCGGTCGCCATCAACCTGGTCGCGGGCATTGGCGGCCTGATCGGGTCGTTCTACTGGAGCACGGCCGCCGGCGCCACCATGGTGTTGTTCGCGTTCGGCCTCTTCTTTCTGACCGCGGTAGCCGCCCGCTGCCGCCAGCGGGGCTGAGGGTAGCCAGCAGAGCAGGCGGGCAGCGTGTATGCAGCATGACACGACGGCTGAGCAGCGGGGCAGGAAAAGGCGCGCCATGCTGCCTGGCCTCGCCGCCGGACTGCCGACGACTTTCCCCCGACCCTCTACCTGCTGAGCGACGGCCGCGTGCTGACCCGTTGGCGGGGGTGGGAGTTCAATCTCCGGCGGCTTCGCGAAGCACTGCCCCGCGAACTCTGAGCCGACGCTCGGACCGGTCGCCGCGGCGGCGCCGGATATGGGGATGCGACTGCATTTCCAGGCCACGGGGGGGGGACGCGCCATGCTGCCAATTTCCTGGCCGCACCCTCGGCAGCAGACGAGCAGGTAGGTCGCGCGCGCCAGCACCAATGCCGTTTCCTCTCTTGCCCTTGACCCGGGCAGGAAGGGGCTGGGTCGAGAAGTACCAGACGCCCGTGATTGCCATGGGTGCATTCGCGAGCCGTCCGACGTTCCTGACACATGCACGACACGGATCGTAGGAGCGCTATGCCATCGCCCGGGACATCCGGGTGCCCTGTTGCACTGGGGCAGTGGGACACGAGGTGATGCTATTCGCGCTCGCGAAGGATCCTGACGCGAGCGAACTCCAGGACCTCACGGCGGGCCTCTGGCGAGAGCTGGTCCATCAGGATCTGCAGTTGGCGGGTGTCGGACCCATCGTCACGGCGCGCCGTGGAACCGTCACCGGTAGCCTCAGTCTCGTCCAGAACCCCGGCTTCGGCCGCCAGTGTCAGCAGCGCCCGCTTCGCGTAGAGGCCGGGGCTACGGCGGTGGTGTAGCCAGGCGGAGACCGTCTGTCGCGCTACCCCGCAGCGGGTGGCGATATCGAGCTGACTCAGGTACATGCGCTTCTGGACGCGCTGGACCAGAGCCGCCCAATCGGCCTCCCGGCTCGCAATGGCCCCCTGTCCTTGGCGGGTGTCGGACCCCATGAACGCATGCTCCCGGTCTGTCGGCAGGCTGCTCCGCTCGGCCTGAGTTGGGGGAGGAGCATCACCCGATTCGACATTCGCACCCGCGGCCATTGACACAACTCGCTGTGTCTTGTATGTTCCACTAAGTAGCTCAAACGCGACATAGCGGAGCGCTACGAAGGCGAGGGAGAGCGGAGAGAAGCTGCGGGGGGCAGCCACAGCAAGGATCGGCCTACGCGGCGTTTCAGGGCGTAAGAAACGGCGGCCTAGTACGGATATGAGGTGGTGTAGGCGGTTGGCAGAGATGGGATGGCGCCTGAGCCGACCGGGTTGTGTAGCTGTACTGGTGTTTTTTGGTGGTCGGAAAGCTGGAACTGGCACTCGGTCGCGGAGAAAAGGAGTCAGAGAATGAACAGGTCAATCGCCAAACTCGTGGTTCTTGCAGTGGCTGCGGTCTTCGTGACGGGTGCCGTCGCCGCCAAGGAGAAGAGGGAAGACGTGTTTGCTGAGTACAAGGAGAATCGGCCCGCCGCCGCGTACGAGGCAACGGGGAATGCGGACGTTGACAAGGTCGGTAAGGATGTGGCAGCTCTCTACGGGTCGACGACCAAGATACTGGATGACTACGTGGCTGCCGTGGAAGGCCACCGGGCCTACGTCGCTTTCACCAACGACGTGGCAGGGAAGACCGAGGAGGAGACCAGGAAGTACTTCGACGGCCTGAAACCGGAAGATCAGGCCGATATCAGAGCAGTACAGGAATTGGACGGCTTCAAGGCGCTTGCGAAGGTCGCCCCCATGGTTCCGCCGGCTGAGGAACTCTCTAAGTCCGCCGCGGGTTGTTCAGGCGCCTTCAAAGGCTTCGACCCGACAGCCCTCAAGAAGATCAAGTCGGCGAAGAACATGGTGAACCAGGCCAACTACACGGTGAAGACCCTCAAGTTCCTCACCCAGCAGTATGCCACCAACCAGCGCCTCAAGAAACATGAAGGCCAGTGACTACAGGGCGGTTCTAAGAAACCGGCGAGGGCGCCGACGGCTGGGTCTGCGATCGCCATTGGGCACCCCCGAGGCCCCCTTGCGGTCGCGCTATGGAGCATAGGGGGGCACGGCGTTGCGCCGGCGCTCGTCGCGGGCATTGCCATGCATGACCGGAGCACGGTCTGCCCTTGGGCCGGCGGACGGTGTGCGGCGGGGTTGGTTGAGGGCTTGCGGTTCAGGCCCGCCGATAGGGCTTGTAGAGCCGTTCCCACTCCTCGACGCTGTGGCAGGAGAGCAGCCCCAGAACCAGATGGGTCTTGCTGCGAAGGCGG
>CAILUI010000053.1 GCA_903837355.1 uncultured Victivallales bacterium
CCAGCGGCTTCTGTGACTGAGGGTGCCGCCGCAGGAGCGCAGCGTTGGGACGGCGGATCGAGTACAAACAGACCCCTACGGAGCTGACTTGCACCCCCTGCCACCTGTAGGCTTGCGGGGGACAACGGGAGCGGGTATCTTACTGACAGACGTGCCTGCGGTGGCACTCTATTCAGGAGTAGATCGGATGCGCCTCTTACTGGCTATCGTGGCAGGGTTACTGGTGACTACGGTGCACGGCACGGTGGTCCCTATCATCAACGACGCGACGGGGTCTGAGTTGGATCTGGTCCAGATCCTCAACAACGCGACGGGTAACCTTGGCCTCTACCACGACACCGGCCTGAGCATCGACAACCAGCTCACCGACAAGGCCTTTGAGCAATGCAGCGCCGGGCTGGTCACCCTGACGGTGCTGGACCAGCAGGCAGGCCATGAGGACTACCACCGGGTTGGCTTCTACCAGCCTGCCGGCACCACGCCCATCGGCGCTCCGCCCACCTACACCCTTGCCGGCGTGACATTCCTGGCAGGCGACTTGGACAGCGACCCCCTGACCGCGATCACGCCCGCGGGCGCGGCCACCATCGCCGGCCGCTTCGGCCTGTTCTTCGATGACCGGACCTACGAGGGATCGCGGCCCGAGGGTTACTACCCCAGCGAGGAGTCGCTCGACCCCGACGGCAACGATATCCACTTCGCGGTGTTCTACGACTACATCACAGGCACCAGCACGATCAGTACCTGCTCATTCCTGGTGGCGGTCGAGGACATCCACGGCGGCGGTGACCTGGATTACAACGACATGGTATTCCGCATCGCGAACGTGAGTGTCGTTCCCGAACCGGGCAGTGCGGCACTGCTCTGCCTGGCCCTCTTGCCAACGCTGCACCGCCGTCGCCGTCGGGCGGCTTGACGGGGTGCGGCGTACCTGCCAGATTGCGCCGGGTTCCGTCTGGCAGGAACCGCCTCGGAGCCGGGACGCTGCAGACCTCTGAGACCCTAACCGATGACCGAGCCAACAGCCCCTGTCGCCTTGACCGTCCTTGCCCTGTACCGCGAGCCCGACGCGCTCCTCAGCGAGTCGATCGCGGCGCTCGGCAGCGCGGGCTTCCACGTTACGCGGGCAAGCAGCGACCGTGACTTCCTGCATCGGCTCCTGGAAGTCCGCTACCAGATCATCGTCCTGGATACCGATGCGGTGGACATGGATGTGGCGACCCTGGTCAGACAGGTGTTACGCATCCAGGGGGATCATAGCACCATCGTCACCACCACCCATGAGCGGCCGTGGCTGGAGACGAACGTTCTGCTGGCCTTGGAGGCCCCGGAGGTCCTGCTGCGGCCCTTCGCCAGCAGCCAGTTAGTGGCGGTGGCTTTCCAACTCGTTCAGCGCCTCCGCGTCCGCACCCCTTCGCCGCCGGAGGACTACCGGACCTACCGCACGCACCTGTGTCAGTTGCTGCAGATCATGAGTGACACCATGGCCGCCGACACCTACCCGGATGCCCTCAGGGCCCTGGCCGTCAATCTGCGGCAGATCTTTCAACACCGCGCCGTGGGCATCTTCCATGCCACCCCCACCGACAGCATCATCTACGTCAGCACCCCGGAAACCGCGGCCGACACGCCCTTGGGTCGGCGCCTGGCGGTCGCCTTACTCAAGCGCTACGAGTCCCTCTGTGGCCTGCAGGTGAACCGGGCCACCCTGCAGGAGCGCATCGAGGCCGATGCGGAGGCCACGGCGGCCGGCAGCCTACCCGTCACCGAGACCGACCTGCTACTGCCCTTTCTCGGCGGCGGCGAGGTGCGTGGCGTTCTGGGCTTGTCGAACCTCACCGAGTCCGACTACCGCGACGGCAATCTGCCGTTCGTCTACCTCCTGGCCAGCCGCCTGTACCCTGTGCTCACGGCCCTGAACCAGCTCAAGAACCTCGCTTTCCGCGATGGCCTGACCGGCCTCCATAACCGCGCCCATGTCGAGGAGGCGGTCACCAAGGCGCTGCAGCATAGCCGCCGCTCCGGCCGCGGGTTCTGTGTCGTGCTACTGGACCTGGACCACCTCAAACGGACCAACGACCAACTCGGGCATCGGGCGGGCGATCTCCTGCTGCGTGACTTCGCGCATCTGCTGCTGTCGGTGAGCCGCACCACCGACACGGTCGGCCGGCTGGGAGGCGACGAATTCCTGGTCCTGCTGCCCGACACGCCGGCGCCGGGCCTCCAGGCGTTCCTCCTTCGCCTCTTCGCCCTGATCACGACGCACCGCACCCTGTGGGCCGGCCAACCCTACCCCATCAGTGCGTCCGCCGGCGCGACGCTGGTCGAGGCGGGCGAAGCGCTGGTGTTGACGGCCAGCGACGTCATCGGGCGCAGCGATGCCGCGATGTACACTGCTAAGCGCGGCGGCAAGTCCTGCTGGGCGATCTGGTCCCCGGAGAGTGCGAGCGGAGGCGGCGCGGTGGGCCTGTCGACGCCGCTGCCGCCCATGCCGGGCCAGAACGGAGGCCGCCCCTGATGGATGCGAAGGACGGGATGGATGCGCTGCTGGCCCATGCCAAGCAGTTGGATGCTTCGGATGTGCACTTCACCGCCGGCTTGCCTGTCCAGATCCGGGTTCGGGGGGCCTGGCAGAACCTCGGCGACGTCCGCCTGGCTGCAGCCGACTGCGAGGTCGTGGGACAGGCACTGTGCCGTAGCCAAGAGGCCTGGGAACGCTTCCGTAAGGAGCAGGAGTACGACACCGCCTACAGCATCGCCGGGGTCGGCCGGTTCCGGGTCAACCTCTTCTTCCAGCGCGGCAGCGTGGGCGCCGCCTGCCGGTCCTTACCGATAGACATCCCCTACTTCGAGGATCTGGGCCTGCCAGAGGAGCGCATGGAGGAACTGAGCAGCCTGCCCCACGGCCTGGTCCTGGTGTGTGGGGCAACGGGCAGCGGCAAGTCGACGACGCTGGCCGCCATGGTCGGGTATATCAACCGCACGCGCCGCGCCCACATCGTCACCATCGAAGACCCCATCGAGTTCCTGCACCGCCACGGCCAGAGCATCGTCGACCAACGCGAAGTGGGACTCGACACCCACAGCTTCACCGCGGCCATGCGGCACGCCTTGCGGCAGAGCCCGGATGTGGTCCTGATCGGTGAGATCCGCGATGCCGAGACGGTACGCACGGCGGTCATGCTGGCGGAAACCGGACACTTGGTGCTCTCAAGCCTGCATTCCGCCGAGGCCAGCCAAGCCCTGAGCCGCCTGACGGACATCTTCCCGACCGACCAGCAGGAGGAGATTCGGGTCACGCTCGCGGCGGTTCTGCGGGCCATTCTCGTGCAGCAACTACTGCCCGGTCGGGCGGCCGATCACGGGCTGGTGTTGGCATATGAGTTGCTACTGGGGAACGGCGCGGTCCAGGCCACCATCCGGCAAGGCCGTTTCGAGCAGCTCTACTCGCAGATGCAGACCATGCAGCAGGAGGGCATGAGCACCATGAACCAGTCCCTACTGGCCCTGCTGCGTCAGGAGGAGATCACGCCGGAGACGGCTCTGGCACGCAGCCCCCGGCTCAAAGAGATGCAGCAACTGCTCAAGACGCTCTGAGCGGGGGCAGCGGCTCTCACCGCGAGACCCGGGGAGTCAGCCAGGCAGCGCTCATGTGCAGCCAGGAGGGGCCACCGGTGCAGGCGGCCTCCAGCTTCAGCCGCTTCACCTTGTTGAGGTTGGCGACCAGGCGCACCTCCGGCTGATCCCAGGAAACCGTGGCGGCGGCCAGTTCGCGGTCGTCGCCACGGATGATGAACCGTACCTGCTCGCTCTTGCGGCGACTGGGGAGCAGGTCGGCCTCCGGGCTGTTGAGGAGCAACCCGCCGCACTCCAGGGTCTTCCAAGCCTCGTTCAGGTCATATTCGAGCAACGCCGGCGCGCGGACCCCCAGACTGCCGGGCAGTGGCGTGCCCTGGAACGAGCGGTTGAAGCCGACGGCGCCGCGCATCTGGTCGATGGCGGCTGGCCGCAGGTCAACCAGATCGAACTGGTCTGCGTCCACGGGCGGGGCGTCACGCCGGGGGAAGCCCTGGGGTCCGCGACGTGCCCTGACGCGACTGTCGCCCAGCCACCAGGTGCCGGTCTCGGCATTCCAGTCCGTGCCAAACCAGCCGACCAGGCGCATGGACTCCGGAGAGGCGGAGAGCGCATCGAAGACCGCATAGTCAAAGTACTTCCTGGAGTCGTGAACACCCCAGTTGAACCAGTTGCCGAAACGTCCCCAGACCTGGTAGACGGCCTCTGGCCCAGCCGCGGCGATCACCACCACGAGCCGGCGCGGATGCTCGGGATTCGGGTAGACCATGAACCACCCCGTATCCGCGGCCGTCGGGGTCGCGCGGTTCGCCGGCCCCCCCAGATCCAGTGCGGTGCTGGTCAGCGGTCGCAGCATGCGGGCGATCGGCAAGCGCGGCTCCAGGACGGCGGTAACGGTGTTGTCGTCGGCGCCGCCAAAGAGAATCAGATTGTGGCTGTCAGCCAGCTCAGCGCTGCATTCGACATCGCGCACAAAAGGGCACGGCGAACCGTTGCGGCGCTTCCACTCATTGGCGAAACGGCGCACTTCCACGCCCCACAGCGCCGACTTGAGTGGGTCGGGTGAGCGGGTGCCTTGAACCAGGACGAAGGGGGCCTGGACGGCTTCCTGAATGGGTCCCTCAAGGGCGGCGGTCTTGCGCAGCGGCGGCAGCGGCAGCAGCGAGGCATCGCGCCAGCCGGCGCCGGGCAGGTACCGAAACGAGAGCCAGGCGTCGGCGGGGCCCGGAGGGAAGATGACGCGCTCAGCGTCAACCTGGACGAACAGGGGCCGGTCGCCGGCAAAGAGAACGGGGTCGCGACGAACGGCGAAGGCGTTCAGGTTCTGGGTCGTGGCCACGATGTGGGAGCGGTCGATGGCCTGGGCGTCGAGGTGTGCGAGGCCGAGGGGAGCGCGCTTCTCCTCGAGGCGAACCCAGTAGGCCGTCCCTTGCCGCATGAGCTCGGCAGCCCAACGGACGCGGCGCGGATGCGCATCGCGCTGAAAGCTGCAGAGCCAGGCAAGGGCCTGCTGCTCAATATCGCCGGGAAAACCGCCATGCCCGGAGCCGGGGTACTCGAGGTAGTTCACCGGACAGCCGTTCTGACGCAGCACGGCGACCGTGCGACGGGCATGCTCCACCGGGACGATGTTGTCGGCGCTGCCATGGATGACATAGGTCGGCAGGTTGAGGAGGTTGGTCGCAAAGGCGCGGGGAGTCTGGGCCTCCTGAACCAAGCGCCGCAGTTCGTCGTTACGCCCCTCGAATGGGGCGTTCCAGCCCCACTGCGTCTGCCAGGCCGTGTAGTCCGCATTGCCGACGATGGGGAGGATGCCGGCAAAGCGGCCCGCGTGGTGCACCCCGAGATGCCATGACCCCGTGCCGCCCATGGAACCGCCGCGCAAGTAGATACGGTCGCGGTCGACGCTGTAGTCGCGGCAGACCTCCTCGATGGCAGTGAGCACATCGTCTTCGCCGAGCGCCATGTAGTCGGTGGCGCCACGGCCCTGAGGGGCGAGGCTCAGGGCGCCGCTGACGCCGGGGGCCGGGTGACCCTGGTAAGGCCCGAACCAGCCGTGACCGTGCATCGACACGATCAGCGGGTAAACGTTCTCGGGGGAATAGCCGTCGGGAAGTGCCAAGGAGTAGGTCTGCAGCGTGTTGTCGACAGCGGACCAGTAAGCCCGCAGCCGGCCACCGGACTCCTCGGGAATCTCCTGGGCACCGAAACTGCTCAGGGTGCGCGCCCTGTCGAGGCGGCGCCAGGTGTCCAGCAGCAGCGCCCCGGCGCGGCCGTCGGGCACAACCTTGGCGTCCAGAACACGCGTCGTGTTCAGAACATACTCGGCCTTGACCGCGATCCACGCCGCTTGCCGGGAGGCGAGGTCGTCCGACCGCCATGAACGCACGCGCTCCGCCAGCGCCAGATCCTTCAGCAAGGCCCCGAAGCGGCGCGCTTCGACCACGTCCACAGCCCCCGGCGGACGAGCCGCCTCGGGATCGCGGGTCCACACTTGCCAGGCAGCGATATAGAGCGCGACCACAGCCGCCCAAGCGGCGCCGCGCATCCACCCTGGGACATGATTCACGTCGGCATGCCTCTACTCATCTAGGCAGGCAGCCATCCCGGCCCGAAGATGGGCTCTGCCCGCGACGCTTGACACTGCAATGGTCGCCGTGTGGGACTACACCCACACTTGCACGCGCGGCACTATCGCCTGCGATCACCCAAACGCAAGAAGCGGCCGCCGCGCGAAGGGGGTGTCAGGGGACTGCGGTCAGGTGCAGGCTCGGCACATCGAGGTGCTGTCCCCGCAGGTAGACGGGGTTCGCCGAGACCGTAACGCGACGGCTGGCGGGGGACGCGCGGCCCATCAGATCAGTCTGACCGTCCAGGCTGCCGGCCACGTCCAGGCTCGCGGTCGCGCCAGTCGTCCAGAGGAGCAGCAGTTGGCCGCCGGCGGGCAGCCCGAAGAGCACGGCATGAGCGCCCTCGCCCTCGCCCTGCTGCAGGACCTTGCCTCCGGCGGTGAGCCGTGCGTAGACGGCCACCGCCACGGCGGCGGGCTTGGGGGCGCAGTTGAACTCCTGGTGCAGGACGACGCCAAAGTTATGCTCGTTGTAGTCTGGTTTGGCGCCGTCGTTCTTGAAGTCGTAGAGGTAGATCCGGTCAACCGCACCGGAGCCCTGCATCAGGGCCAGCGAGCGCACCAGCAACTGCGCCTGCGTCGGCTCGTCGACCCCGCCGGCTGTGCTGTGGGTTGGCCAGCCGATCTCGGTGATCCACTGGCGGCGGGGGGCTCCCGCCGCGGCCGTCCGCTCGGCGATCCGGCACAGTTCCGCGCTCAGGCCGCTTTCTTCCGGTGTCCGGGGGTAGCGGTAGGGATGGATGGAGAAGGCGTCCATGGCGTTGCCACCGGCGGACTTGACCATGCGCTCGACGGTCTCGATCACCTGGGGGCCGTACTCGCCGCCGATGCCGACCACCGTGGCCGCCGGCCGGGCCTGCTTGATGGCGGGATAGACAGCCTTCAGCAAGCGGCCGTAGGCTTCGGGGCCATGGTCGCCCGGCCGGCCGCCCATGCCGCAGGCGCCGACCCACTCATTCCAGACCTCGAACTCGTCGATCGTCGCCGCGAGGGTGGTGGCCATGTAGGTGGCGTACCCGGCGAAGCCTTGGATGGCCTCGGCGGAGTTGGGGAATCCGTCGTTGTCATAGGATGGGTTGTTATAGTCAAGTATGAGCAGCGGGTGCATCCCTAGTTCCCGTGCCTTGGTGGTCCAGGCCAGCGCATGGGGCGGGAGGGCGTACTGGCCGCGCTGGGTCTCGACACTGCGCCACGAGATCTCGTCGCGGAACCGTCCGAAGCCGTACTCCTTGTACAACCCCATACAGGCAAGGGGGTAGGCCAGGTTCTGGCCGAAGTGACAGGTGAAGCCGACGACGCCGTTGGCCGGGGCATCGGCAGGCAGGGCGGGTAGCGCCGCACAGCGGTAGACGACGACCTCAACGGGGTCACGTTCCCGGATGGCCTCGATGGTGCAGGTGTAGTGCCCGGGCGCGGGCAGTGCCAGGGTCGTTTCCGCCCCGGCGCCAGCGCCCTCCCCGTGCCCCAGGTCGGTGCCCCAGTAGTCGCTCCAGCTCCAACGCAGAAGCGTGGTGCCGCTGCGGAGGCGGAGGTGCACCGTATCGCCGGGCCTGAACAGGTTACCAAAGGGCAGTTGGCGGGACTCGACGACGAGGGTGCCCTTCCTCTCCACGGCGCGGGCATGGCTCACACTCGCAACCCAGAGCGCGCCTTTGGCCTGGTAGCCCTGCGAGGCCCGGTCGAAGAGGATACTGCGCAAGCGGCAGGGGTAGTCCAGCCGGCCATTGCCATCACCGCCCCAGAAGCCGCTTTGCTGGTCCAGGGCGAAGCCTGCTGCGCACCACCCGTGGCCGCGTTCGCGGGACAGGTCAAACTGATGCGTCTCGCCGGACGCATCCACCACGCGGGCCCGCACGGGCAGGCCGGCACTCTCCTTGACCTGAAGCGCGAAACCGGCCCCCTCGACGGGCTTATCCAGTAGGAGATCCGGGCCGATATCGATGTACTCGAGGTCGCGATCGCCCTTGAACTCATAGTCCACTCGCAGTGCCGGCGAGCCGTCTGGGCCGGCGCTGGCCTCTACCGTGACCGTGGCGGGAGCGGACTGGCCATGCGTGAAGGCCTGCCACTGCGACAGGGGCACGTCGAGGCCCTGCAGCAGCTCGAAGCGTTGCGAGAGACGCAACGGCCCCGGTGGGCAGTTGATCGGCTGCCAGCCCGCGTCCTGCGCCCCGACCACTGCGGCCATGATCGCGGGTAACCAGATCGCTTTGTACATGCTCGTCTCTCCGGGGGGGCTGGCGTCGTTCAGAGGGCTGAGCTGGCCGTGCGCAACGCCTGCTGAAACTGGGGCAGGAGTGCTTGTGCACTGGCCAGACTGCTGGCACGGTCCGCTTCGCGATCCTCGGCCGGCAGGTCAGCCCAGATGAGTTGCTCGACATGGCGTTGGCTGCGCACCACGATCTCGCCGGAGGGATCGAGCAGGTAACTGTCGCCATAGCCGACCCCCTCGTACTCCAGTCCGCGGTCGCGCCCGTGGGTCACGCTGTTCCCACGCAGAAACCAGACGCCATTCTCGCGGGCTCTAGCGATGTGGTCGCCGCGAACGCGAACGAAGTGGCTGATGAGGCCCTCCGCAACGATGTAGTTGTAGTGGGGTGCAAAGATGACACGAGCGCCTTTGAGGGCGAGGATCCGGGTGGGTTCGATGTAGCCGCCGTCCGCGCAGATCACCACACCGAAGCAGAGGCCTTGGTGCTGGAAGACCGGAAAATCGCGGCCGGGCTCATGGTAGTTGAAGCAGGGGAAGGCCTTGCTGTACGTCCCCAGGACGCTCCCCTGCCGGGCCACCAGAACCGTATTGCGCAAGCGCTCGTCGCGGCGTTCGTTGAAGCCGACCAGGATCACTCCCGGAAACCAGGCGGAACGCTCCAGGAACAAGCGGATCTCGGGGCCGTCCAGGGTCAGGCCGTACTCGCGGGCACGCTGTTCCGTGCGGAAGTACCCCGTCAGGAAGCACTCGGGGTAACTGAGGATCGCAATGCCCTCCTCAGCGGCACGATCGAGCCCGCTGAGAGCACGCTCCACGTTGGCACCCACCTCGCCAGGTCGACACTCGAGCTGCCAGTGACCGATCTTCATGATCTGACTCCTACCTCCCCGACACGGGTGTTCGGCGCTGCCCGATCTTAGCCTGTCAGGTCCGTCACCGCAAGCCGACAGCCCCTCGCAAGTCGCCCTGCCGAGGCTACCTTACTGCCAGCCCGGGACGCGCCAACCCGGGGGGCGCGGCAGCGGGGCGGCAAACGGCAGCGGACCGCGACGCCTACGCCTCCGGATAAACCGGTGCGGGCAGACTCCCGCAGATGCTTGACCTATGAGAGCAACGCCTCACAGACGCTTCGCGCTAGGGCCCCTGTTGGCCGTCTGCAGCGTCGTCCTCAGCGCTGTCGGCGCCGACCTGTCCCTGCCCGCGGGCAGCTACCGCGCCGTCGGCCAGGCGCGCCACGACAGCTACACCCTCGACGTGGCCCTCACCCCGCCTTCGGGAACCGCCGCCGCGGCCGCGGCCGACGTCGTTTTTGCGTTCGTGGGCCCCGCCGACTACGCCCGCTGCCGCTGGGACGCCGGTGGTTTCGTGCTGGAGCGACTGACTGCCGGCGTGACCACCGTGCTCTGCCGCGGCCCAGAGCCCCTCCCCGCCGAGCTGGCGCGTGGCGGCACTCTGGAGATCCGGACCCGGCCGACGCTGGTGGAAGTGATCGCGGGCGGGCGGCGCATCTGTCGCGTCATCAGCACCGGCATGGGCCGTGGCCAGGTGGCCGTGGCGACGGGAACCGGCCTGGCCGAGGCGACCAGCGCCGCCTGTCAGCCCGTTGAGCCCATCACCTTCGGCGATGATTTCATGCGCACCGAGAAGGAGGCCGCGGACCTGGGACTCTGGCCGCCCGTGTCCGGACACTGGCGGCTGTACTCGGTCATGGAGCGCATCCAGGCCAACCCCGATGCGCGCATCCGCGACGGCCACGAACCCGAGGCCGGGCGTAGCCCCAATCCCTTCTGCCTGTCGGGCAGCGGCCCGGATGGGGCCTTCATCCTGACCGGGGCCGCCTTCTGGACCGACTACGAAGCGGCGGTCTCCGTACGCTCCTTCCAGAGCGATGTCGGGCTGGTGTTCTCAGCCCGCGACGCCGCCGATTGCTGGATGGTACGCTGGGGCCTGCACTCCTTGGGGGTGCGCTCAGCCCGCCTGGAGCTGGTGCAGCGCCGCGGCGGCCAGGAGCGGGTGGTCGCCGCGACGACCGTCAGCGGCCGGGCCGAGGCCTGGTACCGTCTCGGGGTACGTCTGTGCGGCGACCGCATCACCGTCCTGGTTGACGACGTGGCGGTGCTGGAGCAGCGTGACGACGCCTGCACCGGTGGCCGCATCGGCCTCTACTCCAGCGGCCAGCACGAGACCTACTTCGACGATGTGACCGTGCGCTCAGTAACGGCCCTGGCGCTGACCGATCCGGCCCTCTTCGCCAGCGACATGGTGCGGCCCCTTGCCGGTACCTGGGAGGTGTCCGCCGGCGTCCTCGGTGCCGAGTTCACGGGGCAGAGTACGACGGAGCTGGCGGTCTGTGCCCTCGGCTGGCGCGAGTGGCCGGCCCAAGGCCTGGAAAGTCGCGTCGAGGCCGCGCCCGGAAGCAGCTTCGGCGTCGCCTTCGCCCTGGCCAGCGCGGCAGAGTGCATCCGCGTGCTCGTCCGGCGCGACGCGGACGGGGGGCAGATCACGGTCGCCAAGGTGTCGGCAGGCGCGGTCGAGGAGCTGGCGCGCGTGCCCTGCCCGCTGCCCAGAACCGGCCCCGTCCACCTCGGCGTCGACGCCCGCGCCGGTGTGCTCAAGGTACGTACCGACGGCGTCACCCGACTGCGGCTGCGCTCGTCAGCCGATCTCAGCGGCCCGGTGGGACTGCTCGCTGCCGGCCCCGGCACGGTCCGCTTCACGGCCACCACGCTCTTTGCCGAACCGCGCGAGGACTGGGAGCAGCCGGTGATCATCGAGCGTTTCGCCGACGACCCCTTCATGCAGGGCTGGGCCTCCACCCGCTTCGTCTGGCTGCGCCTGGACGCCGGGGAGGACCGCGCAACCTTCCCCCAGCGCTTCGTCCACAATGGCGACTTCTACGGACCTTTCCGGATCACCGCCCCGGTGCAGGACCGCCTGGCCTTCTTCTTCGGCCTCGACGACGTCATCCCGGCCAAGGGCTACTGCCTCGAAACCCGGGTTGACGCCGCGCGCCGCACCGGCACGGTCACGCTGTCCCGCGAGCGCCAGACACTGGCTCGCGTTAGCTTCACCCCCGGCGAGCGCAAGGTGCTGCCCGGCCAGCAACTGGTCGATGAGAAGATCGGCGCGCGCCCACGCACGCCGGAGACCGAGAGCTACGGCGCGCTCGAACTGAACCGCGACGGCCAGATGATCTGGGCCAGCATCGACGGCACGGAACTCTTCTGCATCCACGATCCGGCGCCGCTGACGGGCCGGGCGCTGGGACTGCAGGTCCCCGCCCCCCTGGATTTCATCCACATCGCCGCCCTGCGCGGCAACCTCAAGGACGAGCTCTTCGAGAGGGCCGCGGTCGACTGGACCCCGGTGGGCAACTGGGAGGTGACCAACCGCTTCGCCTGCGACCCACGCTGGTCCAATATGAACGGCAGCAGCAAGGGCGTCGCCGCTCTCTGGAGCAAGTTTGCCTTCAGCGGCGATTGCACCATCGAGTACTATGCCGGCATGCGCATGCGCCAGGAAGAGATGATGGAGGGCGCCGACCGCATGTTCTATCCGCGCGTGGGCGACATCAACCTGGCCCTGGCCACCCGCGCCGGCGAGGTGTTCAGCGGCTACACCGTGCTGGTCACCGCCTGGGACCCCATGTGGACGGAGACCGTCACCCAATTCCGCCGGCTGGGCCAAGTGCTGGCGCAGACCGACAAGGAGCTGGTGCCGCGGGGCCGGAAACGCTCCCCCAAGACCCGCGCCGTCGAGGTGGACTGGGATCCGGGCGGTCGCCCGGTCCACGGCGCCTGGTACTTCGTCAAGGTCCGCAAGACCGGCCCTCGCTACGACGTCTGGTTCGACAACGTTCCCGTCTTCTCGGTCACCGACCCGGAGCCGCTCACGGTGCAGCGCCTGGCGCTGTGGACCCAGCACAACAGCATCGTCATCGCCCGCGCCAAGATCAGCTACCGCGAGTGCGAGCGGGTCGTCGAGGTCGGACAGCCGCTGCGGGCGGGGGCCAGTCAGACGACGCCGGCGGCCAGCGTCGAGGTGCCGCGCCTGTGCAGTCCGACGCACCCGCAGCGCGGCTTTGACATGGAGAACTCCCTGCCGGGCTTCACTCCCTGGAATGGCGACCAGAGCGTGGAACAGACGCTTGAACCGCGCGCGCCGGGGGGCACGGCCCTGCGCCTCGAGAACCTGCACGGCGGCGGCGACCTGGGCGTGCGGCTGCCGCTCTGCGGGATGGACCTGGGCCGCGACACCGTGCTCGAGATGGACGTGGCCGTTGAGCCCGGCACCCTGATCAACCTCTACCTCGCCTTTGACGATCGGCCTGCCGAACGCTGCTTCGTGCCCCTCACCGGCCCCCAGAACGAAGGGCCAAACCTGGTGCGACTGGGTGACCGCGCCGGCATCCCGGCCGATGGGCAGTGGCAGCACCTGCGCTGGGACCTGGGCGACTGGGCGCGGCGGCGTTTCCCCTGGCGACCGTCGTACCGCCTGCAGTTCCTCATGATCGGCATGCTGCATGAAGGCTATCTGAACGCCGGGCTGGGCGGCAATGCGGCCGGTGCGGTCTACCGCCTCGACAACCTCAGCCTGACGACGGCGGGCGGCACCGACGTCGCCGTCGAGTACCACGCCGAAAGCCTCGCCGGCCTGTGCTGGCGGGCCTGGCTGGCGCCGACCGCGGACAGCCCCAGCCCCGCGGGCACGCCTGAACTCCGCGAACCCTGCCTGCTGCTCGCGGCCGCCGGCCCCGGCGATGGCTTCGTCCACGGTGAGTGGCTGGACGGCGACACAGTCCGCCGCCTGGCGCCGATACCCCTGCGCATCGCCCCCCCCCTGGCCGTCGCCCGCACCGACCCGGCTCCGGGCACCCTCTGGGGCGGCGACCGCGTACGCCTCACCTTCGCGGCGGCCGCCGGACACCCCGACCTGGCCCATTGCCAGCTCAGCGTCGGCGGTAGCGCGGTCCCTGTCAACGAAGCGACGGCCAGCTACGACCCCGCGACCCGCGAGTTGGACATACGAGTGCTCTGGAGCGACGCGCCAAAGCCCGATGGGGCGGTGCTGGAACTGGTCTTCCAGACGGCCGACCTGCGCGGCGGCAGTGCCGGTGTCGGCCCGCGCGGCCAGGTCAGTGAACCGCGACTGGACCTGGTCCACACCTGGCAGGCGGTCCTCGACTATGCCCAGGACCGCACCCCGCCACGCGTTGAGCTGTCCGGCGACTGGGCCCGCGGCACGGACTTCAACGACGGCCTGGGCAAGACGACGCTGCTGGCACCACGGGACGAGTGCCGGCTGAGCCTCGTGCCCGGCCTGGACGGCTCGCCGGCCATGCAACTCGAGAACACCGTCTGCGGCAGCACCTTCAACGTCGACCTCGGACTGCCAGCCTTTACCCTCGGACGCTACCCGCGCCTCGCCTTCGACTACCGCGTCGACGCCTACGCGCAGTGCGACTTCATGTTCCGCTTCCTCGGCCAGCAGTGGACCCTGGGCTGCACCGACGGCGACGACGCGGGCGGCATGCTGATGGGCAGCATCGACGGCATCGTCCGCGACAACGCCTGGCACCACGCCGAGGTCGATCTCTCCGGCCTGCGTCCAAAGGCGTTCCGGCGGATGCTTGGGCAGGGCGGCAGCATCGGCGACGTCGGCTTCGGCGACTGGGTCTACCCCAGCAATGCGCCCGGGGCACGGGTGGCACTGGACCAGGTGACCCTGATCCCGGTCGTGGGGACGACGGCGGCACCGCTGGTGCTCACTTGGAGCGCCCGTGACCCCTCGGGAACGACGGGCTTCAGCTACGTCTGGGACACGAGTCCGGCCACCGCTCCCGATACCACCGCCGAGACCGCGGAGTCCACGGCCAGCTTCGCGACCCTCCCGGCGGGCGAGGCCTACTTCCACATCCGCGCCAGCGATGGGGCGGGCAACTGGGGAGCCACGACGCACGGACGCTTCCTGGTGGACAACGATCCGCCCGTGCCCACGGACAGCGAACCCGCCGCCGGCAGCAGCGCGGCGGTGGAGAGCTTCCGCGTCCGCTTTGGCCCGAGCCTGGCCGCCCTGGACCCGTCCGCCCTGACCCTCAGCATCAATGGCAAGAGCTATGCCGCGCGCTCCGGCGGCGGCACCTGGGACGGCGCGACCTCCGAATTCAGCTTCGACATGCTGACCGACTGGTCGCTGCTGCGCGGGGTGATCGCCGACGGCTCACCGATGTCCGTTACCCTCGCCGACCTGCGCGATTTCGCCGGCAACAAGATGGCCCCCTGCACCTGGGCATGGAAGGTCGACTACGCGCAGGACAAGACGGGCCCCCAACCGCCCCGCCTCTGGGGCTATGGCAGCGCCTTCGAGAACTACGAGCACTTCGCCGGCGGCGCCGGTCCGCACTGGCGCGCCTACGGGGACCCAGAGGGCAGCGAGACGGAGGTCACGGGAGTCGTGTTGCCGGAGATCGGGCCCTGCCTGCGCCTCCGCAAGCTCGGGACCGCGGCCCGCTTCGCGGCTTACCGCAGCGTGGTGCAGTACTCCCTCAAGGCCTATCCGCTGCTGAGTTTCGACTACTGCCTGACCCCGGGCACCAAGGTCAACCTGCTGCTGTTCATCAACAAGGAATGGCGCCAGATCACGATGACTGGCAGCGACCACCTGCCCAGCCTGGGCCGCATCCCCGAGGCCAGAGACGATGGCCAGTGGCGCCATGCCACCGTAGACCTGGCACAGTGCCTGCGTGAAGGTTTGCCGGACGCCACCCGTCCCGAGGTGCGCCTCCTCGCCTTCGGCGATTGGGGCGCGCCCAACGCCCCCGGCACCACCTTCTATCTCGACAACGTCGCACGGCTCGGATCCGCCTGCCCGCTGCCCCTGGCCCGTTACTCGGCCGCGGACGCCACCGGCATCCGCGCCTACCGCCTGGGCTTCAGCCGGGAGCCCCTGGAGGTACCCGCCGGCGCCGACAGCACGCCGCGCGACACGCCGGTGCTGCTGGCGGCGGCCGACGAGCCTGGCACCTGGTACATCCACGCCCGCGCCCAGGACGGCGCCGGCAACTGGGGCGAGACGCTGCATTTCCCGTACCTCTGCACCCAGCCCGTGGCGCCGTACACCGAGAATGGCTACGAGGCCGGCGACAACTGGCGGGTCAGCGCGGCGCAGCGCGCCTCGCAGGGCACTCTCTACCGGGCCAAGAGCAGCGGTGCCAATGAACTGCTCGGCGTGCAGTTGGTCATGCAACCCTCCTGCGACATGGAGATTTCGCGCCGCCTGGCCATGGCGCTGCCAACGACCACGACCCTCGAGGTCGACCTCTACCTGGCAGGCGAACGCAGCGCCCCCGTCGCTGCCTGCATGCGGCCCGCGGGCGGCAATGGCGTGCTCATCGTCGGCGACAAGGTCGACCTCGAACCGGGCGTCTGGCAGCGCGGACTAAAGCTGACCTTCCCACAGGAAGCGCTGGCCAAGGCCGCCGGCGGTCCGGACCAACCGCTGAACAGCCGCGACCTGGGCCTCGTCATCACCCCGGCACGGGGGGCCCGCAGCGTGATCCTCATCGATCACCTGAAGATCAACGGCAAGCTCACCGGGGGCTGAGGCAAGATGGCAGAGCCCCCGCTCAGACTGGTCCGCTACGATCTCGACGGCCTGGATCCCACCCGCAACCTGGCCGTCGAGGAGCACCTGGCGCGCACCTGCCCGGACGATACGATCCGGCTCGTGTTCTACCGCAATGCGCCGGCCGTGATCATCGGGCGCAATCAGAACCCGTGGCAGGAGGCCGATCTCGCCGAGGCTGCCCGCCGCGGGGTCGTGGTCGCGCGCCGAGCCTCGGGGGGTGGGACCGTCGTCCACGATGAGGGCAATCTGAACTACGGCTTCATCATGCCGCGGCGCCTCTACGCCCCGGCGCGCTTCCTGCAGATCGTCGTCGAGGCCCTGGGCGCTCTCGGGATCGCCGCCTCGGCGTGCTCGCGCAGTTCAATCTGGGTGCATGACCGTAAAGTCTCGGGGACCGCCTTCCTGCTGACCGGCCGCAGCGCTCTGCTGCACGGCTGTATCCTGGTGCATAGCGACCTCGAGCGCCTGCGCCGGCTGTTACTGCCGCCGCCGGCAGAGCGTCGCAGCCGCGCCGTGGCCTCCATCCGTTCGCCGGTCACCCGCCTGTGCGAGCAGTTGCCCACGCTGACCGTGGACGCCGTGCGCGAGGCCATCGCGGCCAGCGCCGCTCGGGCCTTTGCCGCCGCCGGCGACCTGGATCAGCACCCCACCGCGCCCGACCCCGCGGCCGTGGCCACGCTGCTGGCCCGCCTGCAGTCCTGGGACTGGACCTACGGCCGCACCGCGGACTTCGAGCATGTGCTGCACGGGGCCGGCGCAGAGATCACGCTGCAGGTCAAGAGTGGGGTGATCGCCGGGATCCAGGCCGGGACCAGACCGGATCTCCAGATCGCCCTGCAGAGCCTCTGGTCAGGCTGCCGCTACGACGGCACCGTCCTCGCCACGGCGCTGCGGGCGGCCACCACCCTCGCGGCGGACGCGAAAGCCGAGCTCGCCGCCGCCGTGCAGCGCGAGATCCCGGCGCTGCCGGCGTTGCGCTCCGGCGGAGACGCGCCTACCGTAGAGACAGCGCTCGAAGGGTGGGCGCCTGGGTGCTAACGGGGAGATTCACGATGCGCGCACGGACGGCCTGTCTGCTGAGTGTCTGGCTGGGACTGGGGCTGGCCTGGGCCGCTGACCCGCTGGTGTCAGGCGTGACCCTGGCGCAGCGGCCCGGCACCAAGTTGGTGGACATCGGCTACGACCTGGCCGCGACGGCCCCGGTCGAGATCCGCATCCGCCTTTCGAGCGACGGCGGCACCACCTGGACGGTGCCCAGCGCCAGCCTCAGCGGCGATTTGGGTACGGGGATCACGGCCGGTGCCGGCAAGGCCGTCGTCTGGGACAGCGGCGTGGACTGGAGCGGCGAGCACACCGCGCAGTTGCGCGTCGAGGTCACGGCCACCGAGGCGGCCTACCTGGTCATCGATCTCGCCGCCGGTCCGGCGGCCGCCAGCTACCCCATGGCCTACCTGTGGACCGTCCCCGCCGGCGGCTGGGCAGCGGAGCACAAGACCACCAAGTTGGTGTTGCGACGCCTCCCCAGGACCGCCCCTTCCTTCACCATGGGCAGCCCGGCCGGCGAACTGGGACACTCCGCCTTCGAGCCCCAACATGAGGTGACGCTGACGCAGGACTTCTGCATCGGCGTCTTCGAGGTCACGCAGATGCAGTGGAACCTGGTGATGGACACCTGGCCGAGCTACTTCAACAACGCCGACGTCCGCGCGGCCCGGCCGGTGGAGCAGGTGAGTTACAGCGGCATCCGTGGGGCGACCGCGGGAGCGGGTTGGCCCGGCAGCAGCGCGGTGGACGTGGGCTCGTTCGTGGGCAGGCTCCGCCAGAAGACCGGTCTGACGACCCTCGACCTGCCCACCGAGTCGCAGTGGGAGTACGCCTGCCGCGCCGGTACCACCACGGCCCTGAACAACGGGACCAACCTGACGTCGGTGTCCGCGGATGCCAACGTGTCCTTGCTTGGCCGCTACGCCGGCAATCGCGGCCCAGGCTCCAGCCAGGACTCCGGACTGGCGGACGGCACGGCCGCCGCCGGCTCATACCTGCCGAATGCGTGGGGGCTGTACGATCTGCATGGCAACCTCTGGGAGTGGTGCCTGGACTGGTGTGCAACGTACCCGGGAACAGTCTCGAACCCAGGCGGCCCGGCGTCGGGCGCCAACCGCGTGATCCGCGGCGGCAGTTGGGACTACTGGGCCGAGCACTGCCGTGCCGCCACGCGCAGCTGGAACGGGCCGAACGAATCCTATCGCCGCATCGGCTTCCGCCTGGCCGGCGGCGCGGCGGGCCTGGGCGCGCAGACGGCCATGTCGCAAACCGCCGCCCTGGACTCGCGCGACTACACGCTGACGGTGGTCAGCGCCCAGGGGACCCCGACGCCTGGCGTCGGCACCCACACCTATGCCTGGGGCGCGAGGGTCACCTGCACGCTTATCGACGATTCGCTGACACACGCCCCCGCTGGCTGGACCGGCACCGGCAGCGTCCCCGCCGTGGGCAGCACCCTGACGACCGGGGAACTCGTCCTCGCCGACCAGGGGGGCTCGACCGCCGCTTCGATCGTCTGGAACTGGCTGCCAATCCCCGCCACCGTCAGCACGGGGCCCGTGTCCGACGTCCGCTTCGGCAGCGCCCAGTGCGGCGGCGAGGTCGTCGACGCGGGCGGTAGCGCCGTGACCCAGCGGGGCGTCTGCTGGAACACGGCCGGCGCACCCACCACGACCGATGGCTTCACCAACGACGGTGCCGGAACCGGCGCCTTCACCAGCGCCCTGACGGGATTGGTGCCCAACACGCGTTACTGGGTCCGTGCCTACGCGACCAACGCTGCCGGCCCGGCCTATGGCGCCGAGACCAGCTTCCGCACCTTGGCCGTCGCGCCGGTAGCGCTGTGGGATCTGACCGGCACCCACACGACGAGCGTGGGCGGAAACCCGGTAACGCTGCACCTGGTGCACGATACTCAGGGCAAACTCACGGGTACCGGCACCTGCAGACTGGCAGGACCGGCACCCGTACTCGTGCCGCTGGTGGCGCGGGGCAGTGTCAAGGGCAGAACCGGCGCGTTGCTGGCAACCCTGGCCGTGCGGGGCACGGACGCCGCAGCGGCGGCGAACGTCGCGCTGACCTTCACCCTCACCCTGAATGCGAGCACCCCGCACCTGCACGGCCCCGTCGCCGGCAACCTCCAGGTCAACGGCGCGAGGACGGCGGTGGCGGAGACCGTGGTGCTGGACGCCCTGACCCCGATGGACGGCACCTGGACACTGGCGTTCCAGCTTGAGCAGACCGGACGGACGATCACGGGCAGCGCCCGGCTGAGCCTCGCCAACGGCGTCGGCTATGACTTTGCCGTACGGGGAAGACTCGGCGGCAGCACCGCCCTGCTGAGTCTGACCGCGGACCGCCTCGACCCCGCCGCGCGCGCCTTCCGAATCCGGGCCACGGTCACCCCGCAGGAAGGTGGCTGGGCGCTCTTGAACGGCCTCACCGGCGCGGGCTACGGGCAGACGCTGAACTGGTGAGGTCCCGGCGGAGTCCGCTTCGCGAAGGTCGCGCCGTCGCTCCCTGGCCTGGCGGACGGGATGCGGCGCCGCGGAACTGGCGCTTGCCGGCTCGGAGGCCTGCAGGGCCGGCATCCCTTAGCCCAGGCCACCGGCCTGGGTGAAGGCGGCGCAACGGTGCGGCCTGAAGGGTCGCGTTAGCCTTCGTTCACCTATCTCGCCCTTTCAGGGCTACGGACAATGGGGGGCCCCAACCCAGCCCGCTGGGCTGGGCTGAGGGATTGCCGCACCCTTGGCGCTGATCCCCCGCGAGCCGATCGTGAGGTTCTGCAAGGGTCTCATGCGACAGTGACAAGCCTGAATGGCGAGCGCCTATGGGCGCCCGCCCATGGCCCTGCGCTGACCCCTTACTCGCACTGCCAGGCACTTAGGCCATGCATCGCGGCACCGCCTATGCCGCCGATCCGGCCGGTCGCGTTCTGCGGCAGGCTGTAGCACTCGATCAGGACGTCGTCCAGGTAGACCTCCAGCAGCGTCTGTTTCAGGAGCAACCGGAAGCTCGCTGGGCTGGCGTAGGTCCGTTCACGGTCCACGGCTTTCTCCGCCTGGAAGCCGGAGCCGTCCGGCTGCATGGGGCCCAGTTCGGCCCGCCCGCCGGCGAAGACTAGCAGCGCGACCCCAGCGCTTCCACGACACTCGATGTAGAGCCCCGCAGGCGGGTCGTTCGCCGCAGCCGGGAGGGCCAGCGTACCCTCCACGACAACGCCGCGGTCGACGTCCAACGCGGTGGAGACCCAGGCGATCCGCCCGCCGCCGGCAGGCACGGGCGCCGCCAGGGTCAAGCGCTCGTGCTTGAGCGCCTCGTTGCCCCGCCACCAGACCAGCCGTAGCGTTCCCTCCTCATCGACGGCCGTGCCCTTCAGCGTGCCGAAGTAGACCTGCCCGTCGCGCGCCACCGAGTGGTGGTTGACCAGCAGCCCGTCCGGGGCCCGGTAGAAGCGCGAGAAGTAGGTGTGGCCCGACAGCAGCCGCGGGTTCTTGCGCGCGGCCACAAAGGGCCCCTCGGGGCGATCGGCGACCAGCGTGACCATCAGGCCGCCGCTGCCGAACATCATATAGAAGCGCGTCCCGATCGGTTCGACCGCACCGACCTCGCCCTCCCCGACCCCCTCGACTCGGGGCGGCGGCAGCGCCTGCCAGGTCACCCCGTCCAGAGTCTCGCCAAAACCGAACCGCCCGCCGGTCTCCGGCTTGGGCGTGGCGGTCCAGTAACCGTACAGACCCCCGCCAGGCCGGGGAAGGGTCCAGATACAGTCCCAGCGCCCGGCGGGCTCGTACCAGCGCTCGTCCTGGACGAACTCGTACTCCTGGCCCAGGCGAGTCCAGTGGACCAGGTCCTCAGAGGCAGCGAAGAAGATGGTCTGGCGCGGGCCCTTCCATTCGGAGAAGTTCATCTGGAACCTGCCGACGGCGGGGGCGCCGGGCGCCTGCCAGGTCGAACCGGTGCCCATCCAGGTCACCCCCCGGCCTTTGCGCAGGACCGGGCCGACCTCCTGCCAGTGCACGCCGTCGGGGGAGGTGGCCAGGGAGATGTTGTCCCACTGTCCGCGTGAGTTGGCGAGGGTGTAGAGATAGTGAATGCCGTCGCGGTGATAGAGCCACGTATCCCACATGTTGCCGGTGCGCTTCGCACGGGGCTTGAAGAACGCGGTTTGGATCGGCCAGGCCACGGTTTCATCCTCCGGTTCAACCCTGGGCAGATGCTTCTCGTCGCGGGCCGCCACCAGGTACCCGTCCCCTGCAAGGTGCAGTCGCCCCTGCTCCACATGCGCATCACCGACCAGCCTGACTGCGGTGAACGTCCCAGCGAGGTCCGCGGTCGAACCCTCAGCGAACGTCCACCAGGCCAGGGGCTGCCGTCCCGAGAGCGTCACCGGGGTCAGCGCCGCCACCTCGGCAGAACTCAGAGCCCCCGCGTAGATCCGGGCTTCGGCCACCGCCCCCTGCAGGAAGCCGATCTCGCCCATTGTTCCCAGGTAGCGTAACCCGATCAGCACGATCGCCTCCGCGCCGAAGGGCTGCGCTTGGCCGACCGTGTAGCCGGCATAGCGTTGCCCATTGCGGTAGAGGGTGATCGTGTTGCCTTGGTAGACCACCGCCACCTGCACCGGCGTTGGCGGGTCGGCCGTCTCCCTCGGATACGCCGCCTGTTCGGCCTCGCCCTGGGTCCGCCGGAAGAAGTCGCTGCCGGCCATCCACGCGCCCGGCCGCCGTTCCGCGAACACGATGGCGTCAAAGGCCTCCTTCTCCTGCACGGTCAGGACACTGCCAGCGCGCTGGTCGAGGCCGGCCAGGCAGACCCAGGCGACGAGGGTCTTGTCGACCAGCGGCAGCTCGGCGGCGCCCGCGGCAGCACCGTGGACGCAGGGGAGAGCGCACAGGCACAGGAGGTATTTCATGCGTAGGATCCCCAATGCGTGTTCAGCGGCCGTACCGATGGCGTGCCCTAACATATACGCCCGTCCGCAACCGTGCCGGGAACATCGTATTGCCCTACTGAGAGCAGCCCAGGCCGCCCGGCAAGGCTCCAAGAGAGCTTCCGTGAGGCGACAACTGGCGGTGCGTGTGCCAGTGCGCTGCGCCACGGATCCTGAATCCGCCCCGGTCGCCCGGCAACCCCTCAGTCAAGTCCGCAGCAGCCGGCTTTGCGGGCAGGCTTTGGAGGGCGAACCTCCCCAGCCTGCGTGCAGGCGGTGAGCCGTCCCCCGTCTCCGGCCTCTGGCCGGTGGCTCAGCGGCGCATGCGCGCCTGGGGAGCTTCGCCCTCCAGTGGGTCCGCGCAGACTTGACTGAGGCCTTACGGTCGCCCGGCAGCGCTCCTTGCCCCGCGCCCTCGCCGGCGCTATGCTCCCCGCCGTGGTCATCCCTGGGGTCGGCGTGTACCAGGCCGGTGCAGGTGGGGTGGCGCGACAGGAGAGAACCATGCCCAACCCGGCTGATCTCAGGTGGCTGAATGCAGGGATCCAAGGCGTCCAGGCCCGGCACCAAGAGCGCGTGGCCAGCCTCTACGCGGGCCGTCCCGGCGACGACGTTGTCGCCATAGCGGGGCGTTTCTTCGGCCGCTCCCATGGCCTGGCGGGAGTCAACGAGATTGACATGCTCCAACAGCCAGAGGCCTGGCTGGCCGATGTCCTTGGGGACATGGCTCGCCATGGCCCGGAGGGCGCAGACCCGGTTACCTTCCGCCCCTTCGTCATCGAGATCGATCCATGGGGAGTGCACTTCGTGGACGCCCTGCTGGGGGCGCGCGTGTTCTTCCACGAGGGACAGGTCTGGTCCGACGAACTGCAGGCCGAGCCGGCGGAACTGCGGCTGCCCGACCTGACGCAGTCGAAGCTCCTGGCCGACACGATCAGGCTGACGCATCTCGCCGTGGCAGCCACGGGCGGGCAGGTCTTCATCACCACGCCCGTGCTGAGCTGCCCCATCAACATCGGGATGAACCTGTTCGGCCAGCGCCTCCTCGTGGCCATGCTGCTGGCCCCCGATGCGGCCCAGCAGGCGCTGCGGGTCATCACCGCAACGCTACAGGAGTGCATCCGGGTGTTCGCCGCGGCCATCCCCGACCCGGTCCGCCGTGGCTCGGTCGCGGAGAACCGTTACGCTCCGAGTGGTTTCGGCTTCATCGATGGGTGCGCCACGCAACTGCTCTCGGCCGCCAACTACCGCGACTTCGTTGCCGAGCTGGACCGGGCCTGTCTGTCCAGTTTCCCGCACGGTGGAATGATGCACCTCTGTGGCGCGCACGCTCAGCACATCCCCACCTGGCGGACCTTCCGGGAACTGCGGGCCATCCAGATCAACGATCGGGCGGCTGAGGACTTGGAGCTGTATTTCCATGGATTGCGGGATGACCAGCTCATCTACATCAGTCCCACCGCGACGATGACCATTGAGCGCATCATGGCGATCACCGGTGGAAACCGGATCGTCCTGCAGTGCGAGCTGGCGGCGGCCCGATCGCGGCAGCCACGGCCGACGGCAACGGAACCGCAGACGCCGACCCGGATGTGAGCCTATGCAAACCGTAGACGCGCCGACGCGCCGGTCGTTGATCTACGCGGACCGCTTCGAGGTCGTGGGAATGCAGGACGCAGCGCTCCTGGCCCGCACGGCAGGCACCTTCAGCGTCGCCCTCGAGGGCCGCGGCGTCTCTCCCGGCGGGACGATCAGGCTGAGCACGACACTCCGTAATCCCGACGGCGCCAGCGGGGCGGCGGCCGGATGGGCCGGTATCCCTTAGAGATTCTGCGCCTCAAGGGTGTCCAGACGGCGCTTGGCCTGGGCTGCCCATTCATGCTTTGGGTACTTCGACAGGAAGGCTTTGTACCAGGCGATGGCTTGGTCGCTCACCTCGGCGCGCTCGTAGCAAAAGCCGATCCAGTAGGTCGCCTCGTCGACGCGAGGGCTGTTCGGCCAGGTCTTGATGGCGCGCTGGAGGAGAGCCACCGCCGGGGGGAAACGGGCCATGCGCATGCGCGTCCGCGCCGCGAAGTACACCGCCGGCTCAGCCCACTCCTTCTGGGGGGCAGCGAGCCCTTTGGTGGCCATGTAGGCGCTCAGTGGCAGGATGGAGAATACCGACCCGAGCACGACGGCCAGCAGGATGATCAGACTACGCATCGTTCGTCTCCCGAAGCTACGGCAGGGTTACGGCGCCGCCAGTCCGCGCGGACTCGTAGATGGCGTCGGTGATCTGCATCATGACCAAAGCCTGCTCGAGGCCGGTGGCCGGCGGCCGCTGCTGGCGCACGGCGAGCGCGAAGTCCTCGATGACGAGGGCGCCGCCACCGCGCCCGCTGTCATTGCCTTCCCACAGCACCTGGCTGGTCACGCCCTGGGCCGCGGAGGCGGTGTCAAGGATCAGGCGGCGCTCAGCACTCCCGACCATCCCGAGGCGCAAGGCGCCCTGGGTACCGATGATCTGCCAGGCGGCCTCGGAGGCTATGGGCATGAACTCGCCGCGCTCGATGGTCAGCACGCTGCCATCAGCCCCCGTAACCAAGGCGGCGAAATGCGCTTCGGCATCGGATTCGGGGGCGATATGACAACGGAACGTCGGCACGCAGGACCAGATCTGCGCCAGGACCGTGCGCGGCCGGAAGGCCCAGCCGGTCAGTCCGAGAATGTAGTCCAGGTCGTAACAGCTCCAGTTGGTCAGAATGCCCCCCGCGTTCATGCAGAAAGACTCCCGCCAGGGTGGCGGTGGCCGGTCGTTCTGCGGAGTTCCGGCCTGCAGCGCCCGCACGTGCAGCCGGCGGATCTCGCCCAGGGAGCCGTTCGCCAGAACCGCCTCCACGCGCCGCGCCGAGTCGTAGAATCGGTAGCGTGACGAGAAGCAGGCGCAGACCCGGTCGCCGCGCCGCGCCATGAGGGTGCGGACCTCGCGGGCGTTGTTGGCCACCGGCTTCTCGGTCAGGACGTGCTTGCCGCGGGCGAAGGCGCGCAGGGCCATGGCCGTACGCGTCGACACCGGGTAGGCAATGATCACGGCCTCGACCTCGGGATCCTGGTCGATGAGCTCGCTGCCATCCTCGTAGACACGGGGAACGCCCTGAGCTTTCGCCCACTCGCGGCGCTCGCCGCGGAGGTCGGCCGCGGCGACGACCTTGACCAGCGCGCTGGCCATGGCGTCCTTGAGGTTGATGGAGCCAATCACGCCACAGCCGATCACACCTAACTTCAACGGTTCCATGGTCCCTGAACTCCGGCTACGCGCCCTGCCAGCGCACGGCACCACGCCCGTCTGCGCTGACCTGCCGTCACGCTAGCACCGCGACCGCGGCGGCGCCAGTGGGAGAGACCGACGGCACCGCGGATACCGGCGCCGTTCCCCTGGGACCGCCGAGCGTCAACTCGGCTCTGACCGCGGTCAGGGCTGTTCCGTTTTCCCAACGACCATCGGTGTTGGTCACCGGCACGGTGAAAGCGTGAGAGCGTGATTGCGTAAGGGGTTACGGCGCGTGTGCCGGCCGTCTGCCACGAATCCACGCTTTCACGTTCTCACGCGCTCACCCGTAGCGGGAACCGCGATCTTGGAACCGCCCTGGGCCGCGGTCAGGGCGGCTGGCAGGCGGCGAATGCGGGTGCTATGCTGCATCCCACGACCCGCACGCGGGATAGTCCGCGACCGGCCCCAAGTCTGAGGGTGATGGCCATGACCGAACGAACGGCAAGGCTCCGGCAGCGCAGCCTCGAAGCGACGCCCTGCATCAGCGAAGAGCGCGCGTTGCTGCTCACCGCGTTCTTCCAGGCGCAGGCAGGTCGCTTCTCCATTCCCGTCCTGCGCGCCACCTCATTCGACGACCTGTGCCGGCGCAAGCAGATCTACCTGGGTGAAGACGAACTGATCGTTGGCGAGCGCGGGCCGTATCCCAAGGCGGTGCCGACGTACCCGGAACTCACCTGCCATAGCCTTCAGGACCTGGAGATCCTGAACTCCCGACCGAAGACCAGCTACGCCGTGTCGCCAGCCTGCCTGAACGCGTACCGCGACGTGGTGATTCCCTACTGGCAGGGCCGCAGTATGCGCGACCGGATCTTCGCCACCCTGCCGCAGGAATGGCGAGCCGCGTACGGGGCGGGCCTGTTCACGGAATTCATGGAGCAGCGCGCACCCGGCCATACGGTGCTGGACGACAAGATCTACCGCAAGGGCTTGCGGGAGTTCAAAGCGGACATTGCCGCGAGCCTGGCGGCGCTGGACTACGCCAACGACCGGGAAGCCTGGGCGCGGCAGGAACAGTGGCGGGCCATGGATATCGCCTGCGACGCGCTGATCCGCTTCGCACACCGCCACGCGGACCTCGCCGAGCACCTGGCCGCACAGGAGCAGGACCCGCGGCGAGGGGCCGAACTGGCGAAGATCGCGGCGGTCTGCCGCCACGTGCCCGAACACGCCCCGCGTGATTTTCACGAAGCGCTGCAGAGCTACTGGTTCTACCACCTCGCGGTGATCACTGAGCTGAACGGCTGGGACTCGTTCTCGCCCGGGCACCTGGATCAGCACCTCGGCCCCTTCTACCAGCAGGGCCTCGCCAACGGCACGCTGACGCCGGAGTCCGCACGCGAACTGCTGGAAGCGTTCTTTGTGAAGTTCAACAATCACCCTGCCCCGCCCAAGGTCGGCGTCACGGCCGCCGAAAGCGGGACCTACACGGATTTCGCGAATATCAACATCGGCGGACTGCTGGCGGATGGCAGCAACGGCGCCAACGCGGTCTCGGACCTCCTGCTCGACATCGTCGACGAGATGCACCTGCTGCAGCCCAGTACCAACCTGCAGCTTTCGCGCCGGACCCCCGAGGCCCTGCTGCATCACGCCCTGCGCGTGATCCGCAAAGGCTACGGGTTCCCCTCGATCTTCAACACGGAAACGGTGATCGCCGAACAGATCCGGCAGGGCAAGACGCTGGCGGACGCCCGCGCTGGCGGCTGCAGCGGTTGCGTGGAGACCGGCGCCTTCGGCAAGGAAGCGTTCATTCTCACCGGCTACTTCAATCTGGTCAAGACTCTCGAACTAGCCCTGCACGACGGCCTGGACCCGCGGACCGGCGTGCAACTCGGCCCGCGGACGGGGGCGCCGGAGACGCTGCTCACGTTCGATGACGTCTTCGCCGCCTTCCGAGCGCAACTGCAGCACCTCCTGGCCCTCAAACTGCGCGGCAATCAGGTCATCGAGCAGATGTACGCCGCGCTGATGCCGGCACCGCTGCTGTCGGTGATCACCGACGACTGCATCGCCACCGGCAAGGACTACAACGCCGGCGGCGCGCGCTACAACAACTCCTATATCCAGTTCGTCGGGATCGGCAGTCTCACGGATAGTCTCGCGGCGCTCAAGCAACTCTGTTTCGACGAGCCGGAACTCACGGTGCGGGATATGGTCGCGACGCTGGACCGCGATTTCGCCGGCGACGACGCCCGGCACCAGCAAGTGCTTCATCGCACCCCCAAGTACGGCAATGACGACGCCCGCGCCGACGACCTCATGGTGCGCACGTTCAATGTGCTGATCGAGGAACTCGACGGGAGGCCGAACAGCAAGGGCGGCGCGTACCGCGTGGAGATGCTGCCCACCACCTGCCACGTCTACTTCGGCTCCATCACCGGCGCCACGCCCGACGGCCGCAGGGCGGGCGCGCCGCTGTCCGAAGGCATCTCCCCCGTGCAGGGCGCCGACCGCAGTGGCCCCACCGCCGTGCTCAAATCCGCTGCCAAGATGGATCACGTCAAGACCGGCGGCACGCTGTTGAACATGAAGTTCAGCCCAACGGTACTGGCAGGTGAAGCCGGCATCGAACGCTGGGCGCAGTTGGTCCGGTCGTACTTCCGCCTGGACGGCCACCACGTCCAGTTCAATGTCATCGGCGCGGACACGCTGCGCGCAGCGCAACGTGAACCTGGGCTCCATCGCGACCTGATCGTGCGCGTTGCCGGCTACAGTGACTACTTCTGCGATCTCTCGCGCGAGCTCCAGGACGAGATCATAGGGCGGACCGAACACGACGCCTTGGCGTGAGGGCTGGAACCTCCTCACGCCGGCGCGGCGTGGTTGGATCTCAGTCGCCTGCGCCGATCCAGAACGACCAGAGCTTGGCGTTGGTCATCACGAAGCGCAGGCGCAGCCCCGCACCGCTGGCTTCGGGAACCGTAGCGTGCAGGCCCCAGGACAGGCCGGCGGCGCTGGCGTCGCCGCTGCACGGCGTGCAGCGGGCAGCCTCGTAGCCCGGCAGTGGCGTGCCCTGGGCGTCGCAGACCTCCGCCCGCACGGAACCACCGGGGCCCGTCTGTGCATTCACGTGCAGCGGTCCCGGCGCAAAGTGGAGCGGCCGCGTCAGCAGCGTGCCCTCCTCCGCGCCGGCAGCCAGGGCGGCAAAGCCGTCGAGCCGTAGCGTCGCCAGGCCGATGTCGTAGGTGTGCGCCGCCACATGCGGGTGCGGCGAACCCGCGTACAGCAGTAGAATGGCATCGTCCAGCACGACCAGCGAAGAAGCCGTGCGGATCTGGCGACGGTCGAAGCTGCCAGGTTCGCCGGTCGCCAGGAAAGGGGCGCCGAAAAATGGCCGTTCCCAGGCAAACCCGTCTCGGCTCACCACCAGTTCCGGCCAGGTGGTCGGGGTATCGGCCTGCCAGTCCGCCGATGCCGGCAGCGCCGGGAAGATCCACACCAGGCCCACGTAGAGCCCCTGGTACGGCGTGACGGAGAGGCTGTAGAACTGCCAGTTCCGCTCGCGGTCCGCGGGGGTGGGCAGGTAGACGGCAACGGGGGGACTCCAGGTCTCGAAGTCGCTACTTTCGGTCCGCGCGACCGAGCGCTGACCGCCGATGTACATCCTGACAAAAGCGACGTACCGCCCCCGGTCGGCATCCCAGAAGGCACACTGTCCCGTGTCGCTGATGAACCCCGGCAAGACCGGGTTCCGCGCCGATGGCGTCCACTGGATCCCGTCCGGCGAGAAGGCGACATCGATGCCGGCCGGGCCGCGGGTCTGCGCCTCCGGGGTCACGGGAACCGGAAAGTCGGCAGTGAACAGCTTGTAGCGCCGGGCAGGGTCCGGATCGTGCTCATCCCGAAAGACGCTGGGACCATGGGGGGAATAGCGGCCGGGGTAGACGACGTTGGTCTTCTGCCCCGCGAACTCGACCAGGTCCAGGAGCGGCTTGCGCCAGTGCAGACCGCGGTCGCTGGACTCGGCATAGGCCATGAGGATTTCGTAGGGGCGGCTCATGGCCGAGTAGAAGAGCTGCAGGCGGCGGCCAGCCGGGTCCCAGACGGCACTGCCGTACAGCTCGCAGCGCGCCGCCTCCCAAGGGTACTCCCGCCGCAGGACAGGATTGAGGGGAGACTTGGTCGCTTCGCCCTGCACGCGCTGGAGCCTGGCGGTGCTCTCCAGCAGCCAGTCATCGAGGAACAACTGGCGCCGCGTGCCGATCGCCAGAGGTCCCTGGGGTGCCTGCTCGCGCGCAATAGTCATAGCAATACGCTCCCACTCGGCTTCACCGGTGCCCGCGCCGACCGGATGACCGAACAGGAGCCCGTAGTAGTTCAGGCTCGCGCACGGCGTCAGGTCGGCGATGCGGACGGTTAGCGGGGCACCAGGATCGCCTTCGATCGTCAGATCCAGGCAGTCGTCGTCCGGACCCGGCTTGCCGCGCTCCACCTGGAAACTGTAACTGCGCATGATATCGGCAGCCAGGCAGCGACGGGCGATGATCTCGCCCGCGCCGCTCCCCCCGAAGTCCAGGAACAGCACTTCGTCGTCATCCGGACCCGCCTCATGGAGCAGAAAACCCAAGCCAAAGCGTCGGTCCTGCAGGGAGGCCTGCACACAGACAGCGGCCGGCGAACCGGCCGCCGCCAGCACGCGCAAACGCACCTCGCAGCGCAGGCTGCAGGCGCTGTCCAACTCGCGCGGCGTGAAGGCCCGGAAATAGTAACGCCCATCGGCAAGCGGACTGTCGTCGACGGTACGCAACCGGGGACTCGCCGCCGCCGGGAAGTCCGCCTGCCCGAGGCCCGAGGACACAAAGCCCAGGGCGGGGATGGCGCTGGGCTCCTGCCCGCAGGCCGCCTCGTAGAGGAGCGCGAGGTCAGCCTCGGCTGCCAGTGCGGCATGGTCCGGGCCGCAGAAGCCGGCGACCAGAGCCAGTATCGCCACCAGCGCATGCCGGGAGAAGCTCATAGCGGCCCGCGGCCCCTCCCCGATCCACCGACCACACGAGTCCATTCCAGCGCGGCCCGTACGGGCCGGTGGTCGGAGGTCAGCCCGTCGGCGATAACCTCGACGGCTTCGACGCGCCAGGCTCCGGCAGGTCCGGCCAGGATGTAGTCAAGGCGCTCCGTCGGCGCGTCGGCGGGGTAGGTCGGCGGTCCGGCCAGGCTCGCGGCCGCCTGCCAGGCAGTTACCAGGCTCTGCACCAGCGCGCTGTCCGGGGTAGAGTTGAGGTCCCCGGCCAGGATGAAGGGGACGCCGCGCGCCGCGGCGGCCCGCTGGAGCAGCGGCAGGGCGAGCGCACGCTGGTCGGCGTCCAGGTCCAGATGGGTGGCGCAGAAGCGCAACGGCCGGCCGGCCCAGACCACGTCGACAGTCAGCAGACAGCGCGGCTCCTGGCCCGGCAGCGGCAGCACCGACCACGCCTCCACGGCCAGCCGGCTCAACACCAGAATGCCATACTGGCCGCCCTGGAAGGGGATGGCCGGCCCGAAGTATGGGCGCATGCCGGTGTGGCGCGCCAGGTCTGCCGCCTGGTCGATGTTACCGCTGCGGGTGCAGCCAACATCGACCTCCTGGATCGCCACCAGGTCGCAGTCCAAGGCGGCGATGACGGCGGCGCTACGGCCAAGGTCCAGCCGCTCGTCCAGGCCCAGGCCGTGGCGGATGTTGTAGGTGGCAATGCGGAGCGACATGGGCATGGAGTCTGGTTTGGGATGGACCGCAGCGTCCTAACCGTTGTCAGTCCAGCGCCAGGTGGACGGTTGTCGTGGTCGTCGTCGTGATCGGACCCGGTGTTATCGCGTGGCCCCGGCCGCGACGGCAGGCACCACGACAACGACAACGAGCACGAGAACAAGAACGACAACGACTACGACAACGACTACGAGAACGAGTACGAGAACGACAGAGGGTCATGGACCCTTGCCCGTCGGGCCGATCTCAGCGCACAACAATGTTGACCAGGCGGCCGGGCACGGCGATGATCTTGACCACCGTCTTGCCCTCCAGCAGCGCGCTGATCCTGGCATCGGCCCGGACAGCAGCCTCCATCTGCGCGGCGGTCACGCCGGTCGGCAGCATCATCTTGGCGCGCGGCTTGCCCTGGATCTGGATGACGATCTCGACTTCGGCCAACTGCAGTTTGGAGCGGTCGCAGACAGGGTAGGGCTGGTGCGCCAGCGAGGTCGTATGGCCGAGACGTTGCCAGAGCTCTTCGGCCAGATGCGGCGCGTACGGCGCCAGCAGCAGGACGAAGGCTTCCATGGCCGCGCGCGGACGGGCCTCGGCCTTGCCAAACTCGTTCATGAACACCATCATCTGGCTGATCGCGGTGTTGAAGTTCAGGCTGGCCGTATCCTCCTCGACCTTGGCGATCGTCTGCTGCAGCAGGCGCTCCTGCTCGGGCGTCGCGGGCCGATCGCCGATCGCCTGCGAGAGGGCCCCGTCGGCACCGACGATCATCTTCCAGACCCGATGCAGGAAACGGTAGACGCCCTCGATGTCCCGCGTCTGCCAGGGCTTCATAGCTTGCAGCGGTCCCATGAACATCTCGTACAGGCGGAAGCTGTCGGCGCCGTACTCAGCCACGATCTCGTCGGGATTCACCACGTTCTTCAGCGACTTCGACATCTTTGCCGGGAACTCCGTGAGTTCCTCGCCGGTCGCTTTGCTGAAGAAGGCGCCGTCACGTTTCTCCACCTGGTCATTGGGGACCAGGGCCCCGCGGGCATCGCGGTAGGCCATGCCCAGGATCATGCCCTGGTTGATCAGGCGCTGGAATGGCTCCTTGGTGCTCACATAGCCGAGGTCAAAGAGGACCTTGTGCCAGAAGCGGGCATAGAGCAGGTGCAGAACCGCATGCTCGGCGCCGCCGACGTAGAGGTCCACCGGCATCCAGTAGCGTTCCTTGGCGGGATCCCAGGGTGCGGCGTCATTGTGGGCGTCGAGGTAGCGCAGGTAGTACCAGCACGAGCCGGCCCACTGCGGCATGGTGTGCGTCTCGCGGCGACCGCGCTGGCCGGTCTTGGGATCGACGTAGTCCAACCAGGCACCCGCGTTGGCCAGCGGCGACTCGCCGGTGCCCGAGGGAGTGATGTCGTCCATCTCCGGCAGCACCACCGGCAGTTCCTCATCGAGCAGCTTGATGGTACCGTCCGCCATGTGCGCGACCGGGAAGGGCTCGCCCCAGTAGCGCTGCCGACTGAACAGCCAATCGCGCAGTTTGTAGTTGACCATGCGCCGGCCGATGCCCTGGCGCTCCAGCCAGTCGATGATGGTCGCGGTGGCGGCGGCTTGGGAGAGGCCGTTGAGGCTGACCTCGGCGTTGGCGCTGCAGATCATGCGGCCCTCGCCCGGCCAGCAGGCCGCGCCGGCCAGCACGTCGGCCACCGTCACCCCGGCCGCGGCAGCCGCCTTGGCCTCGGGCTCCATGATGCAGCGGATGGCAATGCCAAAGCGCCGTGCAAACTCGAAGTCGCGAGTATCATGGGCCGGAACGGACATGATGGCACCGGTGCCGTAGCCCATCAGGACATAGTCGCTGATCCAGATCGGGATGCGCTCGCCGGTCACGGGGTTGAGGGCGCAGCGCCCCAGGAAAACGCCGGTCTTCTCGCGGCTCAGTTCGGTGCGGTCCAGGTCGCTCTTGACCAGGGCCTCTCGACGGTATGCCGCGACCGCCGCCGCCTGCTCGGGCGTGGTGATCTGCTCCACCAACGGGTGCTCCGGAGCGAGAACCATGTAGGTGGCGCCAAACAGCGTATCCGGACGCGTGGTGTAAACCCGGATGGCGGCGTCCTGGCCGTCGACGCGGAAGTCGACTTCGGCGCCGGTGCTCTTGCCGATCCAGTTGCGCTGCATCTCCTTGATGCCTTCCGGCCAGTCCAGCCCCTCCAGATCCTCGAGCAGACGCTCGGCGTAGGCTGTGATCTTCAACACCCACTGTTTCATGGGTTTGCGGACGACCGGATGGTCGCCACGCTCGCTGCGCCCGTTGATGACCTCTTCGTTGGCGAGCACGGTGCCCAGGGCCGGACACCAGTTGACCGCGACCTCGTCGACGTACGCCAGCCCCTTCTTGTAGAGCTGGCAGAAGATCCACTGCGTCCAGCGGTAGTAGCCCGTGTCGGTGGTGTTGATCTCGCGATCCCAGTCATAGCTGAAACCGAACGACTGGATCTGCCGGCGGAAACTATCGATGTTCTTGCGGGTAGTGACCCGCGGCGGCGTGCCGGTCTGCATGGCGTACTGCTCAGCCGGCAGTCCGAAAGCATCCCAGCCCATGGTATGCAGGACGTTACGGCCCTTCATGCGCTGGTACCTGCAGAAGATGTCCGTGGCCGTGTAGCCTTCAGGGTGTCCGACATGCAGGCCAGCCCCGCTGGGGTAGGGGAACATGTCGAGCACGTAGAGCTTGGGACGGCTGGCGTCAAGATCAACGGCTTTGAAGGTCTTCTGGCTCAACCAGAATGCCTGCCACTTGGGCTCGATGACCGACGGATCATAGACCGCTACGCTGTCGCTCGCCATACCTGCCTCCATTGCCACACGCACCCCCCGCCAGGGCCAGCGCCCGCGGGGACAAACCCCGTAGTCTACCGCCGATTCCCCAAAGCGCCAGGTTCAGCGCTGCCACCGGATGCGTGCGCTTTCCAGCGGGATCGCGACCCCCGCGCAGTGCGGTATCACGCGCGCGGTGTAGTGCGCGGGCGGGCGGCTGGCCGGGACCGCGGCACTGTACATGTAGCCGCCGGCGGCGCCGGCCAGCGGACGCATGCGCTCCATCTGCTGCCGCACGGGGCCGGCCCCGTGGACGCCGTCGGCATAGAGTTCGACGCGCACAGCCTGAGGGTCGATCTCATTGAGGTAGACCGGGATGTCAAACTGATGCTGCTCGCCGTGAGTCTCCACGGTCGCTTCACCGAAGTGCAGCGTCGCCCACTTCTGTTCCAGGCTGCGCTGCCACTCGACCATCTCCCTGCCCCTGGCGCCGTCACGGGCGACGCGCGCCTGGTAGGCGGTCGCCGCCGGCAGGTAGTGCTGCTCGGTGTAGGCGCGCACCGTGCGTGTGGCGGAGAAACGCGGCGTCAACTGTGCCATGCTCTCCCGCATCCGAGCGACCCAGGCCGTCGGGATACCCTGGGCGTTGCGGGCATAGAACTCCGGGATGACGTCCTGTTCGAGCCGCGTGTAGAGCATCTCGGCTTCGGCGGCGTCCCAGGCCGGATCGTCGCCGTGCTCCTGACCGTCGCCTAGCGCCCAGCCCACGGCGGGGCTGTAGGCTTCCGCCCACCAGCCGTCCAGTTCGGAGAGGTTAAGACCGCCGTTGACGAGCACTTTCATGCCGCTGGTGCCGCACGCTTCCCAGGGCCGCCGCGGCGTGTTGATCCAAACATCAACCCCCTGCACCAGGTACTCGCTCAGCAGCATGTTGTAGTCACTGAAGAAGACCACATGACGGCGGGCGGCAGGCTGCTCGATGAACCGCGTCCATTGCTGGATCAGGGCCTGGCCGGCAGGATCCGCGGGATGCGCCTTACCGGCGAGGACGAGTTGCACCGGGCGCAGCGGGTTGCTCAACAGGCGCAGCAGCCGCTCGGGGTCGTGCAGCAGCATATTGGGGCGCTTGTAGGTGGCGAAGCGGCGCGCAAAGCCCAGGGTCAGGACATTGGGGTCGAACAGGTGGCGTGCTTCTTCCACCGCCTCGGGTGACGCCCCCGATGCGGCCCGCTGCCGGGACAGGCGCGTGCGGGCATAGTCCACAAAGGACTTGCTGGCGGCGATGCGGAACTGCCAGAGGCTGGCGTCGGAGACGCGGCGGATGTCCCGCTCCAGGGTCTCCGTCGTCCCCAGCCAGCGGTCCTTCCCACAGGCCTCCGTCCACAGATCGTCAGCCTCGGCCGAGTCCCAGGTCGGCATGTGGACGCCGTTGGTGACGTGTCCGATCGGGACCTCGGCCGCGGGCCACTGCGGGAAGAGTGGCCCAAACAGGTGCCGGCTGACCTCCCCATGCAGGCGGCTCACGCCATTGACGGCCCCGCTCCCGCGGATCGCCAGGTAGGCCATGTTGAAGCTCTCCGCGGCGTCGTCAGGATTCCGGCGCCCCAGGGCCAGCAGTTCGTACAGCGTCAGGCCAAGCCGGTGCTCGGCATAGCGCCCAAGGTACTGCTCGATGAGGGCCGGGGAGAAGCGGTCGAACCCCGCGGTCACGGCCGTATGGGTAGTGAAGAGGTTCCCCGCGCGCGTGATGGCCAGGGCAACCGCGAAGGGCTGGTCCGTCTCCTCCATGCAGGCCCGCGCCCGCTCCAGAACGGCGAAGGCCGCGTGCCCCTCGTTCAGGTGACAGACGTCCGGCCGCAACCCGAGCGCCCGGAGCAAGCGCCAGCCGCCGATCCCCAGCACCAGCTCCTGCTTCAAGCGCAGCTCCGGACCGCCCCCGTAAAGCTCGCTGGTAATGCCCCGGTGCGCGGGGGAATTCGCCACGTCGTTGCTGTCCAGCAGATAGAGTTTCACGCGGCCGACCTGCACCTGCCAGGCGCGCAGCCAGACCGAGCAGCCGGGCAAGGCAACTTCCAGGCGCAGCCACTCGCCATTCGGGCGCCGCAGGGGCGTGATCGGCAGTTGCCCGGGATCGTTGTACGGGTAAAGGGCCTGTTGCGCGCCGTTCTGGTCGATCTCCTGGCGGAAGTAGCCCTGCTGGTAGAGCAGCCCGACGCCGACCACCGGCACGCCCATGTCGCTGGCCGCCTTGAGCTGGTCCCCGGCCACGTTGCCCAGTCCGCCCGAGTAGATCGGGAGGGCCTCGCTCAGCATGAACTCCATACTGAAGTACGCCACACAGGTCAGGGGCGCCTGCGGATGAGCCTGCTGAAACCACGCCGGCCCGGTCTCGGCCTGCTTCTTGGCCCGCAGGAGGGCGTCAACGCGCTGCCGAAAGGCGGGATCGGCCAGGACCTCCCGGACTTTCTCGCGGGAGGCAGTCTGCAGGACATCCCAGGGGTGGTGGGTCAGCTCCCACAGCACCGGATCAAGCTGCCGCCAGATAGGGTCGGTAGCATGGTCCCACGACCAGCGCATGTCCAGGGCCAGCGCCGTCAGGCAATCGAAGCCCTCGATGTCCGTGGGCAGGAAGCTGTTCAGAGGCGTGCAGGCGGGCATGGGTTCACTCATGAGTTCCCTCCGAGGCTGTTCCGCACGGGCTCGCGTTCCTGGACGTTATCGTCCCGGGGGGCCGCCCCGCGGCGTCCGCGACGGCGTCTCACACCGCCGTAATCTCTACCGGCGTAGGCCGATCACCAACTGATATGGGGTGAAACCCTACGTCCCCACGATACATTGGCAGAGCCGGACGCCGACGCCGCGGCGCGTGGGTAGTCGCGGCTACGGGTGGCGTATCAGAGCATGACCACAGCACGCAGACTACTGCCCTTCCTGAGGTGGTTTCCGCTGGATGCGGCAACCGTCCGCGCCGACTTTCTGGCGGGCGTAACCGTGTCGATGCTGCTGCTTCCGCAAGCCATGGCCTACGCGCAGTTGGCCGGCCTGCCGCCGCACTACGGCCTCTACACGGCCTTCCTGCCGACCATCGTGGCCGCGCTGTTTGGCTGGTGCAGCCAGCTCCATACCGGTCCGGTCGCCATGACCTCGCTGCTGACGGCCACGGTGGTGGCCGGCGTCTCGCAGGCAGCGCCCGAGTCGGAGGCCTACATCGCCACCGCCATCCTGCTGACCCTGCTGGCCGGACTGATCCGGCTGGCGATGGGGGCGCTGCGGCTGGCCGTGCTGGTGAACTTTCTCTCGCACCCCGTCGTGGTGGGCTTCACCAATGCCGGCGCCCTGATCATCGCCTCGTCGCAACTGGCGCCCTTGCTGGGCTTGCCCCACGGGCAACAAGGGCTGTATCTGCCAAGCCTGCTGCGGCTGCTGGGGCGCCTCCATGAGTGCCAACCGGCGGCCCTCGGTTTCGGCCTGGCAGCGCTGGCGCTGATCCTGGCCCTCCGGCGTTGGCGCCCGCACTGGCCGGGGGTCCTGATCACGCTGGCGGTTGCCATTCTCCTGAGTTGGCTGCTCGGCTTCGAGAGCCGCTTGGGCGGGCAGGTTGTCGGGGCCATCCCGCGCGGCCTGCCCGCCTTCCGCTGGCCCCACGGTGAGTGGTCCGCAGCACCGCAACTGCTGCTGGGAGCGTTCGCCATCATGCTGGTCGGATCCATGGAGGTGGTGGCCATCTGCAAGACCCTCTCGGCGAAGACGAAAGAGCCGTTGGACCTGAATCAGGAACTGATCGGGCAAGGCCTGGCGGGAGTCGTCGGCAGCCTCTTCCAAGCGTACCCGGTGAGCGGCTCGTTCTCGCGTTCAGCACTGAACCTCTACGCCGGCGCCCGCACCGGGCTCTCGTCGGTGTTTGCGGGCCTGCTGGTGCTGCTCTCGCTGCTGTTCCTGACGCCACTGCTGTACTACTTGCCGCGGGCGGTGCTGGGGGCGGTGATCGTCGCCGCCGTGAGCGGGCTGGTCGATGCCGGCGCCATGCTGCGCATCTGGCGCACGAGCCGCTACGACGGTGTGGCGGCCTGGACGACCTTCGTCGCCGCCATCGTGCTGGCGCCGCGGGTGGTCGACGGCATCCTCGTCGGCGTCGGCCTGTCGGTCGCCTTCCATCTCTACCAACTCATGCGACCGCACGTTGCCATTCTGGCGCCCCACCCCGATGGCAGCCTGCGCGATGCCAGGCACCATCGGCTGCTTACGCACACCCAGATCCTGGCCATCCGCTTCGACGGCCGACTGGTCTTCGCCAATGCGTCGCATTTCCAGGAGTCGGTGCTCAAGGCCCTGGCGGAGCAACCCACGACACGGGTACTGCTGATCGTGGCCAGCGGCATCAACACCGTCGACGCCACCGGCGAGGAGATGCTGCGGCACTTGGTCAACGACCTCACCGCCAGTGGCCTGCGGGTGGCCTTTGCGGCCGTGCGCTGGCCGGTCCTGGACGTCTTCCAGCGCACCGGCCTGCAAGACCTGATCGGGGCCGCGAACCTCTTCGCCTCCCCCGAGGCAGCCTATGCGGAACTGACACGGCCACCGCCCATAGCGGACGGCGGTGGAATATGAATGGACGGCGACAGCAACGCGGCGCGGACCGGCCGGAGTGGATGCCACCCCCCGCCCCCGGCTTACTTGGAGGACTCGCCATGCTGGATCTGCGACTCACCCACCTCCTTGCCGCCGGCCTCCTCGAACTCGGAGTCCTGCAGGCTGCGGATGTCGTCCTGGTGGCCGACGGCCAGGCGCAGGCGCAAGTGGTCGTCAGTGACGCGACCCCGGCCGTGGTCCGTGCCGCCGTCGACGACCTGGTGCGGATCGTCCAGCGCAGCAGCGGCGCCACCCTGGTCGTGGTCGCGGAAAGCCAGAGCGACCGGGCCGCTACCCGAGTCCTGGTCGGTGACTGCCAGGCGCCGGCTGAGCTCGCGGCTGACCCCGCCCAGATCGGCGGCGACGCCGCCTATGCCGGCTATGTGCTGGCCTGCGGGCAGAACGTCGTCGTCCTGCGCGGCAACACCCCGCGGGGCACCGCCAACGCCGTCTACGGCTTCCTGCAGGACCAGCTCGGCGTGCGCTGGTTCATGCCGTCGGAAGCGTTCGAGGTCGTACCCGCGGCGCGGACGATCACCATCCCGGCACAGCGCCGGCTGGTCACCCCAAGTTTCGTCTGCCGCCTGGCCAGTGCCAGTTGGGGCGCCGACACCCTGGCCTGGGGCCGCCGCAACCGCTGGGACACCGACGAGGGCGGCTTCGCGGTACCCTACGCGGCCGGCTTCCGCCACTGGATGTACCAGGTCTTTCCCCCCAGCAAGTGGGGCACCACGCACCCGGAGATCTACCCGCTCCTGAATGGCAAGCGCGCCATTCCCGCGCAGGACGGCGAACAACTGGCCCAGCCTTGCACCGCCAACCCGGAGACCGTGCGCATCGCCATCGACACCGTCAACGCCTACCTCGACGCTCATCCCGACGTGCACACGTACCCCTTCAGCATCAATGATAACAACACCTGGTGCGAGTGCGACCTCTGCAAGGCGCAGGACGTCGAACGACCGCTCTATCGCGGCCGGCGCATCTACTCCGACCGCTGGTTCACCTTCGTCAACGCCGTGGCCCGCGGCGTCCACGCCAAGCACCCCGGCATCTTCATCGGCTGCTTCGCCTACGCCGGCGTCGAGCTCCCGCCCCTGCGAATCGAGAGGATGGAGCCCAACGTCTTTGTGAACCTCACCCAGGACACGGCCCAGTACTTTGACGCCGACTACCGCCAGGTTGACTACGGTCTGATCGCGGCCTGGCAGCGCAAGTGCGCCCAGGTGGGCAAGTACGACTACTATGGCCTCGGGGCCCTGGCGCCGCGCTCCTTCCCACACCTGCTGGCCGCGGACCTGAAGGCGATCCACGCCCTGGGCGTACGGGCCTTCCACAGCGAGCTCTTCCCCTACTGGGCCAACATGGGGCCGATGCTCTACGTGGCCAGCCGCCTGCTCTGGGACGTCAGCCTCGACCCGGACGCGCTGCTGGACGAGTTTTTCACCTCGGCCTTCGGCCCGGCCGCGGCCGAGATGCGTGCCTTCTACGCGGTCCACGAAGCGGCCTGGATGAGCCAGACCAAGGGTGAGTGGTTCGCTGGAATCGGCGATGCGGCTGGACAGATGGACGGCTACAGCGCGGCCCAGGTCGCGGCGGCGGCGGCGCATCTGCGTGCGGCCCAGGCGCTGGCCGCGGACGACACCGTCCGCGCCCGCCTCCAGCTCATCGCCCGGGGCTATGCCTACCCCGATCTGCTGCTGTCCGGCTGGACAGCGGCCCGCGCCGTCACCCCGACGGCCGTCGCGTCAGCCGCAGCCGCCGGCGAGTTGACGGCGCAGTTGGAGGCACTGAGCCGGGCCCTCGACGGCGAGGAGGCGGGCTGGCGGCAGAGCGTGCTGGAAGACCCGCTGGCGGACGCCTGGTACAAGGACGGCGCCCGCCCGACCATCCGCGGGCAGTGGCGAGCCCGGCTCCAGGGCGGACTGCTCAGCGGGCTGCAGACCCTGGGCGCCTGGTACCAGACCCCGGCCGGCGCCACGGCCCCCGTCGAGCAACAACAAGCCCTGCAACGACTCACCGCCGAGGGCCCGCTGGGGCTCCTCTGGCAGGCCATGCAGGGCACCTTGCAGCGTGGCCCGAACACCCTCCCCAACCCCGGTTTCGAGGACGGCGGCGCCGACCAACCGGGGCCGGCGGGTCCGCAGTGGCAGAGCAGCGGCAGCGTGGCCGGCTGGAGCACCTGGCAGGAGGACGCGGCGGCCGGCACTTTCTTCAGGGACCGCGAGACCTGGCGCACGGGGACCGCATCCGGCGCCTTCCGAGGTGGCGGCTGCCTCTGCTACATCACCCGCATACCGATCGCGGCCGGGAAGACCTACCTGGCCGAGGTCTGGGCGCTGGCCCCCAGCACCCCCGCTGGCACTCGGGTCACGCTCGAAGTGCGCTGGAATGACGCCCAGGGACGGTGGTACACCGGCGCGCCCGACCTGTGTGTCGAGGCCAAGGGCACGGGCGCCTGGGAGCGCCTGCTGCTGCCCTTTGTCGCCCCCGCGGGCCCGACGCAGGCGGTGATCCTCCTGGTCGGTTACGGGATCGCCACCGACGCGGTGGTGCGCTACGACGATGCCTACACCGGCGAGGCGCAACCCGCACCGCCGCGCTGAGGTCAGGAAGAACCAGGACCAAGGAGCGTAACCATGACGCAGTTGACCGTTGCGGATCTCCGCCCGGCAGGAGCCTACCTGCTACCCAACCTGCTCGGGAAGGCGGGCGTCGCCCACGGCGGGGTCCACGTCTTCAAACCTGGCGAGACCGCCCATCCCGAACCGCGGCACGTCCACGACGTCGACGAGGTCTTCATCTTCCTGCAGGGCCGGGGCGTCATCCCGATCGACGGTGTCGACTACCCGGTGCAGGCGGGGGACGTGGTCATCGTCGAGGCGGGCGAGGATCACCACACGCGCAGCTCCGTGGACGAACCGCTGGTGGCCGCCTGGTATGTCATGGACGGCCCACGCCGCTAGACGTACAGAAAGACGTAAATGGCGAAGGCCAGCGCGGCCAGCCCGGCGGCCGCGGCCAGGCTCCACAGCAGGTTGCGTTTCCGGGCGGCCATGGCAAAGGTCGAGATGATCACGGCCATCTGCGCCGCGAGCATGCCGTAGAAGAAGCGCTGACTGCGGACATGGCGACGTTCGGCGGCGATGTTGTTCTTGCGGACCTGCAGTTCATAGAAGTTGGCGATGGCCTGGTTGAGGCGCGCTTCGAGGTCGTAGCGGCCGGCGCCGCAACGCCAGCGCGCCGCCACGGCATCACGCTGGCACTGCCTGGCGTCGGCCTGGGCCTTGGCGCAGGCGACGGCGAAGGCCTCAGCCGCCTGGCCCAGCCGGGTGTCAGCCGTGGGCGGCACGGCCGCCGCCAGCCCGGCAACCGCCCGCGCCTCCTCCGTCAGCGCCGTCTGTCGGCTCAGCAGGGCCTCAATGCGCTCGGCCAGAACGTTGACCGGAGCGAAGCTGCCGTCGAAGGCCCGGGCGCGCTCAGTGGCCTCCCGCAAAGCTTCGGCTAACGCCTCCGTGCTCACCGACGCCACCCGCGTCGCCAACTCAGCTTCCGGACGGCTTTCCTCGAGAGCCTTCAGCGTCGCCCCCAGCGCCGCGTCCACGGCTGGGGCGGGGCCGACCGCGGGAAGCGGGCCGCCACCCAGGATCTCCAGCGCCGCCGCATTGCCCGCTGCCGACAGCAGCGCGGCCAGGTCGGCCACCAGTGCCTCGGCCTGCGCCGCCCGCGGCGGGGCCGCCTTCACGTAGCTGTCCAGCGCCGCCGCCAACGCGCCCGCCGGGGCCGGGTCGAGCCCGTCCGGCGCGCTCAGCGCGGCCTGCAAACGGGCCGCGGCCGCGCGGCAGCGCTCGAGTCTGTCCGGCAGACCGCCCACGGCGCCACTCAGGCCGCCCGGAGTCAATCGACCGACCTCGGCGGTGATCTGCAAGAACTCGCCCTCGGTCTTGAGGCCGATGCCGCGCAGGCGCTTGGCCTGGAAGAGACCCCACTGGTCACCCGCCTTGGACTGCTTCTGCGAGGCGAGCGAGCGCTGGTACTGGGCCCGGGTCATCTCGTTGGAGGCCAGCCCTGCCAGCATGGTGGCCAGGACGGTCATGACCACCGGCGTGGCCGCAAGCAGCTTGCCCCAAGGGGTCTGCGGGATGTCTGCCTTCAGGGCGTCTGGGATCGTCACCTGCATGCACAAAACTCCATCACAGGCGTCCCACAGGACGCCAAGGCGGCTAGGTACTCAGGCTGTAGACGGTTAGGTCCTAACTAAGACCCTACCGCCGCGCGCACGACGCAGCCCAATGCCGTTAAGTTTCTGGCCGCAGCCTCGGTTGCAGACGAACAGGTAGGTCGGTAATGTTGCGCGCAACATAAGGTCGGGGGTGCCGGTACCCGACCCCGATCGCCAGCCTGGCTGGCGATCGACAACCGCCCCGCGCAGCCAAGCAGAACGGGGCACTTAATGGCATTGCGGCGCCGCCCCCGGACCCGGCCAGTGCCGCAGCAGGGGCCCGGCCGCGCCGAACACCGGGTCGGCGGCCGGTACCGGCAACGCCGCGATCCGCGCACAGGCAGCCTCCAACTCGCCCGTCCTACCATAGCAGAGATCGGGGCGTTGCCCCTCAGGATAGGCCCCAACAACCGCGAAGTCGGCACTCGACGCCAGGCGTCTGTGCGCCACCCCCGCCGGGATCACCACGACATCGCCGGCAGCGACCTCCAAGACCACTCCGCGCGGCCCACCAAACTGCACGGTCGCCGTCCCGCCGTACACCCCCAGTACCTCATGCGCCGTGCTGTGGTAGTGATGCACGCCGAAGACGCCGTCGCGCCAACTCCCGCCCCAGCCGTTGCCGGCAAAGCGCTGCTCAAAGGCCTCCGGATGCCCTAGCCCCTGCGGCAACGCGCCGCGCAGGGCGACCAGGGGCAGCAGGTCGTTGTTGGGGAAGCCATCACCCCCCGCCAATACCCGCACCGTGGTCAGCACTGAACCCAGGTCACCGTCCGACGCCATAGAACACTGTCCTTCCGCTGGCAAACCCGTAAGGTGCACGCCGCTGACCCCAGGCGCAAGGCGGGCTGCCGTTTTGATATCTTCTTAATGCCTGCGAGGGGTCTTTTGATTAACGCTTCCACCTGGACAGCAGGATATTAGGGATATGGAAACGCATGACATCATTCAGCTCCTGGCATACCTGGTCCTGCTGACGGCGTGCACGCCGGTACTGGGCGGCTTCATGGCCAAGGTCCTCACTGGCGAGCCCACGGCCCTGACGTCGTGGCTGGCGCCGCTGGAGCGCTGTATCTACCGGGCGGCAGGCTGCGACCCCCTGACCGAGATGCGCTGGACGACCTACGCGGGAGCGCTGCTGGCCTTCAACGGCTGCGGTCTCGTGGCGGTGCTCGCGCTGCAACTGGCCCAGGGCATCCTACCGTTGAACCCCCAGCACCTGCCCGGGGTCCCGTGGGGGCTGGCGCTGAACACCGCGGTCAGCTTCATGACCAACACCAACTGGCAGGCGTATTCCGGCGAGGCCACACTCAGCTACCTGACGCAGATGCTGGGGCTGACGGTGCAGAACTTCGTCAGTGCCGCCACGGGCATCGCGGTGCTGCTGGCCGTGGCGCGCGGCTTCGTCCGGCGGGGCCTGGCCACCGTGGGCAACTTCTGGGCAGACGCGGTGCGTGCCGTCATCTATGTGCTGCTGCCGCTGTCCGTGGTCCTGGCCCTGGTACTGCTGGCGCAGGGGGTGGTGCAGACGCTGTCGCCGTACGTCACGGCCACCACCGCCGCCTCCAACGGCTCCGTGAACGCCATGCACGACAGCCTCTCGCCGCTGGCCGGTCTGGTGGCACAGGTGAACCTGCTGCTGGGCGAAGTCGTGTTTGGCGGAGCAGGCGCGGGCCTGTACGGCATGCTGATGTTCGTGCTGCTGACGGTGTTCATGGCGGGACTGATGGTCGGGCGAACCCCGGAAAGGGCGTCGCACAGCAGCAGACGGGCAGGCTGAAGGTCTTCCTCGGCATGGCGGCCGGGGTGGGCAAGACCTACGCCATGCTCGAGGCCGCCCGCGAGCAGCAGGGCGAAGGCCGCGACGTGGTCATCGGCTACGTCGAGACCCACGGGCGACGGGAGACCGACGCCCTCACCCAGGGCTTGCCCAGCGTCCCGCGCCAGCCCCTCGTCCACCGTGGCATCACCCTCACCGAGATGGACCTCGATGCGCTGCTGGCGCGCCGCCCGCAACTGGCCCTGGTGGACGAGTTGGCACACACCAACGCCCCGGGAGCCCGCCACCCGAGTTCTCACCCACGGCCAGATCCTGCGCGAGGTCTGGGGGCCGGGCTATACCGAGCAAACACACTACCTGCGCGTCTACATGGCCCACCTCCGCAGCAAGCTCGAGGCGGTTCCCGCCAGCCCCAAGCTGCTGCTCACCGAGCCCGGCGTGGGCTACCGCCTGGCCGTCCGCGAGTAGCCCTTATTCTCCGGCAAGGCCTTCGGGCAAACCTTGGCCTGGCCCTGACCCGCCCCCCCCCTTCGGCGACGTCAAGGCAGAAATCCGCGCTGTACTTGACCTGCGCACAGAAGCGTCCTACATTTGCGCCATACCGGGTGAGAGTCTACCTGCTCGGTCCGGAGTCGGTAACCGTTCATCGCCCGGTTCAGAGCGACAGTGTGGCGTGTGAGAGTCAACCCGTGCGTCCGGAAAGGAGGTGGTGGGCAAGACGAGCCAAACACGGCTCGGCACGGCATCGGAGTTTCCGCGGCCTGAGACGCTGGGTCCACCGGGTCTGCCCGCTACGGCACCGGTGCGATGAGGTAGGCCAGACGGCTTGAGCCGCGGTCGACGGGCGCAGGCTCGCAGAGCGCAGCGGAAGTGTGTATGCTCCGGAGCCAACCTCCGGCATCGGTCCGTTGACGCGCAGTTCCCCGCAGTCTCGGAGTGTTCTCAAGAAACGATCAACATCGGGAGACGAGTTCGCATGGGTAACAAACCGGTCATGGCGATTGTTCTGATCCTGGTCATCGTGGCGTGCGTCGCCTTCATGGTCCGCTCGGGCACCAAGAAGTCCGGCGGCGCGGCCAACTCCGGTCCTCAGGAGCGGGACCTGGTCTGTATGGCCTGTGAGAAGTCCTTCAAGGCCACCGTGAAGGACGAGGAGTGGATGCCCATGCAGATGCAGGGCAAGAACGCCTCCAAGAAGATGAAATGCTCGGCCTGCGGCAAGGACGAGGGTGTCGCTGCCCAGAAGTGCGGTAGCTGCGGCGCACTGGTACCGGCCGCCGGCATGATGGGTATGATGGGCCCGGGCTCCAAGGCCCCTGCCTGCCCGAAGTGCAAGAAGCCGCTGATGAGCGGGATGCCTGGCCAGGGTGCCCCGGCAGCGCCCCCGGCTGCCAAGTGAGCCAACGCTCCTGATCCGGTGGGCCTTGGCGGCAACGCCGTCCCGGGCCCACCTGATCGGGTCGGCTGCGGTCAACCGACGGCAGGCTCACCCCCTGAGCCTGCCGTTGCTTCGTTTCTGGCAGAAGTGACGTCGGTGCGCCCTTCCGGGTGTTCGGCAGCGCCGGCGCGATGAAGGATGTGAGATCATGACAGCGTTCCCGCGTACGACCGTCGGCGGCGTCTCCGTGTCCCGCATGATCATCGGCACGAACTGGTTCCTCGGCTTCAGCCATACCTCGGCGGCCAAGGACGACTATATCAAGACGCATGTCATGGACCGCACCCGGATTGCGGACATCCTCGAGGTCTTCCTGAACTCCGGGGTCGACACGGTCATGGGACTGATTCAGCGGCCTCAGCTCTGGGAAGGCATCCAGGAGGCGCAGCAGCGCACCGGCAAGAAGCTGATCGTGGTCTCGACTCCCGGCATCCCGGTCAGCCCCGAGACGCCGCTCCAGGGCTTCGGCGCGGAAGCCGAGAAGATCCTCGACGAGGAGCAGCGTCTGGGCGCCACCTTCTGCTTCCCGCACCAAGGCACCACCGACGCCCTCGTCGACCGCTGCACGCGGCGCATCCGTCACCTCGACCAACTCAGTCGCATGATCCGCCAGCGCGGCATGGTCCCCGGCCTCAGCACGCACATGCCGGAGTCGATCATCTATGCCGACGAAAGCGGCGCCGATGTCGAGACCTACATCTCGCTGTACAACTCGATGGGGTTCCTGATGCAGGTGGAAGTCGACTGGATTCACCACGTCATCACGCACGCCAAGAAGCCGGTGATGACCATCAAGCCGATGGCGGCCGGGCAACTGCGGCCCTTCCAGGCCTTCAACTTCGTCTGGAATACGCTGCGTACCCAGGACATGGTCACGGTGGGCACCATGGCGCCGAAAGAGGCCCAGGAGTGCATCGACCTCTCACTGGGCATCCTGGAACGCCGCGACGCCGAGATCCAGCTCCAGGAAACGCGCTCCAAAGCCAGCATCAAACCCAAGGCCTGAACCCGCCCATGAAGATCCTCATCACCGGGGCCTGTGGCTTCATCGGCCGCAATCTGATCGCCGAGCTAGAGTCCGACCATGAGTTGCGACTGGTCGACAGCGTGGCTCCGGCGGCGGCCACCGTCTTCGCCGGCGGCCGCGACCGGCAGGCCGCGCCGCTGCGGACGCGCTGGCCCGCGGTGACGGCAGACATCAGCGACCTGGCGGCCCTGCGCCAGGCCTGCGAGGGTATGGATGCGGTCATCCATCTGGCCGCGGACCCCACCGGGTACGCCGACCGCGGCAAAGAGATCATGCAGGTCAATGTCGTCGGCACCTACGTCGTCCTCGATGCGGCGCGCCAGGCCGGGGTGCGGCGGGTTCTCTGCGCCTCCAGCATCAATGCCTTCGGCACCTTCTACTGGCGCCTGAGCGGCAAACCGGCGCCGTACACGTCGATGCCTTTGGACGAGTCCTTCGAGACCGTGCCAGAAGACCCCTACAGCCTGAGCAAACGCTGCAACGAGGAAAGCTGCGCAGCCTTCACGCGGGCCTACGGCCTGACCACGGCGGCGTTCCGCTTCGCCGGCGTGTTCTCGGCGGAGCGCTATGAGACCTTCCGGCGGGACCTCCAGCCGACGGCGGCCTGGAGCGACGACCTCTACCAGTGGGTGCATGTCACCGACGTGGTCCGCGGCCTGCGCCGCGCCGTCGAGAGTCCGAGCCTGCCGACCTTCGGCGTCTACACCCTGGCGGCCGGCGATACGCGTTGCCCGGAGCCGACCCTGGACCTCCTGCGCCGCTTCCGTCCAGACCTGGCCGCACAGGTCACGAGTCCCCTGCCCGGCCGGGCTCCGCTGCTGTCGATCGAGCGGGCCCAGCAGACCTTCGGTTACGCCCCGACCTTCCGCCTGGGTGCCTGACTCGCCGCGGGTGAGCAAGCATGACCCCACCGGCGTCCCGACGGGCCCGATTCAGCATCCGCGACGAGCGCGTTGGCCTGCGTCTCATGGAGATGCTGCTGTCGCGTTTCCCGTACCACACGGAAGAGGAATGGGCGCAGCGTCTGCACAGCGGTGCGGTCCTGATCAACGACCAACCCAGTTCGCCCACGCACGTCCTGGCGGCGGGCGACGTCATGGAGTACGACGCCGCCGACATCCCCGAACCCGCGGTCAGCCTGGCCGTCGATATCCTCTATGAAGACAGTGATATCATGGTGGTCGACAAGCCCGCCGGCCTGCCCTGCCACCCGGCTGGGCGCTTCTTCGAAAACACGCTCTCGGCTTTCCTGAAGCGGACCACGGGCAGCGCGACCCTGGAGCTGGTGAACCGACTCGACCGCGAGACCTCGGGCCTGGTCGTGGTCGGCAAACACCCGACGGCCGCCCGCGCCTGCCGGCTGCAGTTCGAACGCCGGCAGGTCGAGAAGCGCTACACCGTTCTGGTCGAGGGCCACTTCCCCCCCGCCTGGCGCGCCACGGGTCGCCTCACACCTGACCCGGCCAGCCCAATCCGTCGGAAGTGCCGCTTCATCCCGGACGCGGACGCGGCGCCGCTTCAGCCTGGCCCAGCCGCCGCCTCCGGCAGCGGCGCCGACTGGGCCGACACCGAGTTCCGCTGGCGGGCCCAGCACGGGCCGATCAGTGAACTGGATGTGGTCCTGCACACCGGCCGTACCCATCAGATCCGAGCCACGCTCGAGGCCCTGGGTTTCCCCGTGGTCGGCGACAAGCTCTACGGCGGCGATCCGACCGTCTTCCTGCGCTTCTGCCAAGACCGCCTGACCGACGCCGACCGACGCCGGCTACGCCTGCCGCGCCAGGCACTGCACGCGGCCGAGATCGCCTTCCGCCACCCCCGCACCGGCCAGTGCCTCACCTACCGCGCCGAGTTGCCGGCCGACTTGCGCGAGTTCATCGCCCGCAGTGCCAGCCCGCATGGCCCGACTGGCACCGCGCCACTTGCGGCGCCACCTTAGGCTGCGGTACACGCTCGACAGTGCGCAAACGGAGATTGGCTATGGTCCCCACCCTCAGACTCCTCGGCGCCGGGATGGGCCTGCTCGGCGGCGTGGCTCTGGCCGCGGAACCGATCACGGAGGCCGCAATGATCCTGAACACGCCCTCTGCCCGGATCGTCATTGATAGCGCCGGCTGCACCGCGGTCTTCGCCGACAGTGCGGGGACGAACTACGCGACAACCCCGCCGGCGCCTTTCGCCCGCCTGCGCCAGGCCGGCAAGGACTGCCCGGCGACACAGGCACGCCTCGTCGACGGCCTGCTGCATCTCGAGTTCGCCGCCGCCGGCGCCAGCGCCGACCTGCGCCTCAGCCAGCGCGCCGACTACACCCTCATCGAGGTCGTGGCTGTGACCGGCGATGGCATCGAGGAACTGGCCTTCATCGACATCCCCCTGGGACTCAAAGGCAGCCCCAACGAGCCGCTGGCGGCCTGCTGTCTGGCCCTCAACCTGCAGACTAACGCCCGCGGCATACCGCAGGCCAGCTCCTCCCTCTGGGCCGCCTGCTACCCGCGCTTCGGTTTCGTGGGCGCGCAGGCTGCGCTCATTGCCTGTCCGCAGGCCGATCTGCGCCAGGTACTGCAGCGGGCGGTCACCGCCGCCCCCGACCTGCCGCACTCCCCCATCGGCGGCCCCTGGGCCCTCGACGGCGCCGACAATCGCCGCTCTTACCTCTTCGATTTCGGGGAACTCACCGAGGCCACGGTGGATGACTGGATCGCGTTGGCCCAGCGCCTGGGCATCACCCAGATCGACTTCCATGGCGGGCGCTCGTTCCGCTTTGGCGACTGTGAGCCTGCCCCGGATCTGTTCCCGCGCGGCGTCGAGAGTATGAAGGCCGTCATCGACAAGCTGCACGCGGCCGGCATTCAGGCCGGCTTGCACACCTATGCCATGTTCATGGCCAAGACCTGCCCATGGGTCACGCCCGTCCCCGATCGCCGGCTCGGTAGTGACGCTGTCTTCACCCTGGCGGAAGACCTGTCCGCGGAGGCGACGGCCCTGCGCGTCGTCGAGTCCACCGCGGCCATGTCGACGGTGACCGGCTTCTTCGTGCGCAACAGCACCACCTTCCGGATCGACGACGAGCTGATCACCTACAGCGCCGTCGCCAGCGCGACGCCCTTCGGCTTCCCCACCTGCCAACGGGGCGCCTATGGCACCCGGCCGGCGGCCCATGCGCAAGGTGCCAAGGCCTATCATCTGCGCGAGTGCTTCGGGCTCTTCGTCGCCGACGGCGATTCGACGCTCTTCGCCGAGACCGCCGCCAAGACCGCCGAGCTCTTCAACGCCGCCGGCTTCGACATGATCTACCTCGACGCGCTCGACGGCGGTGATACCGTCGCCGGTCGCGACGTCTCCTGGCACTACGAATCCAAGTTCGTCTTCGAGATCTGGAAACGCCTGCAGCGGCCGGCCATCATGGAGATGAGCACCTTCCACCACCACCTCTGGAATGTGCGCTCGCGCATGGGCGCCTGGGACCACCCCAACCGCAGCCACAAGCGCTTCATTGATCTGCACTGCCAGAGCAATGCGGCCCTCCTGCGCCAGTTTCTGCCCGGCCACCTGGGCTGGTGGTCCTTCAAGACCTGGCAGGGCCTCAACGGCGAACCCACGCACTCCGACGACATCGAGTACCTCTGCGCCAAGGCCATGGCTAACGACTGCGGCCTCTCGATCATGGGCATCAGCCCCACCACCGTGACCCAGGTACCGGCCCTGCCGCGCCTCGCCAGCATCGTCAGGAACTACGAGACCCTCCGGCAGCAGCGCTACTTCGCCGACTCGGTCAGGGAGACCTTGCGTGTGCCCGGCGCCGAGTTCACCCTCTTCCAGAACGCCGAGGGTACCTGGCAATTCCGCCCGGTCGAGATCCGCAAACAGAAGGTCGTGGGACTGCAGGACGGCGGCGGCAGCACCTGGGCCGTCGACAACCGCTACGCCGCCCAGCCACTGGTCGTCCGCATCGAAGCCCTGCTGGCCGCCGGCCCCTATGCGGCCGCAGGCAACCCGACCCTGGCCGACGGCACCGCCGCCGACGCCTTTCCGCTACGCGCCTGCCAGCCAGGGATCACCGCGACCCTGGAGGCCGTCTCCGAGCCGGTGCAGGTCGGCACGCTCAGCGCCCGACTGACCGCCACCAACGCCACGGCATCGCCGCTGCGGTCCTGGTGCAAATTCGGCAAGACCTTCGCGCCGACGCTCGAACTCAGTGGCTACCCGGCGCTGGGACTGTGGGTCCATGGCGATGGCAGTGGCGCCGTGCTGAACCTGCAGCAGACCAGCCCGGAGCACATCTCGGGCGGTATCGCCGACCATTACGTCGTGCTCGACTTCCGCGGCTGGCGTTACGTGGAGTTGGTCGAACCGGAAGGCGAGCGCTATGCCGACTACGCCTGGCCCTACGGCAACCCCTACGCCATCTACCGCGAAGGCATCCTGCCGAATGCCGTGGAGTCCCTCAGCGTCTGGCTCAATCACGTCCCCGCCAACGGCTCCGCGGTCTGCCACCTGAGCCCGATCCAGGCCCTCCCGGCCATCCCGGCAACCTTCAAACGGCCCGCCATCACCCTCGGCGGCAAGACCATCACCTTCCCCGTCGACATCGCCACCGGCCAGTACCTCGAATACCGCGGCCCCGGTGACTGCCGACTCTACGGCCAACGCGGCGAGGAACTGGCCAGCGTCATCCCGGAAGGCGAGGCGCCGACGCTCGCTCCCGGCGCCAACGCGCTACGCTTCGCCTGCGAGCCGCAGCCGGGCCTGAACCCGCGAGCCTACGTGACCGTCTTCGCCCAGGGCGAGCCCTTCGGCGAGCGCCGGCCGTGACCTGCGAACGACGCCGGCGGGCGCGACGGCAGGGCTGAGAGGCGGAGGGGCAAAGCGGTGTCAAGCCACCGGCAGTCCAAAGCTTGGCCTCGCGGCCGACGCAGCATGGAACCGAGTCCTGGCAATAGCCGGACTCCTTGGACTGCGGCGGCTTGACGCCGCTTTCGTGCGGGCAACTGGACGTCAGAATGCGTTCGCTTGACGCCCATGGGCCAAGGCGCGGTACTGGCACCCCGCGCCGACCCCCGTCCGGTTCAGCCGATGCCCCGCGCGCACAGGCTACGGATCAACGGCGTGAGCGATTCCGGACCGCTGTCGCGGATCACAAAGCCCTCCTCGATCCGGTTGGAGCCGCCGGGGCTGCCGAACAGGCTGATGTCGGAGTTGACGCACATGCCGCTGCGCAGCGGGTAGACCGCCTTCTCGTCCGGGTAGGGGGACTCGGCCTCGGCCAGGCCGATTCCATGCATCGGCGGATAGACGTCGTAGGCCGAGAGCTGGTGCTGCTGGAACACCGCCTTGACGGCACGCACCATCTCGCCGGAAATACAGCCGTCCTTCAGGTAACGGAGTTGCACGTTGGCCGCCTCGAACAGCGCCCCCAGGAAACGCTTCTGCGCCGCCGTGGCCGTGCCCGCAACGAAGGGGTACTCCGCGGTCGCCACATAGCCCTCGTACTGCACCGCCAGCGCCGCCATGATCATGTCGCCGTCGCGGATCACCTTGTCGGTCGCGCGGCCGATGATGGTGTCAGCGCGCTCGCCGCTGCCGAAGACCATGAAGGTGATCGCCTCGGCGCCGGCCATGCGCGCCGCGCCCTCGGCCACACCGGCGGCGTAGACCTCGGTGTTGCCGGGAACGGCTGCCTGCAGCAGCTTCTCATAGCCGGCGCAGGCACAACGGCCGGCCTCTTTGAGGCAGGCGATCTCGGCGTCGCTCTTCACCAGGCGCAAGCCCTGCAGCACACTGGCCGCATCCACGATCTCGAGGCCGTCGAGCCCCTTCTGGATACGGTTGTAGATCGGCGTCGGCATGTCATACAGACCAACCAAGCCGAGACGCCGACCGCCACCAAGAGTCTCGCCCAGGATATCCTTGAACGAGGAGAACGTGGCCAGCGGGTAGTCGATCTCCTCTGGCACACTGACGCAGGCGAACTCCTTCACATTGCGGATGTCGCCCCACGCCGACATCTCCCGCGCATACTTCTCACCCTCCGGAGCGCCCGCCAGAATGGGGTTGCCGCGGCGCGGAATGAAGCAGGCGCAGCGCTCGAAAATCGGCCAGTAGTTGCAGACGTAGCGCAGACTCTCTTTCCGGTACTCGTCGCCGTAGACCACCAGGCCGTCCAACTGCCGGCGCCCCAGTTCCTCCTGGATGCGACCGATGCGCGCGGCGAACTCCACCTTACTGATGCTGGCCATCGCGATCTCCTTACCTGCGAAACGCTATTCCTTCTTCACCACAGAGGGCACAGGGAACACAGAGGCAAGAGACTGAAATGCCTGTTCGGGCAGCGCCCTTCACCGTTCACCCTTCACCGTTCACCCTTCACCGTTCACCCTTCACCGTTCACCCTTCACCGTTCACCCTTCACCGTTCACCGTTCACCGTTCACCGTTCACCGTTCACCCTTCACCGTTCACCGTTCACCGTTCACCGTTCACCGTTCACCGTTCACCCTTCACCGTTCACCCCGAGCTCCCCGCTGAGCGCCAGCAGGAAGTCACGGTTATCCGCCGACACGTAGCGCATCGTGCCACCCATGCGACTGAAGGTCTTGCAGTAGCGCAAGTAGTAATCCGGCGACTCCACCGGCGGCTCACCGGTGGACCAGTCCCAGCGCGACTCGGCCAGATCCACCACCACGATGAAGTGATCGCGGATGCTCTGCCCGGCCTGCAGGGCCAGGTTCTGGCTCATCGACAGCGATTTCTCAAAGATCATCGGCGACATCACCGCCGAGCCCACCGAGAGATACACCCCGCCGCTGAGCCGCGAGACACTGTCGGCAAAGGACAGGAAGTCGCGCTGCGCGGTGCGGCCAACGGCCGCGACATGGTTCAGCGGATGCGTGTAGATGATGTCATGGCCGATCATCGGGTGCGCCGTGAACGGCACCCCCAGCCGGTAGGCGGCCGCCTGCACGCTGAAGCGCTTCCAGGCGTGCGGGACCTCGATCAGCCCCCGGGGCACCGTGTGGCGCTCCAGCACCGCCAGCAGATCGGCGGCGGCGGCGGCGTGCTCGGCCGCCTCCGGGGAGTCCGGGGCCGCGCGGATGGCGTCCAGCAACTCGTCGCGCCCAGGCACCAGATGACGGTCGTCGTGGATCAGGCGACCGATGCTCTCGCCGTAACCCAGGCCATCGTAGGCACCCAGCAGCAGGGCCAGGTTGAGGTGGAACCCCGTCTCTTGCCAGAGGCCAAACCTGCCCCGCGCCGTGTTGCCCCGCACATCCTCGCTGGACTGCCCCAGGAAGGCGAACTCCCAGTCGTGGATGATGCCGGCGCCATTCGTGGCCAGATGCTGCAGCCAGCCCGCCTCGATGAGGCGGATAAGCACGGGCCCGAGCCCGTTCTTGATGGCATGCGCCCCAAACGCCAGGATCACCGGCCGCCCCTCAGACCGTGCCTGCCGCAGGCGCTGCGCCGTCTCCAACACCGCCGCCGCCGTCCGTGCCGATAGTGGCCCCGGGGCCGTCCCCGGCGGCACCTGGTCGCGCTCGATGCAGACCTTGTTCTCACGTTCCCGCAGGGGGTGGACAGCGAGCCGAGTGCGATCAAATTGTGGATACGGCATGGTCGTAAACGCCTCCGCAAGACACCAGGGCACAACGTACCCGCCGCAACCGCGGCTGTCGAGCGCGGAGCCGGGCCTTAGGCTCGGCGGTTCCCGCGGGCCGGCCTGGCCGGCCCGCCGTCATACCGCGGGACTCGGCGCAGGTTGCAGGGCTCTCTATCCTGCCTGCGACCTGACAACGGCAGATGGTTCGTGCCATCTGTTCCACGCCGCCTGCTGCCGAGACCAGAGTGACCCTGAACTCACGGAACCCTGGCTCGCAACACTTGGCATGGCGCTGATATAGTGTGCGCTACGGCAATCCCACGAAGGGGTGCTGCGACGGCCGAGGGCATGGCGACCGGTTGACGACCGCTGCCGTTAGCCGCCCCGGCCAGATGGCGCGACGCACGGCCTGGTTCCACCACTGGCAATCACGAGGTGCATGATGAGGTCTGGCCCCCGCTACATGATCCGCTGCGACATGGAAGGCGTCAGCGGCATCGTCAGTTACGCCCAGGCGGAACCCGGGCAATCGGAGTATGGCTTCGGCCTCCGCCAGTTCCGGGCGGACCTGCGCGCCTGCCTCGACGGGCTGATCGCCGGCGGGGCCGGGGAGATCGTGGTCTACGACGAGCATTACTACGGGCGCAACATCGACCCGGAGTGGCTGCCGCAAGGGGTCTCGTTCATCGCCGGCAAACCTCCTTACCGGGCCGACTGGCCCGGGGGGCTGGAGGCGGACTTCGCCGGCCTGGTCCTGCTCGGTTTCCACTCGAGATATGGTACGCTCGGTGGCCTGCTTCACCACACCTACGAGCTCGACATCCGCGACCTGCGCCTGAACGGGGTCTCCGTGGGTGAAATCGGCATGGAAACCGCTATCGCGGGAGACCTGGGCGTACCGCTGCTCCTGGTCACGGCGGACAGCGCCGGCTGCCGCGAAGCGGAAGCCTTGGTGCGGGGCGTGGCCGTCGTCGCGGTGAAGGATGCGCTGGGCGAGACCGGCGGGCTCTGCCACCCCCTCACCCTGACTACTGCCTGGATCCGCGAGGCCGCCCGCGCCGTGGTCACACAGGCACCCCAAACCAAACCGTGGTTCTGCGGTCCGGAGGTGACGATGGAGGTAAGCCTCAACCCGGGGCGCTACGCCACGACACTCCGCCGTGAGCATGCCGCCATGGTCAATGCCGCCGGCGACATGGTCTTGCGGGGTCCGACAACAACCGCGGTCTGGGCCGAGTACTGGCAGCGAAAACTCCACACTCAGCAGATCCTGGCCGCAACGCCCTAGCCCAAACCGACTCCCGAAAGCAACACCGCGACCCCCAACCGCCAACCAGGGCAGAGAAGGAACCCGGTACCGCCCATGGACACCCCGATCACCGAATACGCCCGCCTCGGTTTGGTTCACCACATGCTCTACCCGGACTGCGGCGAACATCCGACCGAGCATGTGGGTACGCTCAAAGCCATCGCCGCCCGCTCCGACATCGAGACGTTCGACTGCTGCCTACCCTACGACGAGGGCGCACGAGCTGAACTCATCCCAACGCTCAGGGCCTGCGGCAAAGTGGACCTCACCTTCGCCACCCATTTCTTCCCCCTGCGCAAGCTCTCCCTCTGCACGACCAGCGTCACTGAGCAGGCGCAGGTGCGCATGATCATGAGAGACATGGTCGCTCAGGCCGCGGCCAGCGGGGCTACAGGCTTCATCTTCGCGTCCGGTGGTCCGTCCCCGGACCGGGCCACGCCGGCGCACCACGCCGCCTTCGCCTCGTTCTGCCGCTGGCTCTGCAACGAGCTCCGACCGCACGGCATCAGCGCCCTGCTCGAGCCCTTTGATATGACCATCGACAAGAAGTTCCTCTATGGCCCGACGGTGGCGTGCGTAGCCCTGATTGAAGCCTTGCGCCCAGCGGTGACCAATCTGGGGCTCGAGCTGGACATGGCGCACCTGCCCTTGATGGGCGAGAGCTTCGAGCACGCCATCCGCGCCGCCGCGCCCCATCTCCGACGGGTGCACTTGGGCAACTGCGTACTCCGCGACCCGGCGCATCCGCGGTACGGCGACACCCACCCGCCGATGGGCTACCCCGGCGGCGAGATTGGCGAGCCGGAGCTGACCGACATCCTGCGCTTGCTCCTGGACGTGGGCTTCCTCGACCGGAGGAGACGCGGCAACGTGGTCATCGAGATGACCCCATGGCCGGGCAAGACCGTGGACGAGACGGTCACCGATGCCTTCGCACGGCTGCAGGCGGCCTGGAAATGCGTCCAGAGTTGACGTTCACACCCTGACTCCAGCACGGCCCGATCCGCACTGGTTCGAGCCTAGCACGCCACGGTCCTTGGCGATCCGAAGTACGAATGCGTTGACGGCAAAACCGATCCTGCGGGGGGATCAGGTCTTCCAATGGGTCACTCGAGCGTGTAGGCGGGATCGGGTTCGGCGGGGGTCTGATCCAGGCCACGCTGCCAGTTCCCCTCGTGGGTCCCCTCGAGGCGTTCGCCGTGGCGCAGGCGCTGCCAGATGTGGGCGACGTCAGCGGGCTCGTAGGGCCGCCAGATGAACTCGGCGCGCAGGCGGCGGGCGCCCAGCGCCAGCAGCTCGTCCAGGTGGTGCGACCAGCATAGCGGCGCGGCGTTGACAATCACGGTCTGGCCATGATCGTTGATGGCCAGGAGCCGGTCCGAACGCCTGGACTCAAGCCGCATGCTGCCGGCGCCGCAGGTCGCATGATTGCCGCTGCAACCGCCGCGGGCACTGGAGAAGGCGCAGACGGCCGAGATGGCCAGGGGCGTATCCTGATAGATCAAGACGCGCGCGGTCTCGCCAAGGTGGGCCAGCAGGTGGGCCAGATTCTCGCGGCCGTCCTCGGGCGAGCAGGTCACGGAGCTGAAGCCGAGTTCCGCCAGCGCCGCGGCGGACAGCCGGTTGAGCACATACAACGGCCAGCCTGCAGCCAGGTCGAGCGCCGCAGGATCGCCCAGGTAGCTGAGCCCGGCCAGGTTCGACACCTCCCAGCGCTGATAGCCGGCCGCGCGCAGACGCTGAATACGCGGCTGGAGCAGCGCCGCCAGCGCCGGCCGGATCACCGCCGGCAAGGCCAGACGCAGGCGCTCACCCCCAACGCGCGCGGCAAGGTCGGCCACCGCCTGGTCCACCTCGGCATCGCTGAGGCGGTGGATGAACAGCGTGACCTGGGCCAGCGCCTGCAGGTCCTCGGCCGCCAGGCCTCCCAGGAACTCGGGCCGGTCGACGGCGATCTCCCAGGCGACCGGCGTCGGCGCGTCCGAGCCCTGGCCAAACCGCGGCGCCAGCGCCTGCTGAGCACGCTCGCACATGCGGCCCGCCAGGGCCTCATCGAGGCTGTTGACGACGCGCCGACGCAGTTCGTTGAAGTCCGCCATGCGGGCAAACCGGCCATCCGGGTTGGAGACCGCCACGCCGGCACAGGAGAAGACGGTACCACCGAGTTTCTGGAAGGCCTGCCGAGCGATTTCCAGCACGGCGGCAGGATCGCGCGCCGCCTCTGCCGACACCGCCGCCGGCAGCTCAGCGGTCGCGGTCAACTCCGGGCCGTTGCCCAACTGCAGCCGCGCCGTGGCCACCCAGGCTGCCGGCGTGCGAGTCACACTGAAGGACGTCGGTAGGTGCATCCCGTGGGCCCCCGGGCGCGGCACCGACCAGCGGTACGAGCGCTTGACCGCCTGCGAGGAGCCACAGTAGATGGGGGCGCCAACCGGCAGAGGCGGATGCCGCGCCGGCAGCGGCACCGCCACCCGGGTGCCGGGCTTAGCCTCAAACACACTGCGCCCATCGGCCTTCGCCGAGGACGGGCACAGACGGATCTCCTCGACCCCGAAACCAAATGGCTTCTCGCGCTCCTGCAGATCCAGTTGCAGCCCGTCAAAGCGCTCCAGCGTACGCTCGCGGACCGTGAAGACCAGCCATTCCGGCTCGCCGCGCACGACGGTATCGACAACTCCTACAGGCGCCCCGCGATGGCCGACAGTGGCGGGATCCGTCACCCCGCGCTCGCGCGTCGTTTTGACATGGAAGGACGTCCAAGGCCGACTGAAGACCGTCTTCACGTCGTGCTCAAGACAGCGACGTTCAGCGTCGTTCAGGGTGCCATCGAGGAGGGCACGGTAGTAGCGCGTGACCGTGGCAACATAGAGCGGGCTCTTCTTGCGCCCCTCAATCTTGAGCGAATGCACCCCCGCCTGACACAACGCCGGCAGAGCCTCCGCCAAGGCCAGGTCCTTCATCGACATCAGGGCCAGCGGAATCTGCCCATCGTCAACACGAAAAGCGTTGCGACAGAGATATGAACAGCAACCGCGGTTGCCGCTCGATCCGCGCAGGTGCGAACTCAGCAGACAGAGGCCGCTGTAGGCGTAGCACAGCGCGCCATGCAGGAAGACCTCCACCTCCAGATCAGGCAGCGCCGCCACCTCGGCGATCTCGGCGCTGGTCAACTCACGCGCCAGCACCACGCGGCGGATACCCAGACGGCGAAGCTGCGCCGCGCCCGCGGCGCTGTGGATCGCCATCTGCGTACTGGCGTGCAAACGCAGGGTCGGGAAGTGCTGGCGGGCCAACTGACAGAGACCAAGGTCCTGCACGATCAGCGCGTCGACCGCGATCAACTCCAACTGCGCCAGCAGTTCGGCGACCGCAGGCAACTCGTGCTCCAGGAGAACCGTGTTAAGCGTGACATAGACGCGGCGGGCCGGGGTGAAGGCCGTGTGGGCGTAATCGGTCAGTTCGGCAACCTCGCCCAGATCGAAATTGGCAGCGTCGGCGCGGGCGCTGAAGCGCTTCAGGCCGAGATAGACCGCATCGGCGCCGTGCTGGAAGGCGGCATAACCCGCCTCCAGACTGCCGGCCGGCGCCAGCAGTTCAGGATGTCCACTGGATAGCATACTGGTGTCCTATACAAACCACGCGAGGCAGCACCCACACGACCTCACCTTACCCTCGCAGACGCGATCTGCGAGGCGATGGCAGGAAGTCCACCGCCGGTTGACGCGGTCCGGGCGGCGGAGTAGCTTCACCTCACGCCAAGGAGATGACGGGCTTTACGGCCCAGCCCGCAGAGGAGAGCGACACACCATGAGATCACGCCCGATGCCCCACGTCCTGGTGTCCGGCCTCGCGCTCACGGGAACGCTGAGCGTAGCCGCCGCGGACCTGGGCCGGCCCAACCTGGAACGCCAACTGGGCCAGCCGGCGGACATCGCGGCGAGCGCCTACCTGTACCGCGCCGACCGCCCGGCGGCGGCGAACCCGCCAGAGGCCTGGCTCCTGCTGGTGCAGCACGCCGGACTGCCCTACGACCAGCCCGCCGACATCGCCGCGCCGGCCGTGCGTCAGGCCCTCTGCGGTCTCCTCTGGGAAGAGGTGCGGCCACTGCGGCGCGTCGACCTCGAATGGCCCGCCACCGCCACCGCCATCCCGCCGCCGGCTGAACTCATGCTGACCTGCTTCGACGCCACCGATGGCACGGCCCACACCTGGTGGAACCCACGGACTCTCCGCGACGCCGGCAAGCCCGACGTGAGCCCTGACGGGCGCCGCTACAGCTACGTTATTCCGGTTGATACCTGGGGCTTGGTGGTGGCCCTGCGTGGCAACCAAGACGCCGCCTCGTACTCGGTACCGACGCTCCGCGCCCTGGTTCCGGACCCCTGGAAGCGGGCCGATCTGGAGATCGAGTGGGGCTTCGCTGACGCGACCGCGGGCCGCGACTACAGCGGTCGGATCGAGGGCTACGACGCCGTCATCGCCGACCTGCGCCCCCTGGCCGACGACCCGCACACCACCCTGACCGGCCCGCAGGCCTGGCTCTCACCAGGCCCGGGCGACGGTCGCCGGGGCGTACGCTTGAGCGTCCTCTACATGGGCACCTCGCGGTGGCGACAGGTCTGGCCCTATCACGCCCAACCCGAAGACGTGGCGCGTTCGATTCTGACTGTCTGGACCGCGGCCGGCAGCTTCTCCTTCCAGGTCGCCGACCTCGAGGCGGGACCAATCCTGGCGCCCGAGTACGGCTTCTTCGTGCGCGCGGCCGCCCTCTTCCAAGCCCCCGCCGACGCCACCGCGCAAGCGCTTCTCCCGACCACAGCTCCCCTGCTGCTGAGCGAGCGGATGGAGCAGATTCCGGGCGTGCCCAAGAGCCGCGGTTGGGCCAGCAGCACCATCCCCTGGTTCGGCGTCAACGCCGACACCGAAGCCGGCGTGGCCGGTAGCTTGACCCTGCCAGCCCGCAGCGCGGCCATGCATCCGTCGCCGACCCTCGACGTGGCCGTCGGCTGGCGCAGCCCTCTGGCGGGCCAGATCAGCATCCAGGCCAAGGTGGCGATGGCGGATTCGGCCGGCGGTAACGGCGTCGACTGGGCGCTGGTGCTGCAGACCGCCGCCGGGCGCCAGGTCCTGGCCGAGGGTGCAGTCGGCACGGGCGGCGCCCAGGCGATCCCGGGGCCGGCGGACGCGGGCAAACTGGCCGCCGTCGCCGTACAACCGGGCGACCTGCTGTCGCTGGTGGTCGGCGCCAAGGGCGGCGACCATGTCTGCGACACCACCGTTGTCGGTCTGGTGCTCACCGAAGTCGGCGGTCAGAAGCGCGTCTGGGACCTGACCCGAGACGTGCTGGACGACGTCCAGGCGGGCAACCCCCACGCCGACAGCCAGGGGCACGCCGACACCTGGCAGTTCCAGGCGGCGCCCACCGGCCAGTTGGCGCCGGCCCAGCCAACGCCCTCGGCCCCGCCCTTCAACCAGGCCTCCCCGGCCGTGACCGCCAAGGCCTTTGTGCGCGAGCTGGCCGGCCGGAATCTACAGACGATCCGGCAGCGGGTCCGGCAGCACCCCGAACAGACCTGGGAGGGTGCCGTCGAGGCCATGCGCCCGGGCGAGGACCTGCCGCCCCATCCCACGCCGCCCTTTGGGCCGGCCATGCAGGTCGAGGTGCCCAGCGCCCGGCTCAGCGCCCAGTGGCAACTCGGCGCCTGGCATATCCTGCGGCACTCGGAGAAGGACGCAAACGGCACCTGGCACTTCAACGATTTCCCCTTCGGAATCCTCGCCTCTGAGACCTACATGCTCCTGCGCGCCCTGGACCTGCAAGGGATGCACCAGGAAGCCGCCGATGGCCTCGATCAGTGGCTGCGCCTGCCCACCGCCCCCACGGTCGTCCCCGGCCAGGGCGGTCACCACGGGTGGGCGCGGTCGGACCGGCCCCTGGGCCATTTCACCGATGGCCAAGGCTGCCTGACCCACGCCGAAGGCCCAGCCGGCGCCGGCGGACACATGGACGGCGTGCATAGCATGGGCCCCGGCGCCATCGCCTTTGCCGCCGGCGAGCACTTCCTGCTGACCGGCGATCTCGACTGGCTCAGACCCCGCGCGGCGCGCCTGCTGGCCAATGCCGAGTGGATCCTCCGCCAGCGCCAGGTGCTGACCACCGTACTCCCGGGTGGGCAGCGCCTGTGGAGCAAGGGCCTGCAGCCGGCACATGTGGTGACCCCGGACAGCGAGTGCATGCACATGCAGTTCTACGAGTCGGAGGCCTACTACTGGCTGGCTGTCGTGCGCACGGCCGACCTGGTCAGTCGCGTCGATCCCCCGGCCGGTGCCAGGCTGGCGGCGGCGGCGGCAGCCTACCGCCAGGACCTCCTGGAGGCCGTCGGGCGCTCGATCACGCTTACACCCGTGGTGGCGGTCCGCGACGGCACCTACCGCTCGTTCATTCCCTTCGCTCCCTATGTGCGCGGCTTCGCCGCCGGCGCCTGGGGCTGGCGCCGCTGCCAGGGGCACGTCGGGGCGCTCTACTGGGACACGGTGCAGTCCGCCGACCCGCTCGTCAGTCCCAGCGGCCTGCTGGCGCCCCTCGACCCACGGGTCCAGGGGCATCTGGACGTGCTGGAGGACCGCTTGCTGCTGGAGAACATGAAGGTCCACGCCCGCACGCCCGGCTATGACCCGGAGACGCACTGGTTTGCCCATGCCAGTTGGCAGTACCAGTGCGGCCTGGAGCGGCACGCCAACATCCATCTGGCGGCCGACGACGCCCCCAACGCCATCCGCAGCGTGCTCAACCAGTACGCCGTGGACATCATGCCCGGCGAGTACACCTTCCGCGAACACACCACCGGCGGGCCGCCCGACAAGATCTACGAAGAAGCCTGCTTCCTCGAGCGCTTCCGGCAGTTGCTGGTCATGGAGGAGGGCGCGGCGCTCTGGCTGGCCCGGGCCACCCCGCGGGCGTGGCTGGCCCAAGGCGAGCGGATCGCCGTGCGGAACGCGCCGACCACCTTCGGCCCGGTCAGCTACGAGATCGTCTCGGACGTCGACCACGGTCGCATCGCCGCCACCCTGGAGATGCCTGCCCGCAACCCGCCGGCGGTGGTGCTGCTGCGCTTCCGTCACCCCGAGGCCGCGCCCAGCCGCAGCGTGACCGTCAACGGCAACGCGTGGACGGCGTTCGACCCAGCGGCGGAGTGCGTACGGCTGGAGGGAATGACGGGGAGAGTAACGGTCGACGTGAGTTACTGAGATCCCGGCGGCGCCAGCGACGCACGCTCGTCAACGGGCGACGCAGCAGAGCTCACGGTGGTTCGACGGCAGGTGGCTGGCACGGACGTCGCGAAACCCCATCCGCCGGATGCGCGCCAGGGTCGCAGGGATCCCGTCGATGATCCGCTGATCGTTGAGCTTGAGGGTCAGCACGGCGCCGCGCAAGGTCCGGCGCAGGCGCGGCAGGAAGCGCTGGATGGCGTGCAGGGCGACTGGTGGGGCAAGATTCACGTCGAGCAGCAGCCAGTCCACACGCGGCGGCAGATCCTCCCAGCGCAGGGCGTCGATCTTGATCGGCAGATGCTCGACCCGCGCCGCGGCCGGACCGCGGTAGGCAAGCACGCCGGGGTTCATCGGCGCTGAATCCACGCCCCACACGGTGACGCCGCGCCGCGCCAGCGCCAAGGCGGCGCCGCCCGGGGCGCTGCCGATTTCGAGGGCCACATTGCCGGGGCGCACATCGAGTCCGGCCCAGAGGATCGCCTCTTCGATCTTGGCGAACGCCCGCGACGGCGATTCGGGGGGCACGACCACCTCCGGCAGGCCGCCGGGCACCCCCCAGCGCCCGGCGCCATGCTGATGCAGGCCGACCAGGCACGGCTCGCCGGGCGCCACGACCACATCCACAACCAGATCGCCCGCCTGCGGCTGCGTCTCCGGGAGGAAGCGAGCGCCGGCCAACAGCGCTTCACGCAGGCGGGTGACCTCGGCGGCAGCGTCTGCCGCGGCCGGGTCGCGAGCGAAGACATGCAAGCGCAGGCCGGTCGCCGCCAGGCCAGGTTCGGCCCCCAGCAGGGCGGTCACATCCTCGGCGCTGGTGGCACGGCCCAGCGACGCCCCCCAGACGCGCGCAAACACCGCCTCGAGGTCGAGGGCGGCCGAGGTCGCCGTGTCGCTCACCCACGTCACCAGCCCCGGACGCGCAAAGGCGGGCCGCAAACGCGGCTGAGTGCGCGCGACGTCCGCCTTGAGCAAGCGTTCGGAGCCGACCTGGCAACAGGCGAAGGCGTGAAAGGACATGGCGTTCGCCTATCCGTGATGGTGAGTTACGTTCCGAGCGACCAGCAGAAGATAGCCCCGGCACGGAGCGACGCAAGGCTTGGGCAAACCGTACTGGGAACCGGCACTGCGACTGTGTATGGTTCCGCTTGACACCCCAGCGCAACCGGAGGAGGGTCCATGGGCAGATACCGCGTGGCACAGGTCGGAGTCGGGAGCCGTGGCCTGGTGCACCTCAACGGCTTCCTGGCCCTGCCAGACCGTTTCGAATTGGTGGCGGTCTGCGATCTCGATGCCGAACGACTGCGCGAGCGACTCGCGGGCAAGAACATCCCTGCCACCTACAGCGACGCCGAGCGCATGCTCGCCGAAACCCGACCCGACGTCTTCTGCTTTGTCACCCAACCCAACGTCCGCCTGGATATGGTGCGGCTGGCGGCGCGCTACGGAGTCAAGGGGCTGGCTTTCGAGAAGCCGATGGCCACATCACTGCTGGAGGCGGCAGAGATCCGCGACCTGTGCCGCGACCACGGCATCAAGGAGGTGGTCAGTCATCAGCAGAAGTACCTCACCTCCCTGCAGCGCGTCAAGCAGGTGGCGGAATCGGGTAGGATCGGGCAGGTGACGCAGATCGAGGCGCATTGCCAGGCGTGGCTGTCGCAGCTCGGGACGCACTACATGGACTACACCCTCTGGGCCAACGGCGGCCAGCGGGCGCGCTGGGTGGTGGGGCACGTGCATGGCCGCGGCAAACTCACCGACAGCCACCCGTCACCCGACTACATGCTCGGCCATGTGCTGTTCGAGAATGGCGTACGTGCCACGCTCCAATGCGGCTATCTGGCCCCGGCCTATATGGGCAAACCGGCGTTCTGGGTCGACAACCGCCTGACTGTCTTCGGCACCCACGGCTACGCCTGGGGCGACACCGAAGGACGCTTCGGCGCGCTGACCCTGGACTCGGGTAACCAGGTGCTGCACGAGGAGGGTCCCGGCTACGATGCGACAAAACCCGGATCCGGCTGGGCCACTCAGGAGCGCAGCCTACTGCAGCCGTTGTACTTGCGCGACCTGGCCGAGTGGCTCGACGACGCGGCCAAGGTCCACCCCTGCAACGTCGACATCAGCTACCACGGCTACGAGATCCTCGAAGGGCTGTGCCTCAGCGCCCTTGACCACACCCGGGTCGACCTGCCGCTCGACCCCCGGTCCGGCGCCGATATCCTGGCGCGGCTGAGTGCCGAGCTGCCGGAGACGCCGCCGCTCAGATGACCGACTGCGACCCCGCGTAAACCACCAGAGGGAGGCGCCACAGATGATCCGATTCGGCGGTCCGGTATTCGCAGATACGGTACGGGCGGCAGCCCCTGGTGAGAGCCATGGTGCGGCCGCCGACGACCCCGTCACCCTGGCCCGAGCCCATCGTGCCAAGGGCTTCACGGCCGCCTATGCACCCCACGTCCGCCTGGCTGACAAGGCCCGCATCCAGGCCATCCGCGCAGCCTTTGCCGCCGAGGGCGTCGTCATCGCTGAAGTCGGCTACTGGGACAACCTGGTCGACACCGATCCCGCGACCCGCGGCCGCAACCGCCAGTGTATGCTGGACGCCCTCGCCCTGGCCGAAGAACTCGGCGCCGCCTGCGCGGTCGATATCTTCGGTTCTTACTGCCACGGCAACGGTAACTCACAGCATGTGGCGGCCAACTTCAGCCAGGACGCCTTCGACGAGGCCGTTGAGATGGCCCGCTTCTTCATCGATACCGTCCAGCCGCACACCGCCTTCTTCACCTACGAGATCTTCCCCTTCAGCATCGTCGACTCCCCGGCTATGATCGCTACCCTCATCGCAGCCGTCGACCGGCGGCAGTTCGGCGTGCACCTCGACCTGGTGAACCTGATCAACAGCCCCCGCGCCTACTGGAGCAGCGGCGACATCATGCGCGAGTGCGTCCGACGCTTCGGTGACCGCATCGTGGCGGCCCACGCCAAGGACATCAAGATGAAAGAGCCGGCCATCAGCGTCATCCTCGAGGAAGTCATCCCCGGTCAGGGTGCCCTCGACATGGGTGCCTTCGTCCGCGAACTCCAGCGCCTGCCGCGCGTCATCCCCTTCATGATGGAACACCTGGCCTCCGAGGCCGAGTACGACCAGGCCGCCGCCTACATCCGACAGGTGGCCGCCGCCGACGGGATCCGCCTCTAGGCACAATGGGCGCCAGGCCGAGCCCGTTGGCCAGGTGCGACGGCCACTGAATCGGGTCGTACGAGCGCTGACCGCGAGAGCTGCCAGGGCAAGCACCCCTGCCCTGCCCTGCAGGATCACGGCGCCACCGTCGACAACCAGCGGCCCGCGGGTCAGCGCCGCGGGCCTGGCGGCGGCGGCAGCGGTGGCCCGCTGGTCTGCAGATCCGGGCAGTTCTCGAGGCGCAGATCGGCGCCGACCTCGCGGAACTGGTTGTCGAGCAGGCGAACGCGGTCGACCCCGGTGATCGCAACGTCGCCCCAGATCTGGTTACGCTCGAACACTACCTCCTCGATGGCCGAGGGCCGGGTCGCACCCTCCTCACGGCCCGCCACCGAGATCGCCAAGCGCGGGTTGCCCCGCCCGCGGCGAAGCTCGGAATCGCGCACCACCACGCGACTCGGGAAAGGGCCCTCGACGCGCTCGCCGTAGAACCACAGTAGGGCCGTAACCCGGCAGGCCTCGAGAGTGACGGAGCTCTGGAGGCGGCAACTGTTCAGAATCGTGCAGCGGCGCAGGGTCGTGTCCGGATTGGTGGTCTCGGGTTCCCAGACCATCGCCCCGACCTCCAGGCCCGCGATAGGCCGGTCGAGGTCGAGGGTCACGGCGGAGACTGCCGGCTTGCCGTCAAGTCGGCGTTCGGTGGTCCAGCCGCTGACCCCCACGATGCGGGCGCTACCCAGCCGTGTTCGGGACGCGAAATCGGCGGCAGCCAAGGTGTTGCCTTCGTGCCACGGCATAGGCCCGAGCGGGAAGGTCTGCAACACCACCAGTCGCGTCGGGGTGACCCGTTCCTGCACGCTGCTGCAATGGGTGGAGATGTTGAAGGCGTCATCGTTCATGCCGGCCAGAATGCAGTCCTCCCAGAGCAGCGTGGCGCTGTTGCCTTTGACGTGAAAACCGTCCCGCCAGGTCGAGGTCAGTCGCCCGCTCCCCGGCGGCGGGCGGATATGCACACGCCGGAAGGTAACGTGACCGCGGTTACGGATCACCTCGACGCCGAACCAGGGGGCGGACCACACCTCCACGTCCTCGAGAGTGACGGTGTCGTTGTCGCTGATGTCGAGGCAAGCCCCGGGACCATAGCGGTGCGCATTGCCCGGAACGGGGAGGCTGATGCGCCACGCCCCGGGCACGATGTCGGCAAACTCGCTGAATGCCGAAGTCGCCGTGACCCGCACCCGCCCGGGCCCACTCCCGGCCTCCATGCGCTCGATCCAGTAGTGACGCCCCAGCAAGCCGTAGGCGCCTTCCTGCCAGAGCATGCCGAAGAAGGCCTGCTCGCCGTCCGCGTGCGTGGGTCCACCCAGCGCGCGCAGAGCCTCGCCGGGGCTGGTCTGGACATCCAGAGTGCGCTGCGCGGCGGCCACCGCGACGACCGTGCCGTCCACGAACGGCAGCGGCGCCACGTCGATGTTGAGACGGCAGAGGGTGATCTGCTCGGAGTGAGTCAGCCGCAGAAAGCGCAGATCCGGCGTCAGGAGAAACGTGCTGCCGCCGCCGTCGAGGGTCAGCCGGGAGGCCCGGTCCAGGGCAAACACATAACGTTCGGTGCCGGTGGCGACGCGAATGGTGCGGCCTGCCGGAAAGACGGCGCGTACCGGGCCCGCCGCGGCCGCGACCGCGGCCAGCAAACGCCGGATCGCCGGACCGTCGTCGTGAACCCCATCAGCCTGCAGCCCATACTCGGTAGCCGTCAGCACCGTGACCTCGGCAGCGGCACCGGCAGACCCCAGCAGCACACACATGGTCACCCCCGCCAACAGCCGGACCAGCCCAGCGCACCAGGCCTGCCGGCAACGGTAGAAACCAACGCCTTCGACCCTCGCCATCGACCGCATGCGCCCTCCCGGTCTTTCCACAGGCTCAATCCGACGGCCAGTCCGCAGTTCCCGAGCGTCGGCGAACCAGACGCTGACGCCACGCCCCGCCCCACCCCGTCAGGCAGACCACATGCTGACCTCGCTGCAATCTAGCCCCCGCAACCACCCTCTGCCCTGCTGCGAGTGTCCGACAAGGAGGTGACGGCGGCGCCGGCCGACGCTATGGTGTTCGCAGGCTGGCCCCAGGCGACCCGTGCTGGCGGCACCCGAGACGCTGCCCTGCCGGGTCCCTTGGTCGTACTGGCGGCGTGGTCACCGAACTGAGGGTGGGATGGCGGCCCATGAACGCGAAAGAGAACGCCCTGGCAATCCTGCGTTTCGGCCAGCCCGAACGGGTGGTCGGCGGCTTGCCGTGCCAAGGGCTGAGCTACTTCGGGGTTGACCACGAGAGCCTGGACGGCGACGGCGGCCATCATCTGCCGGTGGGCCGCCAGTGGACCGACATCTGGGGCACTACCTGGCACAAGGAGCATGAGGGCGTGATGGGCTTCCCGCGCGGCCACCCGATCACCTGCCTCAGCGACCTCGCGACCTACCCCTGGCCGGACCCGGATGACGAGCGCCTCTGCGCGCGCATCTACACGCAGGCAAGCGCGGCCTTCGACCGTGACACGCTCTTCCTCAGCGGCAGCCACCGCGACACGCTCTGGGAGAAGTCATACATGCTCTGCGGCATGGAGCGCATGATGGAATGGCTCCTCTGCGAACCCCAGGCAGCCCAGGAAATCCTGCACCGTATCATGGATTTCCAGGTGGGCATGGCGCGCCACTACCTGGCTGCCGGCATCGAGGTCGCGCACTGCGGCGACGACCTCGGCACCCAATCGGCGCCGTTGCTTGCCCCCCGGCTGATCACGGAGCTCTTCGCCCCCGAGTACCGGCGGCTGTTCGACCTCTACCGCGCGCACGGCGTCATCGTCAGCTTCCACTCCTGCGGTCACATCGAGCCCTTGCTGCCCCTGTTCATGGACCTGGGCATCGACTGCCTCAACCCCATCCAAGCCACCGCCAATGACCTGACCCGCGTGCGCCGGCTGACGCAAGGCCGAATGGCTCTGCAGGGCGGCATCTCCTCGGGACTCCTCGTCGGCGGCCCCGCCGCCGCGATCCGCGCCGAGGTGCGGCGGACGCTCTGGACGCTGGGGCGCGAGGGCGGTTACTTCTGCAGCCCGGACCAGGGGATGCCCTGGCCCGAGGAGCACATCCAGACCTTCCGCGAGGCGCTGGACCAGTGGGGACGCTACCCCCTGCGCCCTGAGTCCATAGCGTTGACGGAGAACTAGGAAACGGCAGGCTACGCGGCCGCCGCGGGAGTTCAGCATGCACGTCGAGATCAGGCTCACTGCCGTCGCGGCGCTGGCACTCCTGGCCGCCGCGAGCGTGACCGCCCAGATCTTGCCCAGCGGCGAACGACGCTACCCGCCGACACCCAGTGTCGTCGACGTCACCCAACCGCCCTACAACGCCAAGGGCGACGGCAGCACCGACGACACCCAGGCCCTGCAGCTCGCCATCAACGAAAACACCGGGCGCCACCGCCTGCTCTACCTCCCCAACGGCACCTATCTCGTCAGCCGCACGCTGACCTGGCCCAAGAACTGGAAAGGCACCGAGAACTGGGGCCGGACCTTCCTTTGCGGCCAAAGTCGGGACGGCTGCACCATCCGCCTGCAGGATGCCACCTTCACCGATCCGACCAAACCCCAGGCCATCATGCGCTGCGGCGGCTTCGGGTCGGCAGATTGGTTCCATAACTACGTCGAGAACCTGACCTTCGACGTGGGCCGTGGGAACCCCGGTGCGATCGCACTGCAGTTCTATTCGAACAACAGCGGCGCCGTGCGTGATTGCCGCTTTGTGGCGCGGGACAACGGCGGTGCCGTCGGCCTCGACCTGGCGCACTCCAACCTGAACGGACCCCTCCTGGTCCGGAACTGCGAGGTCGTCGGCTTCGGCCGCGGCATCACCACCGCCGGCGCCGTGAACAGCCAGACCTTCGAGCACATCACGCTGCGGGGCCAGCGCGAGGTCGGCCTGCAGAATGAAGGACAGGCCGTCAGCATCCGCGGCCTGCGCAGCGACAACGCCGTGCCGGCCGTAAGCAGCTACGGGACGCTCGTGCTGCTCGAGGCCAAGCTGACCGGCCGCGCTGCCGCCAACCGCGCCCCCGCCATCGTCAACTACAACGGCGGCCACGTCCTGCTCCGCGCGGTCACCACCAGCGCTTACGGCCGTGCCCTCGCCGACCTGAGCACCCCAGACCTGGCGGCGGCCTTCCGCATCCAGGGCGAGGACCGACCCGGCAGCCTCGGCCCCGATATCGTGGAATACTGCAGCCAGACCCCCACCAGTCCCTTCCCGGCGGCGACGTACTCGCTGCGGCTGCTGGTACCGGAAACCCCAGAGATCCCCTGGGACGACCCACGCACCTGGGCCAACGTCGATCGCTACGGCGCCGACCCGACCGGCCAGACCGATTCCGCCGCCGCCATCCAGAGCGCCCTGGACTCCGGCGCCACCACCGTCTTCCTGCCTGGAAGCTACCTCCTGCGCGCCACCATCACCCTGCGCGGCAAGGTGCGCCGCCTCGTGGGCGTCGGCGGCATGATCAACTACGGCAAAGGCCTGCACCCCGACCTCCGCCTCGACGATGGCGACGCGCCCCTCGTGGCCATCGAGCACTTCGCCCACATCGCCGGCGGCCTGGAGCTCAACAGCCACCGCACCGTGCTGCTGCGCAGCGTCTCGGACTGCACCCTCACGAGCACGCCCGCGAGCTCCGGCGGCCAACTCTTTCTCGAGGACGTGTGCACCTCCGGACTGGCGCTGCGGGGCCAGCGTCTCTGGGCGCGGCAGCTCAACATCGAGAACGAGGGCACTCACCTCGCCAACGACGCCGGCGACCTGTGGGTCCTGGGCTACAAGACCGAGCGCGGCGGGACCCTCCTGGAAACCCGTGGCGGCGGGCGCAGCGAGATCCTGGGCGGCTTCAGCTACACCACGACCACCGGCGCCCTGGCCCCCATGCTCGTCAACGACGCCTCCGCGGTCTATGCCTTCCTCGCCGAGGTCTGCAACAACGGCGATCCGTTTACCGTTCTCGTCAAGGAGACACGCCACACGGAAACCAGGACTGTTGGCAAGGGTCAGGGCCACACCCGGCCCTACTCGGGCCACCCGGAATGACGGCTGCGCCCGAACAGGCAGGGCTGCTCCAGGAAACCCCTGTCGGCCTGGGGACGGCGGCACCCGTAGGTCACGGCTGCAACCGGCCCGCAAGCGGGCCAGACGTGACCCGGATGAGCGACCAGGAACTAGCGGAGCACCTCGCCATGAGCACAACCCACCCTCTCGCTCTGCCCGCCATGACCGCGGTGGCACTGGCGCTGGCCGGAGCGCCCGCGCACGCTGCGGACGTGCCCGTCGCCACGCCCCCGATCCGGGCGTTCTGCATCGACTTCAACTGGGGCGAGGGTGGGCCCAATGGCTTCGCCCCGCCCGGCCTCTGGGCCGACGCCTCGCCCGCGGCGCATGTGGCCTGGTACGCCGGCCTCGGCTGCAACGTCATCCAGACGTTTGCCGTCTCCTGCAACGGCTATGCCTGGTACAAGGGCGGCGTCGTGCCCCCACAACCGGGACTCATCGAAGACTTCCTCACCGATACCGTGCGCCTGGGCCACCGCCAGGGCCTGCTGGTGATGGGGTACTTCTGCGTCGGGGCCAACACGCGTTGGGGCCAGCTGCATCCTGAGCTCAGTTACGGCACCCCAAGCGCCCCGCACATCCCCTTCACGACTGCCTATCTGGATGACCTCGACGGCGCAATCGCCGACGCGCTCATCCGCACCGGTATGGACGGCTTCATGATCGACTGGGTGTGGAACCCGGGCGACCTGGACGGCGGTGCCCTGCGCTGGCTCGAGTGCGAGCAGCAGATGTACCAGGAGTTGTTCGCGGAAGCCTTTCCGGGCAAGGACCAGGTGTCCGCCGAACGCGAACTGGACTTCCGCCGGCGCGCCATCGCCCGCTGCTGGAGCCGCATTCGGAGCGCCGCCAGGCGCGCCAACCCGAAAGCCGTGGTCTGGCTGAGTTGCTGCAATGTGAACGCGCCCGTGCTGGCCAACTCAGGGCTCTTCCGCGAGGTGGACTGGCTGATGAACGAGGCGACCGATCCGGGCACGTTGGCCGCGGTCGCAGGAATGAAGGGCCCGCACACGCGCCTGATCCAATGCGTAGTCGGCTGGGGCGAAGCACACGATGCACGGCGGATTGTCACCGATCCCGCCAACCAGCATCTGGGCCTCTACGGCTTCGCCAAACCCGGACCCACCTCGCTGCCGCTGCCGCTGGCCGACTACCATGACCGTGACCTCGCCTCGTTCACGGGCAACGACCGCAACATCGCCGTGCTGGCGCGCGCTTTCACCGGTCGCTCCCTGGAACTGGTCGTGACGCAGGATGACGACGGCCGCATCACGCTCCGGCCCGCCACGGCAACGCTGCACGGCAGCAGTCCGATCGTCATGGAGGGCCAGGTCGGGCACTGGGGGAACCCCGACGACTCGGTGAGCTGGCTGGCCGACGTGCGCCAGCCGGGCCGCTTCACGGTGCAGGTCGAGTACGCCTGCGAACGGGACCTGGGCGGCAGTTCCTTCGTCATCGCGGTAGCGGGACAGGAACTCGGCATGAGGTCGGAAGAGACCGGCTCCTGGCGTACCTATCGGACGTTCCCAGCCGGCCCGGTCGAGGTGACCAGCGCCGGTCGCCAGACGGTCACGGTGCGGCCCGACCCCAAGACGCCCTGGCACGCCATCAGTCTGAAGTCGGTAACCCTCGTCCCGGCACCGTGAGCCGGCGACTCCGGGAGACGGTGCACCGAGGGACCCAGTGGCCAGAGGCATCCATGTCCTGGCTGCCGCTCGAAGGCGGCTGGGCCATCCTGCAGACGCTCTCCGGCAGAGGCTACGGGCAGACGCTATCGTGGTGACCCGCGCCTGCCGGGAACTCGCTGTGGCTCCTGCCGCCGCTCAGCGTTTGTCCAAGGGGTACAGGCACCTGAGCCCCGGAAAGCGCAGGAAGTCGCGATCGGCCGTATGCACGACCGCGCGGTGGACGAGTGCAATGGCGGCGATCTGCGCATCCGTGACCAGGTTGCCGCCCGCCGAACCGGCGGCCACGAGCAACTCCAGAACGCGGTGTGTATGGTCCGCCTCGGGCTCGATGACCTGAGTGACACCCCGCGCCAGCCAGGAGACGATGTGGTCCGACACCTCGGGCAACGTCATCGGATCTGTGAAGGCACGGGGACTGGTCCCGAGCCGCACGAAGGCGAAGATGACCGGATGCGTCAGGCCGACCGACTCGTTCCCAGAGAGACAGGCCTCCCACCAACGTCGAGCCTTCGCGTGGAAGGGACAGGCGCTGTCATAGGCGTAAAGCAGAAGATTGGCGTCAGGAACGATCACGGCGTACGGTCGACCTCCCGCTGCAGGCGCCTCGTCGTCTCCAGGAAAGCGTCGACCTCGAACTCGTCGTTCACCTGGTTGAGCCGAGCGCTATCGATCCCCGCTCGCAGCCCGAGTGCCCGCGCCTTGACCGTGAACGGCGCCGCGGCCGCCCCGCCAGCCGCGCCGCCAAGGCCCTTCCGGATGGCCTGGTTCAGCGTGGCCTTGAAGCCCTTCCGGCTACGCTGCATGGCATCCCGCAGCAACTGCTCTGCATCTCGGTCGATGGTGACCGTCGTTCTCATGAAAACGCATCATAGCATCACCATTCCCTGCTGTCAAGATGCTATGGCGGCGGCCGATATCGCCTCAGTGAAGTCTGCTCGACCCCTGGAGGGCGAAGCTCCCCAGGCGCGAACGCGCCGCTGAGCCACCGGCCAGAGGCTGGCGACGGGGGACGGCTCACCGCCTGCACGCAGGTCCTGCTGGCCAGCAGGATTCGCCCTCCATAGCGTGTCGGCAGAGCCGGCGGCTCCAGCCTTCACTCCGCTCTGCTGATCCGCACCGAGCCCACGGCCGGCGGGACGTTGGCGCCCGTGACATCGAAGCGCAGATCCCCGCCGTTGCAGCGACCGGCGAACACCGCGTCGCTGACGGTACACTCATAGGTCTTCCACGTCTTCGTGTCCGTGAGCTGGAACAGTCCCGCCGTCTTCCAGGCGCCAGGGGTGGCGGCATAGACGGTGATCGTGGCGTCGCTGGAATCGTAGCGGACGTCGAAACTGCCGGTACCTTCGTCGAAGTAATCGACCGCCATCTTCACCTGCGGCGCCTTGCCGTCCCTGAAACCGGGAAACTCGATCCTGTAGTACAGGAAATAGGTCTTTCCGGGAAGCTCCTTCAGGCTCACCCAGGCAGCCCGGCCGGCCCTCGTCACGGGAACGCAGTTCGATTCCGCACCGGTTTCCATCAGTGACAGGCCGGCAATCTGCTGCGGGTTGCTCAAAGTGACCGCAATGGTCGTGGCGTCGTCGGGAAGCTGCACACAATCCCGTGACCGCGCGTCGAAGCGCGAGTCGACGGTTCCGCCCGTGGCGTAGGGCTGGTCCAGGAGACAGCCGCGGGTCTGGATGGACCCACCGGGGCCCAGCGCGAAAGCCGGGTCGCTGCCGGCATTCCGGTCGAGGTACACATTGGTGAGCTCGATCCGCCCGCCCGCGGCACGGTGCGCGGCGTAGAGATTGAAGTGCCCCAACTCAAAGCGGATCGTCCCAGCCTGCGCGAGCACGGAATACTGCGGGTTCCCGCCCCAGTAACTGGTGTTGTACAGGGTCACCTCACCGGCGAAATCCCGGCCCGTCTCGAAGTAACCGCGCACGCTGCTCCGGTCGGGGTTGTAGACGTCGCACTGGGTGTTCACCAGGGTCAGCCCCGCGGCGCCCAGCCCGTCGAACACGATCCCGGCCAGCGAGCCGTCGGTACCGTGGCCGAGCACCAGACCGCTGGCCCCCTTGCCGTTCTCCGTGATAAAGTGCAGGCCGATGCGCGCCGCGAAGTTGAAATTCTGGAACTGCAGCTCGTTCTCGCAATCGCCGAAGACAAAGGCTTCGAGGTTGGCGTACTGAAACACCGCCGCTTTGAAGATGTCATTGCCGGGAACCGTGGCCAGGCTGTCCGGGTACGGCGAGCGCCACCAGTAGTGCGGGTTGAACATGGCGTTGCGCACCTGACCATTCCGCGCTCCGGCGCCGACGCGAATGCCAGTCCGCAACGGCGCCCCGGCGACGAAGTCCAGATAGTGATCGTCGCAGCGATACGAGGCGAAATCGGCCAGAAAGTACGGGTTCATCACCGTCGTGTTGATGACATAGACACCCGCGCCGCGGCCCTGGAGGGTGGGCGGATAGGGCACCTCGCTGAACTGCCTCTGCTCGGGGTAGTAGCAGGTCATGCCGCGGATGCCGCTCCGCTCCCGCAGCACGATGGCGGGCGCGCCGCTGGCTTCGCCGCGGCCGGCGTACAGCGCCAGCGTGCTGCCTTTGCCCATGGGATGATGCGGCACGTCATGCACGCCGCGCAACTCGACGTTGGGCGGAACGCTCAGATGGCCGCGTACACAGTAGATCCCACCGGGCAGGAAGACGGTCCCACCACCATCCCTCGCTGCGGTGTCCAGGGCCCGCTGCAGCGCCTCCGTGTCGTCGCTCGTGCCATCCTTCCTGGCGCCGAAGGCGGCATCCGTCACCACGTAAAGCGCGACGCGGGACGGGGTGTGGACCGGCGTGCCCGGATAGGCGAACCGCGGTAGTCTGGACGCAGGCAGGGGCTCATCGGCCAGGGTGACGAACGTCGACGCGCTGCGGTTGACGAACCGCGGCGGGCCGTCGAACCGCGCGCCGGCCACGCTGGCAGCGTTGACCTCAGATTCAAGGACCAGGTGGTCGCCGCCGGTGGCGCTGAAGGCGCACCCGAGGAACACCGCATTGCCGGCCTGGCGCGTGACCGTGCCGGCGAAGCTGCAGTCCTGGAAGAGCGTCGCCGACGCGCGCTTGCCGCCGAGGCTGGCCGCCGCCTTGCTACCCTGGATCGTGCAGCTATGGCAGAAGAGCGCTGCGCTGAACGCCGCCTCGGTCTGGATGCCGACCTCGCCCTCGAACACGCAGTGCGTGAAGCCGAAACCCGGCTCGAGCGTCTCGACCAGCCGCAGCGCGGTCTGGCAACCCGTGAACGAACTGCCGTAGACCTGGCCGTTGGGCGCCCCCTTGTCGGAACTGAAGGTCTCCATGCCGGTGCGGTAGCCGCGGATGTCGAGGAAGGCGGCGTAGTTCCAGTCCACCCGGTACAGGCGGAACCCGGTGCCGTTCGCATACATCCACTGCGCGTGCGGGCCGCCCTTGGCGGGAGCGCCGGGCAGCCCGCTGTCGCTCCAGAAGTCCGGGTTGAAGCGAACCCACTCGATCCGCCCGATGTCGGAGATGTTCTCGATCCGGAGCCCGACCGCGAGCGGGGTGCCGTAGACCTGCTTAATGTAGAACAACTCGTTGAAATCCGGCCCAAAGCGGATGCCTTGGTACGGATTGACCAGAGTCACGTTCTCGATGGTGTAGTTGTCACCAAACCCCTTCGCGTCCTTGATGCAGTACGGGTACGGCACGATCGCGTCGGCGACTTGTTCCGGGTACCAGATGGCAAGGTCCTTCAAGCCGGCACAGTAGGTGATACTGATGAACGGCTCGCCGTCCAGACGACCGCGCCCCGCATAGGCCTGCAGTACCGTGCCCACGAGCGGCCGCCCCGGCGTGGGCTCAGCCCACTCGCCGCGCAGGGTGACACTCACCGGAATGGTGAGGTTGCCCCGGAGCGCGTACCGCCCTGCGGGGGCGAACACCGTGCCGCCGCCCGCCGCCGCCATGGCGTCCAGCGCCATCTGAAACGCCACCGTGTCGTCACTCACCCCGTCGCCCTTGGCCCCAAACTCGGCAACGGTGTACCCGGCGACCACGCCATCCGTGGTGGGGAACGCCGTCTCCTGGTGGCGCCACCGCAACCGCGGCAGGGCGCCGGCCAGCCCCGTCACCGCCGCAGTCACGACCATGGAACCCACGGCGAAGCTGCCGCCGGCCGGGATCGTAAAGCGGAAATCGCCCCCGTGGCAGCGCCCGCTGAACTGGGCATCCGCAACCGTCAGCGTCACCGTCTTCCAGGTTCCCGTGTCCTCGAGATAGATCGGCTTCCCAGATTTGAACGCGCCGACCGCCTCGCGGGTGAGGCGGATGAGCGCGTCGCTCGAGTCGTACTGGAAGTCAATCGTTCCCGTCCCCGCGTCGAAGTACTCGACCCTGATCGCGAGACCTGGCATGGCGCCGTTTCGGAACGCCTCCTGGGTGGCCACGACGTACATGAACCCACTGGTGGCGACTCCGGGGGTGGCGGGCAGACTGACCACTGCCTCGCGTCCGCCCCGGGTCACCACCTCCAGCCGTTGTTCGACCTCCTCCGTGAGGATCCGCAGCCCCTTGTCCCCCGCTTGGTCGCCAAGGCTGAGACTAGCCTCAGGCGCTGGTTCCTGAGCCGGGCCGCGGGAGGGCAGTGCTACGAACGCCAGCGCCAGCAGCAGACTGACCGGCAAGGCAGTGAAACAGCGATTACGGCGACTCCACATGGTCTCTCCCTCTGAGTTGGTTCCGTCACACCCCACCGGCGGGCCGCGCTCCTCGTCAAGATAGCGCCCCACGGCGCCATCTGCTTGGCCAGCCCTCATCAGCGCCGCAACTGGCGACGGCAGACAAGTGGGGCCATGTTGACGACCGGCTCGCCTGCGCCCATCCGGCGAACCCATGAAGGCGAGAGACCGGCAAGGAGAGGGACCATGAAGCTCGGAATGCTGCTGTTCGCGCTGGCGACCGTGACCGGCTGGGCCGCCCCGGCCTGGCACCAGGACCTCTATCTCGGCAACGACGGCTTCTGGCGGCAACGCTTCCCCATCGTTATCAGTAACCCCGGCGTGCGGGATCTGGTCGGCGAGTCAGTGGCGCTGCCGGTCGGCGACGCGCCGGGCCAGGTGCCGTTGGCCGGCTCTCTGGCCGATGGCCTCCGCCTCTGCACCGAAAGTGGCGCCGAGTTCCTCTGGGCCATCAGCGGGCCGGACGGCAAAGCGGTCCGCCGCGGACCGGTGCCGGCGGGCAGTACCCTCTTCGTTCCCGTCGAGTGCCCGGCCGGCGGCCAGGCCACCCTCTACCTCTATGTCGACAACCCCGCCGCCTGGCCCGTGGCCGACTTCCTCAAAGCCGCCCGCGGACTGCGCAACGGCGGCTTGGAAGAGGGCAGCGGCGACGTCCCCAGCGAATGGACCCACGACAGCAACGATGACGCCCACCGGACCTTCTGGGTCACCGAGACCCCGCACGCCGGCAAACGCTGCCTGAAGACCGTCGTCGCCGCCACTGCCGAGGCCAGTTGGATCGCCACGCGGCAACAGAGCATCCAGATCGTCGGTGGGGCGAAGTACCGCATGCAGGCCTGGGTGAAGGCGGAGGGTGTCAAGGGCGACACGGGCTGGTACATCCACGTCGGTAACGCGCAGAACATGATGATCATCAGCCCCATGCTCATCGGCGGCGAAGGCACGTACGACTGGAAGGAAGTCAGCACCGAGTTCACCGCACCGGCCGATGCCGATACCGCTGACCTGGGCACCGTCCTGCGCGGCACCGGAACGGCCTGGTTCGACGACGTCTCGCTGACGCTGCTCGACGCGACCGCCGTCACGATCACAGCCCGCGCCCTGCCGCCCGAACTCATCCCCCTCCAGCAGGAACTGGGGGCGACGGCGCCCTGGCCGACCGGCGCCGACACCGAGGGCTGGGATTTCCGCTTCCCCGTCCATGCCATGAACCTCGGCGACCAGGCCCTCGACAGCGGCCTCACAGCCGTCGACATCTCGGGTGCCGTCGCCCGCCTCAACCGGCGCGTCGACGCCAGCGCGGTCCGGGTCATGGCCGGCAGCCAACCGCTGGAGTCGTACCGCCTGGGCGACCTCCTGCTCTTCCGCCAGCGCGTCGAACCGCGCACGCGGCAGACGCTCCACGTGTACTTCCAGGTAGGCAAGCCCGCTCCGGCCACCGCCGGCCAGCCCGGCGCCCGCCAGTATGCCGCCAACCCAGCCCTTCCCGGCGGCGAGACCCACGAAGCCATCACCAGCATCGCCCGGGCTGAGTACGCCCGCCTCCTGGAAAACCCGCTGAACCGGGTCCGTAACCCGAGCTTCGAGCAGGGCGAGGCCCTGCCCGACGCCTGGGCCGGCGGCGCCGAGGGCCAGCGCCCCGCCGGCGCACAGATGGCGACAAGCACCCCCGGACTCTTCGGCCAGCGCGGCGCGCGCCTGGTCATCCCGGCCGACTCCCAGCCAGCCTGGACCGGCTGGCGTCAAGACGTGCCGGTCCTGCCCGAGAAGACCTACCTCTATTCGGCTTGGCTGAAGTGCGAGAACCTGGTCGGCGGACTCCAGCTCCACGCCCACTACCGCAATGCCCAGGGCGAGCTCTGCAAAGACCGCCAGCATACCAGCATCGGGCCCGCCATCGCCGGGAACACCGACTGGACCCTCCTCAGCGGCCTCTTCAGCATGCCGCCGGACATCGCCACCTTCCAACTCCACCTGACCATGCTGGCCACGGGAACCGCCGAGCACGACGGCGTCCTGCTCACCGAGGTCGTCCCCGCCCGCCTCGGCGCCCTGCAGACAAGACTGCCGGCAACCGTCAGCGGCCCGCTGGCCTGGCCGGTCAACGCCGTCGTCAAGGTCTTCCGCGATGACACCCCGCCTGTCGCAGTGCCGCCAGCCCGGATCACCGTCGCGCGCAACGAGCACGAACCGCTGCAGGTGGCGCTGCGCAGTCCCCAGGCGCTGGCCCAGGTGACCGTCAGCGTCGAAGCGCCCGTCGGCCCCGGCGGCGCCCGGCTGGCAGACCTCACGATCGGTGTGGTCGGCTACGTCCCCATCGACAGCAAGACCAACTACTACAGCTCCAAGAGCCCGGCCTGGCACCGCAAGTTCCCCGGGGCGGACGGTGCCTCCGACGGCTGGCCAGGCTGGTGGCCGGATCCCATCCTGCCGCGGCAGAGCTTCGACCTCGCCGCTGACGCCACCCAACCCGTCTGGGTGACCTTCGCCGTACCCAAGGACGCCGCTCCGGGAGACTATGCCGGTACCGTGCGCTTCAGCGCCGCCGGCAAGCCGGTGGCCGAGTTGCCCTTCACCGTGCACGTCTGGGACCTCGCCCTACCCGACGAAATGCACCTCAAGGCGATCTACGACTGCCGCCAGGACGGCGCCCTCTGGCAGGTCCCCGGCAAGTCCCCCGACGAGACCCGCCAGGCCTTCTGGCGCTTCATGGCCGAACACCGGGTCTGCCCTGACTCGATCCGCCCCGAACCCAGTATCCGCTATGAAAACGGCCAGGTGGTGGCCGACTTCGCCGCCTTCGACAAGGCCGCGACGTACTACTTCGACGAACTGAAAATGCCGCACGCCTACACGCCCTGGTTCTTCTACGGCTTCGGCTGGGGCCACCCGACCGCCGACCGCTTCGGCCAGGCCCCCTACGAAGGCAAGTACCCCTACGAGGGCGTCGACCGCCGCGTCCTGCGCCCGGAGTTCAAACAGGCCTACCAGGCGTGTCTCAAGGTCTACTGGGAGCACATGAAGGCCAAAGGTTGGGCGAGCAAATGCGTGCTCTACATCTCCGATGAACCCTTCGACAACCAGCCCCACATCCGCGAGCAGATGAAAGCCCTCTGCGCCATGATCCACGACGTCGATCCGGCCATCCCCGTCTACTGCAGCACCTGGCACCACCAACCCGAGTGGGATGGCTACCTGAATGTCTGGGGCGTCGGTCACTACGGCGTGGTCCCGGCCGAGAAACTGGCTCAGCTCAAACAGGGCGGTGCCCGCGTCTGGTGGACCACCGATGGCCAGATGTGCACGGACACCCCCTACGCCGCCGTCGAACGCCTGCTGCCGCACTACTGCTTCAGATACGGCGCCGACGCCTACGAGTTCTGGGGCGTCGACTGGCTGACCTACGACCCCTACGAATTCGGCTGGCACTCCTACATTCACCAGAGCGGCCAACCCGGCGAGTCGTACTACGTCCGCTACCCCAACGGCGATGGCTTCCTCGCCTACCCAGGCTCGCCCATCGGCCACCCCGGCCCGGTCACCTCCGTGCGCCTGGAACAGGCCCGCGAAGGCGCCGAGGACTACGAATACCTCTACCTGCTGCGCGAACGCATCGCTGCCGCCAAGGCCGCCGGACGCGACACCGCCGCCGCCGCGACCGCCCTCGCGACGGCCCAGGACCTGGTCACCATCCCCAACGCCGGCGGCCGCTTCTCAACCCGCATCCTGCCCGACCCCGACGCCGTCTTCGCCGTCAAGGAAGGCGTGGCCACCGCCATCGAAGCCCTGCGCTGAACACCCACACCCCTGCCTGCGGGACGCTCTGTGCATGGACCAACCCGTGGCCACCATCGGTCCGCCGCCGCCCTCCGCCGACCCTGGCCGCCCGATCATGTCAGGATGGAACCCCGAAAGGGCGCGAAAGACGGGCGCTTGCCCTTGGAGGGCGAAGCTCCCCAGGCGCGCACGCGCCGCTGAGCCGCTGGCCGCCGGCCGCCGGCCGGATCTCCCAAACGGCTCACCGCTATGGACCTCGTCGATGCGGGGACCGCTGCCGTCCTGGCCACTTACGAGTACGGTCCCTTCGGCAACACCCTCGTCGCCCCCGACCCCCCGGCCGACACCAACCCCATCCGCTTCCCGACCAAGCCCGCCGAGGCAGCCCGTCTGCCCGGTTCTGCCGCCGGTCCCGATCTCTACTACTACGGCCGTCGCTACTACAGCCCGGGTCTGGGGCGGTGGACCAGCCGAGATCCGATTGGGGAGGATGGCGGGATCAACCTCCAGGCTTTCGTCCGCAACTCAGCACTGGGCAGCTTCGACGCTGTGGGCCTCTACGGGTATAACACGTCATTGACCGACAGCAATGACGTAGAGACCCGCTTCAGTAACTCGAGGCCCATCTGGCGGACGTGTAGCGGGCGAACCGTACGCGTGGGCGATATCGCGCTCGTCAAAGCCTACGTCGATGCCAATCTGACCACTCCGGCAGGCTGGGTTGAGCCGTTCATCACCGATGCATCAGGGGCGATCCCTGGAGGACTCCCCGGGGGGCAGATCGGCGAACTCAGAAACCCTACGTATCTGGGAGCCGGTATCGTCATGAGGTTCACCCCAAGCGCGTCTTGCTGTCCCTGTGTGCACTCCGGCTGGCAGCAACGCATGGTCGCTCCCACGCCAGGTCCCGACTATGCATACCGTGAGACAGCGAGCGCGTACGATTTCCCCGGGACGATCTACCCCCTTGCCACCGCAGGGAGCGCGACCCACACGTATGCCCTGGAGTTCGTATGCGACGGGGAAGTGCGCGCGTCTGTCTCGTGGGGGTACACTACGACCATCACCTACCCTCACGGGGCCGCCACGACCGCTTCCGCAACCGTCGATCTGTTCGTCTCTTACTAGCGGGAGCGCGTTTCATGCGATCGGGAGCGGTGGAGCCCAGCTTGGGCAGCAGGGCCCCCGCGACGCCTGTCGCTGACACGCACCACGCGGGACCTTTGTGCGCAGGGCACGGGGAGCGGGACGAACACAGCAAGTCGGGTCTCTTGAGCAAGCAGTCGCCCCTGCCGCGGTTCTGGCTCATCGGGCAGCTTGGCGAACAGGCGAAGGACGGAGCAATGTCCACCGCACCGCGCGAGTCCGGCGTGCATCACACTCTGTATCGCTATGTCGGCGTGAACCTCCTCATGGGGGTGGTTGTCGCGCTTCTGTACTCGCGGGAGTTCTATGAGTTCATGTATGTAAGACTGCCCTTCCGGTGCTTTCCCGACAGATCACATGTGTCCCTGATGCGGTTAGTGTGGTTCTTGTCATTCCTGCTCGTAGTGCTGGGGGTTGCGGCCATCGGTTTCGTCTGGTTCCGCGTACACTGGCGGGCGCTAATGCCCTGCACTTTCCGGTGTGCGTGGCTTCTCAAGGCCACGTTCCTCCTTGCCTGGGCCGTTCTGGTGTCGGCTATCCTCTTCTCGAAGGCAGTGGCCGCACCAGTCCTGGGATTGCTTGTCAGATGCTTCTTCTACGGACACTCCTTCTTCGCGTGGCTTGGGAACACATACGCGCAAGTCTACGACCGCCTTCTGCCGCAGTAGCAGCACGGCAGCATCCAGGGCCGCCGCACTCCCCATGCTTGCCAAGGCATGCGCACCATCCTATCTTGGTGCCATGGAAGGGACAGCACACCCGAAACCCCGGCACCCCCGAACTCGCGGCACCCCCTGGTCTCTGGGGCGCCGGAACGTGCGGCCCGCGAACGTCGGTGTAGTAGCGGGCCGTCGCTACTACAGCCCCGGATTGGGCAGGTGGGTGTCGAGGGATCCGATTGGGGAGAGGGGAGGATCGAACCGGTTTGCATTTCCGGCGGGCGATCCCATTGACCGGACTGACGTCCTCGGGTTAGTTGGCCCGGGGTGGCCC